>CAZBIU010000227.1:0-11336 GCA_964491625.1 uncultured Myxococcales bacterium
GCGAGTCCGAGATGGGGCTGGGCGAGCAAGGTGACGGAATCCTGATTCTGCCAGCGTCGGCGAATCCGGGAGATGACGTGGCCGCCTGGGTGGGGGCAGTGGACGATGTGCTCGAGGTGAACGTGACCCCAAACCGCCCCGACGCGCTTTCCCACCTGGGCATTGCGCGCGAGTTGGCGGCGCACTACGGAACCCGGGTTCGCCTGCCAGAAATCGACAAGGTCACGGAGGTCGACGGCGGTCCGGCCATGGACGTGGAAATCACCGACGACATGGGCTGCCCGCGCTATACCGCGCGCTTCCTGACTGGTCTCGCGGTGGCGCCAAGCCCAATTCAGCTTCGGCTCCGCCTCGGCTACTGCGGGATGCGGTCCATCTCGAACCTGGTCGACGTGACCAACTACGTGCTGCTGGAAACCGGACACCCGTTGCACGCCTTCGACTTCGACAAGCTTGAAGGCAAGATCGTGGTTCGCCGGGCGCGGCCAAGCGAGGGCATGGTCACGCTTGACGGACAGAAGCGCGAGCTTGTGCCCACGGACCTGCTGATCACCGATGCGCGCGGCCCGGTGGCCATCGCGGGCGTGATGGGCGGCGCCAGCAGCGAGGTCTCCGATGGCACGAAGCAGGTTCTGCTGGAAGCGGCAACCTTCGATCCGACCAGCATTCGGCGCACGGCCAAGCGGCTGGCAATCCCATCGGAGGCGTCGTACCGCTACGAGCGCGGCGTGGACGCCAATGGCATCCCGTACGCGTCGCTGCGGGCGGTGTCGCTGATGGCAAAGCTGGGCGGTGGCAGCCTGGTCCGGACCGTGGTCGACCGATTCCCGCGTCCGCCGGCCGAGGCCAAGGTGACCTTGTCACTCGACCTTCTCCGCCGAGTTACCGGCAACGACTACACCCTCGACTTTGCGACGGCGCAGCTCGGCCGGCTTGGGATGGGCGTCGAGAAAATGGCGGACGCGTTGCGGGTTACGGTTCCGACCTTCCGACCGGACGTCAGAATTGCCGAGGACCTGGTGGAAGAGGTGCTGCGCATGGGCGAATACGGCAAGCCCGCGCAGAAGGAGCGAATTGCCGGCAATCGCACGTCCGCGGAGAACCCCGAGGGCCCCGCCGATCGACTTCGTTCGCTTTTGGCCGCGTGCGGCCTGTCGGAAATCGTGACCTGGGCCTTCGTGCCCAAGGCGGCGCTGGCGGCCATCAGCGACGGGGACGAATCGCTCGGCAACGGCATCGTGGTCAAGAATCCGATCTCCGCGGACTACGAGGTCATGCGCACCTCGCTCTTGCCGGGTTTGGCCGACGTGCTCAAGCGCAACCTTTCCCGCGGCATCGCCGATGCGTGGCTGTTCGAGGTGGGGACGGTGGTGAGGCGCGCGGGCGGCAACGATGCGGCCCCCGTCGAGGCGACTCTCGCGGCCGGCATCCTCGCCGGCAATCGCGACGGATGGCTCAAGCCGGGCGAGGCGCTCGACTTCTTCGACCTCAAGGGCGTGGTATCGGGGCTTTTGCAAGGGCTCGGCATAGGTGGCGCGGAATTTGTCGGACCGGCGGTCTTGTCGTTTCTTCACCCGGGCGTGTCGGCCCAAATTCGCAAGACCGATGGGGGCATACTCGGCCGCCTGGGCGAGCTGCATCCGACGGTAGCGCGCAAGCTCGGCATCGATGCTGTTGCCTACTACTTCGAGCTCGACGTGGCTTCGCTATCGTCGGCAATGGCGCCGCCACGGGGTTCGGCGCCGCCTAGGTTCCCGTCGGTCTGCCGAGACGTTTCCTTTTGGATCGACGCGGCCGTTCCAGCCGCTGCCCAGCGTGCGGCGTTCCTGTCGTCTGCCGAAGCGCTCCTGTGCGACCTGGCCATACTGGAGGACTTCCGCGACCCCCAATACACCCCGACCGGCAAGAAGGGCCAACTTTGGACTATGACCTACCGGGCGACCGACCGGACCCTGACCGACGCCGAGACCGACCAGGCGCACCGGAGAGTGGTCGGGGCGCTTTCCGCGGCATTCTCCATCCAAATCCGGTAGCCGGTCGTCGAGCCAGCTCTGCCGCGCGTGAAGCCTTTGACAACATTCGCGATTGTGGGAACATAGCGTGCCATGACCAAGGCCGACATCGTCGAAACCGTCTACGAGAAGGTGGGTGGATTTTCCAAGAAAGAGGCGGCCGAGATCGTCGAGACCGTCTTCGATACGATTAAGGTGACGCTTGAGCGGGGCGAGAAGATAAAAATCTCGGGTTTTGGCAATTTCGTTGTCCGCGACAAGAGCTCGCGCACTGGCCGCAATCCGCAGACCGGTGAGGAGATCACCATCACCGCGCGCCGGGTATTGACCTTCAAGCCCAGCCAGGTCTTGAAGAATTCGCTCAACGGCAGCGAGCCGTAGTCTCGCGCCGAAAGGATTCTGTTGCCCAGACGCGCATCGGCGCCGGTAGATCCGAACGCCATACCCGACAAGCCGTTCTTCAAGATTGGCGAAGCGGCCCGACTGTGCGCAGTCAAGCCATACGTGCTGCGCTACTGGGAGACCGAATTTCGCTCGCTTAGGCCTGAGAAGACTCGCTCGCGTCAGAGACTGTATCGACGAACGGACGTGGCGCATCTTCTGCGCATTCGGCACCTGCTGTACGAGGAGCGCTTCACCATCGAGGGGGCCCGGACCCGCCTGCGCGAGCTCGGGCACGACGAGGGCGCGCTACCGCCACTGCCCCCGCCGGATGTCAATGTCGAAACCATGCGCAAGCTGAAGCAGGCAGTTATCGAGCTGATTGCGCTTGTAGAAGAGCGCTAGGTCCACTACATTTCGCATCCACTTTTGAAAACACATCGGGGCGTGGCGCAGCCTGGTTAGCGCACCTGACTGGGGGTCAGGGGGTCGCTGGTTCAAATCCAGTCGCCCCGACAAGCTCGCGAAGGCGAGGCCGGACTCTGTCCGGCGAAGCCAAAATGTAAGACGATTGAAGCCGCTTATTCTTCTCAGCAACGACGACGGCGTGAGAGCGCCGGGTATTCGCGCGCTCGCCGAGGCGCTGAAAGACTTGGGCGACGTGCTGGTCGCGGCCCCGGATCGCGAGCGCAGCGCGGCGTCGCACGCCATAAGCCTTGACCATCCCTTGCGCGTCGACCAGATCGAGCCCAACGTCTTCTCCATCGACGGAACGCCGGTGGATTGCGTCTACCTGGCTTTGCACTACCTGGTGCCGCGCAAACCTGACCTGTGCCTTTCGGGCATCAACAACGGCTTCAATCTAGGCTCCGACGTCTTCTACTCTGGCACCGTCGGAGCCGCGCTAGAGGCCGCCCTACGCGGTGTGCCCGCGATGGCGCTGTCCCTCGAACGCAGGAGCCCGCAGGATTTTGGCCACGCGGCTTCCTTCAGTCGCGAGCTGGTGGAATCCATACTTGCCGAGGGTCCGTCGGCCATCGAGCCGGCGACGTTTCTCAACGTCAACATGCCCGCGGGGCCGATCCGAGGCGTGCGTGTGACCACGATGGGCCGGCGTATCTACCGGGACCAAGTTTCGGTGCGGCAGGATCTGCGAGGCCGCGCCTACTACTGGATTGGCGGGCCTGAGCAGAAGGGTGAGGACGTGCCCGGCTCTGATTGCACCGCGGTGGCCGAGTGCATGGCCTCGGTGACGCCGATTGGACTGGACCTGACCCACCGGCCGACGTTCGCACGGCTGGCCAACCTGTGGCCCGACGGACGCCTCGCCAAGCCGCGTCCGTAACCCCGGGGTTGGATCCGTAGCCGGCCCCGGCTGCCGGACCCGCCACCGGATCCATCGACCGGCTTCGGCTTAGAACTTCGCGCCCACCGCAAGGCTGGCGGGCGTTTTTCCGGGCTCGGAGGGCAAGGCGACGAGCACGTAGCAACCCAGGATGGTTGCGCTGGCGCCGAGGCCCAGCATCAGCCCGCCGAGGCCGGGCTTCCAACGCGAACCGTTCGAGTCGGCGTTGATGAAGATCGCGCCACCTGCGACCGCAGTGGCGAATCCAAGCGCGATGCCGATCGCGGCACCAGGGCGTCGCCAGGACTTCGGTGGCGGCGGTGGTGGCGGCGGTGGCCGCCAAGCGGCGAGCCAACCCTCAATTGGGCGCTTGAGCTCGTCGCCGAGCTGGATCATCTTCTGGCGGGCCTCGTCGACAGTGCAGACGTTGCAGAATCTGGTTTCGGTGTCCACCGGCACCATCGCGGGCGTCGGTTCTTCGGTGCTCAGCAACCGCGCGGTCATGGAATAGCTATTGCCCGTCACGCTGACGCCGACCCGAATCAGATGGCTGACGTCGAGCAGCTGCCCGAAGCGCTTCACGCAGATGGACCCGTCACACTTTTGCAGCTCGGGAAACGTGTCCATATAGCGGGCCACATCGACCGAATCCAGTACGTAAATGGGGGCAGTCCTGGTGACGCCGACCACAAAGCCGTCCTGCAACTGCATGGATAGCGCTGGGGACGCGCCGTCGCCCTCGACCTTGAACTCGGTGATGGCCACGCGCGCAGCCATGACGCCCCCATGGGCCGACGGCGGAGCCGGTGGCACTGCGGGCGGCAAGGCGCCCGGGACCGTCGTTGGTTGCATCGGAACCGGTGCTGGTGCCGGCGCTGGTGCGATGGGCGCGGGAGGCGGAGGAGGCGAGGCCGCGGGCACCGTGGCAGTAGCCGCGGGCGGGGTCGGCGCTGGCGTCGTCGGGGGAGCTTGATCTTGTGCGAAGGCGGCGGAGGCTGTCCCCACGACGGCTACTGCAAAGAACAACTGTTTGGGATGGAAGAGATGCGCTCGGGGCAAGGTGTGTCTCACGTGGTTACGACGTTATTCGGATTTTTCTAGTCTTTTCTTCATCCGCTTTAGGAGCGCGTCGAACGATTCTTTGGTAATGATTTTGTTGAACTCGGCGCGGTAGTTCTCCAGCATGCTCTGCTCGTCCGTGATGACGTCGTAGACCAGCCAACGGTTGCCCTTGTAGAGCAATTTGTAGTCCATGGCTACCGTGACTTTCTTGCCGTTGTTTGCCGTGTTCAGGGTGGCGTCCACGGTCGCCTCGCCGTCCGAGACGGCCTCCTTGTCGAAATGAAGATCGTAGTTGGGTTGCCCGTGAACCTGCTTGATGTAGTTGCGCTCGATCAGGTCGCGCAACACACCCACGAACTCCGACCGTTGTTTGGGCGCAATGCCGTCCCAGTGTTTGGCCAGGGCCCGCCGAGCCAGCTCCTCGAAGTCGAGGAAGCTGGCAACGATCTTGCGCATCTCCATCCGTTTCGCGTCACTTTCGGGCGACCATGACGGCGGCGTCTTCTGGAACAGTTTTTTCAAGGCCGCGTTCGACTTCTTCAAATCGGCCATTGGGCTCGACCCCGCCGGAGGCGTCGACGGCGCCGCCGCGGGTGATTCAGATTCAGGCGCGCTGTCGTCCTTGGCGCCGGCGGCCTTGCCTGGCTTTTTGCCGGGGTTTCCGAGCGCAGGCGCGGCGATTATCAGAAGCGAGGCGACGACTGCGGTAGAGCGAAGGAAGCTGCGAAGCCAAGTGGAACAGCCAAGGCCGGAAGGTGAAACGAACTGCATGATGCTGAATCTATACCGTGCCTTGCCGTGCGAGGGAATAGCCCGACGTAGAACCTTCCCGTGGTACGATCGGCGGGCACATGGCGCCAGTACGCGATCCTATCAGCAATCCCGGAAGGGCTCCCACGCCTTCGGCCTCGACACGCGAGCCACTGACCTGGTTGGCGGAGCTTTCGAGCGAGATGCGCGAGGGTTTCGTCCGCAATCGCCGCGTGATGTCATTCGGCGAGTACATCGACCTCGCCCACAAGGACATGGCTCGCCAGGTTCGTTCCGCGGCCCAGTATCTGCGCGACGTGTTCGACCATTTCGGCACCACCAAGGTGCGGCGGCCGCGCGGTGAAGCCACCCGCTTCAACCTGTTCGACTGCCCGTGGGACGACGGCAAGGACTGCCTGCGCGGGCAAGAGGACGTCCAGACTGCCATCTACCGGCTGGTTTCCAACTTCGCGCGCGAGGGGCGGACCAATCGGTTGATTCTTCTGCACGGGCCGAACGGCAGCGCAAAATCCACGGTGGTCGCGTGCATCCAGCGCGCGATGGAGCACTACTCACAGCTCGACGAGGGGGCGCTTTACCGATTCAACTGGATCTTCCCCACCCAGCACGCGAGCAAAGGCGGCATCGGGTTCGCCGGTGCGCGCGATGGCGTGGGCGATGGCGAGAGCTACGCGTACCTGGAAGATGACCTCGTCGAAGCCAAGATCAGCGACGAGCTGCGCGACCACCCGCTGCTTCTCTTGCCGCGGGACAAGCGACGCCAGTTCGTCAGCAGCCAACTCGAGCACGAGATGGCCGCCGGTTTCCGGCCCGCACGCCACCTTTACGATGGCGATCTGTCCCACCGCAACCGGCAGATCTTCGAGGCACTGCTGTCAGCTTACCACGGCGATCTCGCGCGGGTCCTGCGCCACGTGCAAGTGGAGCGCTTCTTCATCTCGCGGCGCTACCGGCAGGCGGTGGCCACCGTCGAGCCGCAGATGGCGGTTGACGTGCGTACCCGGCAGCTGTCCATGGACCGCTCGCTTGCCTCGTTGCCGTCGGCGCTGCACTCGGTGTCCCTGTTCGAAATGCAGGGCGAGCTGGTGGACGCCAACCGAGGCATGCTCGACTTCGAGGACCTGCTCAAGCGCCCGTTTGAATCGTGGAAGTATCTGCTCGGCGTGGTGGAAAACCGCACGACCTCGCTCGATTTCGGAACCCTGGAAGTCGATACCGTCTTCTTCGCGACGTCGAACGAGAGTTACCTGGCCGCCTTCAAGGAAGTGCCGGAGTTTCAGTCGTTCAAGGGGCGGATGGAGCTGGTGCGCGCGCCCTATCTGCTCGACGTGCGAGTGGAAAAGCAAATCTACGACGAGCACATCGAGCAGGGCATTGCCAGCGGCAGCGGGCGACACGTGGCCCCGCACGTGGCTTGGGTGGCAGCGCTGTGGGCGGTGCTTACGCGCCTTCGCCGTCCCCAGCTCGACAAGTATGCCGGTCGCCTGTCGGCCATGGTTGCCCGTCTCGGGCCGCTGGAGAAGGCCATGCTGTACTTCGGCGAAGCGAGTGACAAGTTTTCGCAGGAAGAGCAGAAGGAGCTGATGGCGGGGGTGGAGAGCATGGCGCGCGAGACCGATGCCGAGGTGGAGTACGAGGGCCGAACCGGCGCCTCGCCGCGCGAGATCAAGCTGGTGCTGCTCAACGCCGCCCACAGCGAGAACTACCTGTGTACCTCGCCGTTCGCGGTGCTCGATGAATTGGCAGAGCTGGCCCGCGCGACGACGGTCTACGAATTCCTGCGCCAATCGCCGGCGCCGGGCGGGTACCAAGAGCACGCCACCTTCGTGGACACGGTCCGCGCCGCGCTGCTGGATCGCATCGCCGATGAGGTCCGCATCTCCATGGGGCTGGTGGAAGAGCGCCGGTACATCGAACACTTCGAGCGCTACGTGACCCACGTATCGTACTGGGTGAAGCACGAGAAGGTGCCGAATCCCATGACCGGCGCCGACGAGGATCCTGACCAAGACCTGATGGCCGACGTCGAGCGCCTCTTGGGCGTGCGCTCCAGCGGCATGTCGCCGGCCGACTTTCGCCACGAGGTGATCTCCAAGATCGGTGCTTGGTCGCTCGACAACCCCGACCGGCGCCCGGACTACGAACAGATCTTTCCGCGCCCGATCGCAGATTTGCGCGAGGCCTTCTTCACCGAACGCAAACGTCAGGTGACAAAGATCAACGAGGATCTGCTGGTGTTTTTGGTCGATGGCCCCGACAAGATGCAGCCCGAAGCCGTGTCCGCCGTGAAGATCACCTTGGATAACTTGAAACAGCGATTCGGCTATTGTGACATGTGCGCCAAGGATGCCGTGCTGGCGCTGCTCAAGAAGAACTAGGTTCGCTGGGCGACGATGAAGGCGCACTCGGGCCCTGCTCGCGCGAACGCCGCGAACGACCACGCTGACCGCGGGACGGTGCTGGTCACGGGCGCCACGGGGCATGTGGGCGCAAATCTGGTACGCGCTCTGCTTGCGCAGGGACGGCGTGTGCGTGTGCTGGTGCGCCGGCAAGCTCGGAGCATCGAAGGATTGCCGGTCGAGGCCGTTCTTGGTGATCTGCTCGACGGGGCGAGCCTGCGCGCGGCCTGTACCGGCGCCGCCACGGTCTTTCACCTTGGCGCCGTGGTGTCGGCAGGCTGGGAAGAACCGTCGCGCATCGACGAGGTCAACGTTCGCGGCACCGCAAACCTGGTCGACGCGTGCCTCGCGTCGGGCGTGCGTCGTCTTCTGCATTTCAGCTCGATCCAGGCCCTCACGCCGAGGCCGGGCGATGGGTTTCTCGACCGCGCTTCCATTCTGGTCGGGCCGGGCGAGCGCGGACGTGGCGCCTACGACCGGTCAAAAGCAGAGTCCGAGCGTCTGGTGCTCGCGTCGGTCGAGCGCGGCCTTGACCCGACCATCCTGAATCCGACCGCCGTCCTTGGACCGTTTGACTTTCAGCCGTCGCCGATGGGCGATGTCCTGCGGGCCCTCGCTCTCGGGAAGCTGCCGGCGTTGGTGTCCGGCGGGCACTGCGATTTCGTCGACGTGCGCGACGTTGCCTTGGCGGCTCTGGTCGCGGAAGACCAGGGAGGGCGAGGGGAGCGTTACCTGATCTCGGGGGCGCGCCTGTCGTTGGTGGAGCTTGCACGACGCTGGGCCACCGTGACCGGGAAGGCTGCGCCAAGGCTGGCGGTTCCCATGGTGGTCGTTCGGCTGGCGGCACCCTTCGCTGCGAGCTATGCCCGCCTGCGCCGGCGGCGTCCGCTGCTCACCTCCGATTCCCTGCGCATTCTGCGCACCCAGCCGCCGGTTCACCGCCAGGAGGCCGAGAACGAGCTCGGCTACCGCCCGCGACCCATCGACGAAACCTTGCGCGACACCTACAGCTGGATGAAGGAGCAGGGCTGGCTATGACCGGCGGCGAGTCGACGTATTTCGTCATCCTGGGAGCTTGGGGGCTGGTGGCGCTGGTGACTGCAGGGTACCTGTTCGTGCGTCCGGCTCCCTACGGTAGGCACCATCGATCCGGCTTCGGCCCGGCGATGGGCGCGCGCCTGGCCTGGATGGTCATGGAGGCGCCGTCTCCCCTCGGCATGGTGTGCTTGTTCGTGGTCGGAAATCGGGCGGGTGATCGCGTCGCCGAGATCTTCTTGGGGCTTTGGCTTTGCCACTATCTCTATCGCGCTTTCGTGTATCCGTGGCTTCTGCCCGCATCGTCGCGGCCGATGCCGATTGTGGTCGCAGGCTCGGGGGCGTTCTTCAACCTGGTGAATGCCTATCTCAATGGCAGGTGGCTCTTTGCTCTCGGGCCGTTGCGGCCGGATGCTTGGCTGGCGTCGCCAATCTTTCTGCTTGGAACCGCGATGTTCTTTGCCGGAATGGCGGTGCACGTTCTTGCGGATCGCGAGCTGCGCCGGATTCGTGCGGCGTCGGGCGGTCGGCGAGGTGTTCCTGTCGGACCACTCTTCCGACTTGTGTCCTGCCCAAACTACACGGGCGAGATCCTGGAATGGACCGGCTTTGCCATCGCAACCTGGTCGCCGGGCGGGTTCATCTTCGCCCTGTGGACCATCGCCAACCTGGTGCCGCGGGCTCTTCACCACCATCGCTGGTATCGCGCGAATTTCGCGAGCTACCCGCGCGAGCGGCGGGCCCTGGTCCCGTTTCTCTTCTGAGCCCGAGGTCGCGCAAATGACGCTTGCGGCGATCGCCGAACCTTGCCGAGCAAGAAAATTGCGGCCTGGCTGGGCTACCCGGATACTGGCTATCCAAGGATGCCATGAGCCGCAGAAGTCGCATCGGTCAGACGTGGATCTTGCGCTGTTTGGCTGCGCTGCTTCTGGCTGCGACCTTCGGCTACGGGCCGTACTACCTCTACGCGCGGTCGGGCTTCGCACGATACCTGCAGCTTCGGCGTGAGCTGGCGGCGACCCAGGCCAAGAACGCCCGCCTGCGCATGGAGGTCGACCACCTTTCGCGCGAGGCCGAGGCCCTGCGTTCTGACCGGCGCGCCGTCGAGCGCGTCGCCCGCGCCGATTTGGGCTGGGTGAGGCCCGGCGAGGTCATCTTCGACCTGGGAAAGAGCCCATGAAGGCGCGCAAGGTCTGCGTGCGGGCCGGGTTTGAAATTCGCCGCACATTTCGGGCTTTGTGGGGCACCGGGTTGGTCGTGGGCGTGATTGTGCTGCTTTGGCGCGGATGGTTCCCGGATCTGCGGCGACCAAGCGCCGACTACACCCGAGCGTTGGCGGCGGCCATGCTGGCGGGCGCACTGGCCATCAAGGTGGCGGCCCGGGTGTCGACCAGCGAGCGCCGGCGCAGTCCGCGCCGGGAAATGCTCTCCGACCTGGAGCTTGGGCTGCTTCTGCTGTCGGCCACCTACGTGTTCCTCTCGGTGCTGGGCGGAACCACGTCGCCCATCTATCCCCTGGTGTATGCCTTGGTCAGTTTCCTGGTAACCTTCCATCCGCTCAAGACGGGCCTTCTGCTTGCGTTGGCGGCGCTTGGCTTCGAGGCGGTGATGGCGTTCGGTCCAGGTGCCGCACCGGGCTCGGCGGCGGCTTTTCCAGGCCACACGGGATTCATTGCCGTATTTGCCATCTTGAACGTGGCCTTCCTGCACGCCGAAGTAGCCCGCCAACGGCGCGAGCATCGGAAACGCCTCGAGGACGAGGTCCTGTCCATGCGCGAGGAGGCGCGAGATTTTCGTCTGATTTCGCCGGGCCTAAGCGCGGCGAGCAAGCTGCGTTCTCGCGCCGAGGAGGAAGAGAAGCTCTCACAAGGGTCCATCGAGACCATCCGTCAGCAGCTGTTCCACACCATCGAGCTTCTGCGGCGGTCGCTCGGGCTCAAGACTTGTGCGCTCCTGTGGCTGGATAGTACGGGCGAGAAGCTGAAGCTCAAGGAACTGTCGACCTCCGCGCAGAACGTCGTCGAGGGCGCCATGTCTGCGCGCTCCGGGGTTCTGGCCGCGATTCTCAAAGAAGGCAGGCCGTGCACCCTCGAAGCGCCACGCCCGACGCTCTTGCCGTACTACCAAGGCCCCGAGGAAGTCTCGGCCTTCGTGGGCATGCCGATCTTCGAGGGCAAGACCCCGCGCGGGCTGCTGGTCGGCGACCGCGCGACGGGACCGGCGTTTACCACCGCCGAAACCGATTTGCTGAGCTCGGCGGCGGCGCAGATCATGCGCATCGTGCAGTCCGAGCGGGTTTTCCAGGCGGTGGAACGGTCGAAGCACGAGCAC
>CAZBIU010000228.1:0-11334 GCA_964491625.1 uncultured Myxococcales bacterium
GTCGAGGCCGCCCACCTCGCCGTCTTCGATGGCCCAGGTCCCCGCGAGCGCGATCATGGCCGCGTTGTCGGTGCAAAGCCCGGGGGTCGGACTGTCGAGAGAAAAGCCGTCTTCCCGGGCAGCCTCGGCCAACGCCTGGCGCAGACCGCGGTTCGCCGCGACGCCGCCGCACACGACCAGGTGCCGCGGCCCTTCACGCAAGAGCGCCCGGCGCGCCTTCTTCACCAACACGTCGACCACCGCGGCCTGGAAGCTGGCGCAGAAATCCCCTAGCGCTGGGCCTTGCGGCCTTCCTTCCTTTTCCAGCTTGGTGGCCACCGCAGTCTTAAGACCCGAGAAAGAGAAGTCGAGATCCGCACGGCCCGGCAGCGCGCGAGGGAATTGCAGCGCGCTCGGATTTCCCGTCGCGGCCAAGCGGTCGATCACCGCGCCGCCCGGATAGCCCAGCCCGAGCAGCTTGGCCACCTTGTCGAAGGCCTCGCCGGCGGCGTCGTCACGGGTCGAGCCGAGCAGTCGGGTGGTAGCCTTCGCCTCCACACGAAACAGGGTGGTGTGACCCCCCGACACCAGCAGCGCCACGTGCGGAAAAGGCGGAGGGGCCGGATTCTTCGGATGTTCGAGGTAGACAGCGGCCAAGTGTCCGCGCAGGTGATTCACGCCCACCACGGGCTTGCCGATGGCATAGGCCATCGACTTGGCCATCTCCACGCCCACCAGCAGCGGGCCTACCAAGCCTGGCCCGCAAGTGGCCGCGATTCCGTCGAGAGCGCTCGCTTCCACGCCAGCGTCGGACAGGGCCTGGCGAACCACTTTCACCACCGTCGCTAAGTGCTGGCGCGAGGCGACCTCGGGCACCACACCGCCGTATTCCGCATGCACCAGAACCTGCGACGAGATGACGTTGGAGCGAATCGCCTTGCCGCCTTCAATCACGGCAGCAGCGGTTTCGTCGCAAGAGGTTTCGATACCGAGGACCAGCATTTCACGTCAAAGATTGTTCAGGATAGCCCGCAATTCCTTCGCGAAAGGTCCACTCGGCGAGAGCTCTAGATATTTTTCGTAGGCGGCACGAGCTTCTTCGATTTTGCCGGCCTCCTGTTCCACGTTGCCGAGATAGATGTAGCCTTCCAGACGATTGGCATCGGTGGCGAGCACCTTCTTGGCCAGCGATCTCGCCTCGCCCAGCCGGCCGCGATCGAGCTCGGCGCGGGCGAGAATCAACATCACGTCCACGTCGGAGGGATTGCCCGCAAGGGCTAGCCGGCACGCGCTGTCCACCGCCTTGGCCTTGCCTTTCCCGTCGGCGTCGACCTCGACACACTTGCGGTGTAGCTCGGCCGGGGCGGTGGCCACAGGCAGCGGCGCGGGCGGGCCGGGCAATGGTTTGGCTGGCTGGGCTGGGCTCGGGGAAGCGACCTGTGGTGGCGCCGGCCTGGACCTCGGCGAGGGAGTTCCGGCCGTTGCTTCCGACGCCGTCTTTGCGCCTAGCGGTGACGCGGCGGGGGCGGGCTGCAGCGCCGGCGGCTTGACCTCAGTAGGCGGAGCTGCCGGCTGCGGTTCCGACGGAGGCAAGGCTTCTTGCGACGAGCTCGGACCCCTGCCGAAGAACAGAAGGAAGCCCACGGCACCGATCAAGAAGGCGGCCACCGCCAGGAGACCAAGGCGGCGGTAGCTGGCAGACGTCGCGGCCACCCCGATCGTCGCCGGCGAGCGGTCAGCGGACGCAGACGGCCGGGTGGGCCCCGACGCGGTGGCGGAGTCAGTAGGAGGCGATGCAGCTTCCCCAGCGCTCTTGGCGGGGACCGGGCGGGAATCGGTGGCCTCGTCTTGTGTCGGCCCGGGTGCGTGGGTCTCGGTCGCCGCCGGAGTCGGCGGCGGTTCGGGGATACCCGGCGAGGTGACTCGGGTCGGCGCGGGCTCGGGCGCGACGTCCGCGGAGGCTGGCAGCGGGGCGTCGCTGGCTGCTGGCGCCTCGGGCAGCGCACAGACGCCTGGGTCGGGTGGTGCGACCTTGTCGCTCGAGCTGGCCGGCCAGGCGCCCCAGTCGACCACCTTGGATGGTCGTTCGGGCTCTGCGGGCAACTTGTAGTCGCGCTTAATTTCGTGGGCGCCCGAAACAACGTCATCTACTAGCGCCGCTGCGGTCTCCTCCGGACTGCCGTATTCGCGTGTGTTTCGGTCGCTTGGGAGCCGCCCGGTGATGCGTCCGCCACCCTCGGAGATCGCCTCGTGCATTGCCGAGGCACGCACGGCGGAATCGTCGCTCAACATGCGCTCCGCGAGCCCGGGGGGCTTCCTGGAGCGTGCGTCGGATGCGGGCAGTTGGGAGGCGGGGCCGGCGTCCCGGTCCGAGGAGGACGATTCGGGCGCGCTGGGTTTCGCGTCGTCGGCGAAGAGGGTTTCAAGCGGGACACCTTTGAGGGTGTCGCCCGAACGAGTCTTCGCATGGGAAGGGTCGGCAGCGGGGGCCTGCTCCATCACAGCGGGCAGGTTGAGCGTGTTCGTCGGTACCGGGGTCCACGACGGCAGGACGTCGGCGATCTCGGCCGGGGCTGCGAACTCCGACTGGCCTCCGCGATCTTCGGCGGCGACGCCGTCCTCGGCTTCACCTTCGGAAAGCCAGCGCTCCAGGCGCTCGCCTGCTTGGGACTCGCCGCCGCGATCGGGGACTTCGCGCGCGAAAACGATTTGCCCGGCGAACAACTTGGCGACGATGGTCAGCGCCTCGAGGTCGGGTTGGTCGCTGTCCTCGATGACCTCTTGCAAGGTTCGGGTTCCGTCGCACAGGCGGAGGACTGAATTCATCTCGTCGGGCAGCTCGGCGAGCTCCTCGGCCAGGACGCGACAGTCGACCTCGAGCACAGCCCGGGCCGAGGGCAACTTTTCGAGAAGGTGGGCGGTTTCGTCGAGCCTGCGCATGCCCTCCATGAGAAGCGGGGCCATGGGCGTGTCGATGACGTCGTGGCGGCGGATTTGCTTGAACTCAACCGCGAACTGGCCTTCAGACCACGAGAACAGGCGAAAGAGCGCATTCGCGCCGGACAGACGACCAACCTCGGCGTCGATGACCTTGCCCTCGCGGAAGAAGATGGAACCGCGGCGGTTGTCGCGATTTACGATGTGGATGATTCCGGACTTGCGGTTGAGCTCGATGGTCTGCACTAGGTCGACCACGCCGACGTCCGAGAGGTCGCCAGCGAAGCGCGTGCGGCCTTCGCGACGCGATTCCATGCGTTCGCGCTCCGCCCGCTGCAGGGCGGTTCGGACGCGGATGCCGATTTCCTTGATGTAGATGGGCTTGGAAAGGTAGTCCTCCACGCCCAGCTCGAGACCGCGAATCTTGTCCTCGATGGACTTGCGAGCAGAGACGAAGAGAAAGGGAATCTTGCTCCATTCGGGCCGGGCCTTGATCCTGCTGCACAGCTCGAAACCGTCCATCTCGTCGAGGTCGGTATCTGAAATGATGAGGTCGGGCGCAGCAGTTTCGAGCAGGGCGAGCGCCTCGCGGCCGCTGGTGGCGGTCGTCACGTCAAAGCCGGCTTTCTTGAGACTCACGTCTAGGACGCGCAGGCTCTTCGGATCGCCGTCGACGAGCAGAAGTCGGCTTCTTGATTGGGTTGCGTCCATGCCAGGGTGCGGAGTCGATTGTATCCCTCCTCGGTTTGGCAAGCCACGAGGGCGTGCCGGACTGCTGCTAAGGGCGGCGGCTCGCGTGGTCTTTCGACGCGACGAGAGCGCAGCGCCGTATACTAAAACCGTGTGTGCCGGTACCCCGGAAGACGGAATCGCGAAGCTGGCCGCGGAATGGACCTGCCCGCTTAGCCTGGAGCAAATTGCGCGGGTGGCGGCCTTCTTTCGACTGCTATTGCAGTGGAACGCGCGTGTAAACCTGACCGGCGCGGGGGGGATGGATGAGCTTATCGCGCATCACTTACCTGACTCGTTTGCTTTGAGCAGGCTTGTGCCGTCGGGCTTTACCGTCGTGGACATCGGCGCCGGCGGCGGCCTGCCGGGCGTGCCGTTCGCCATACTTAGGCCGGATTGCAAGACCACGCTGGTAGAGCCGCGGGCGAAGCGGACCGCCTTTTTGGGCGCAGCCCTGCGAGGATGCGGCCGGCCAGACCTATTTGAAGTGGTTCGGGGGCGGGATGCCGACGTTTCCGCCGCATCCTTTCGGGTGGCAGCTTCGCGGGCGACCTTCGCTCCATTGGAATGGCTCACGCTGGCTGGGCGGTTGCTGATACCGGGTGGCCGAGCTGTGGTGTTCGCTTCGAGGGCGCCGGCTGGAGGGGAGGGCGAATGGTGCCTGGTAGACTCTGTGAGCTATCTTGTGGGACACGGGGCGGCGCGATGGGCCGGCGCGTACGTTCCACGTGGAACAATTGCGGTCCCGGCATGAGTTGACAGCATCTCCACTACCTACCAGATTGCTTCCCCGTGCTGCCGTCACTCTCTGATCAGTTGGCCGATGAGCTAAGGAGACTGGATTCCCGCGGCCGGCTTCGTGCCTGTCCATCCCTCGCGGGCTCGTCTCGCGTGAATACGGTGGTCAACGGCCATCCGCTACTCTCCTTCTGCTCCAACGACTATCTTGGTCTTGCCTCCCATCCTGCCCTAGGCTTGGCCGCATACCGGGCAGCTACCACCTCTGGCTTCGGTGGCGGCGCCTCCCGTCTCGTAGCCGGCGACCTACCCGAGCACCGCGACCTCGAGCGCGGGCTCGCCTCTTTGGTCGCGCTCCCCGCCGCCCTCCTCTTTCCCACCGGCTATCAAGCCAATCTAGGCGTCATCACCGCACTCGCGGGACCACCGGACCTCATCGTCGCCGACAGGGCAGTCCACGCCAGTCTCATCGATGCCTGTCGCCTTTCGGGTGCCCGGCTTGCCGTCTACCCCCACCTTCAAGTCGAGAAGGCCCAGACACATCTCCACCACTTCGGCCCTAAGGCGCGCCGTCGCTTCCTTCTCACCGAGTCTCTCTTCAGCATGGACGGCGACTTCGCCCCCATCGCCCAGCTCGCAGACCTTGCGAAAGACTACGACGCCGCCCTGGTCGTCGACGAAGCCCACACCCTCGGCACCCTCGGCCCCCGGGGCGCCGGGTTATGCGCCCACCTGGCCGTTGTTCCCGATGTCCTCATCGGGACGCTCGGAAAAGCCTTCGGCGCCTCCGGCGCCTTCGCGGCCGGCTCCGAGCTCCTCCGGGACTATTTGGTCAACCGCGCTCGAACCTTCATCTTTACCACTGCCCTTCCGCCCCCAGTCGCAGCAGCCTCTCTGCAGGCCCTCTCCATCATCCGTTCCCCCGAGGGTGACGCCCTCCGCGCTCGTCTGGCCGACAACATCACGGTATTCCGGTCCCACCTGGCGCTGTCCCGCCAGGCATTCCCGTCTCCAATCCACCCTTTAATACTAGGCCCTGATGATGCCGCGCTCAGCGCCTCCCGTCACTTCCGTTCCGCTGGCCTTTTCGTGCAGCCAATCCGCCCGCCCGCCGTGCGCGAGGGGAGCGCCCGTCTCCGCTTGACCTTCTCCGCCGCCCATTCCATTGAAGACCTCTCCCGCCTCGCCGATGCCATCCACTCCCTTGCCACCACGCTCAAGCCAACTACCCTCGTCAGCAACCCGACCGGCCCCTCGATCTCAGCCCCGCCCGAGTCCGTCCTCCGGCCCGTGCAAAAGCCTGCCGGCATCTTCATCGCCGGCACGGACACTGCCGTCGGAAAGACCGCCGTTTCCGCCGCCTTGCTGCGCCTTCTTCGCCACCGCGGCCTTCGCCCCGTTCCCTTCAAGCCCGTGGAAACCGGAGCCAATCCAAGCCCTCGCGACGCGCAGGCCCTGCTTGCCGCCTCCGGCCGCACCGACCTCCGCCTTCCCCAGGTCTGCCCCTTCCCCCTCTACCTCCCGGTCGCCCCCACCGCCGCTGCCGCCGCCCAGGGCCTAGAGATCTCCCTCTCGGTCCTCCTCCTACACTTCACCATGGCGCAAGCCTTTGGAGACGCCGTGATTGTTGAGTCCGCAGGCGGACTCCTATCTCCCTACGCTCCGGCCATCACCACCGCCGACCTCGCCGCCGCCTTCGACCTGCCCATCATCCTCGTCGCACGCAATTCTCTCGGCACCATTAACCACACTGCCCTGGCAATCTCCGAAATACGCCGCCGAGGCCTACCCTTCATCGGAACCATCCTGGTCAATACCACACCGGACCCGAACTCTGAGCGCATGTGCAACTCAAGCCAGATCGGCGACCTCACCGGAACGCCACCCCTCGGCACCCTGCCCTATCTCGACTCCCCCACCCCGGACCTGCTCGCAGACGCCCTCGCAGAATCTGTCGATCTGCGGCCCGTCTGGGCGATCTTTCTTACCTAGCTTCCAGCGCGCCGCGCTTCGGGAAGATCACGACCCGCCGAGCCGACCCCTCCCCTTCAGACTCCGTGCGGACGTCCGGGTGCTCCGCCAGCGTCTTGTGCACGACCTTTCTGTCGTGGGGGCTCATCGGTTCAACCGGAACAGGCCTTCCTGAGCGTACCGCCTTCTCCGCCAGCTTCCGCGCCAAGTCCGCCAGCGAATCTTCCCTCCGACCCCGATATCCTTCAGCGTCCACCACAACCTGCGTCACCTCCCCGGGCTTCTTAAAAACGATCCGACTTACCAAGTACTGCAGAGAGTCGAGGGTGGCTCCCTTTTTCCCAATCACCAGCCCCGACTCGGAGCCGTGCGCATCAAGAATGATCCTTTCCCCATCGTCGAACGCGCTCACCTCAGCATCGACACTCATCTTCTCCAGAATCTCCCGCAGGACTCTGGCCGCCTCTTCCCGCTTCTCAGCCAACGTGTTTCGCTCGCTCATCACATCTCCCAAAGCCTCAAATATTGAATGTCGCGATAGGAATCGGCATCGGCGGTGCTGCGCCGCGATCCCGCACCGCGCTGCCCAGCGACGGCACCAGCTCACCGGCCGTCTTACCCGCCCCTAGCCCTTCCCCAAGCGCGCCCGAGCTTCGCCCCCTGTGCCCCGACCCAGCCCCACCCGCATGACCCGTCACGTAATCCAGACCGGTCCCCCCCGTGCCCGCGTCCCTGCCGGACCTCGCGCCTCCGCGGGATCCCGGTCTCGTCGACTTCTCCTTGGCCTTCGCCGCCTTTTCCGTCATGGCACGTGCGACAAAACCCTACCTTTCCGTGCCCTCCTTTGTCAACATACACTCTTGTAAGCCCCTTCCATTTTCCTCCCGGTTCCGTACCATTCTCATTCGTCTGCCCGCACACCACAATTCCTACCCGCGACCGGCAGTTCCCTCTTGACCAAAATCAAACGGCGAGGTAGAGTACGCGCGCCTCGGTTACTGAGGCACACCTCAAGGATTGACAGGAGAGCACCTATATGGAGCCCACTTTCCGCGTTGGCGATTTGGCAGTCTACCCGGCGCACGGCGTGGCCCAGATCACCGGCATCGAAACCCGTGAGATCTCGTCCAGCAAGCAGACCTTCTACATCCTCAAGATTCTTGACAACGGGATGAAGATCATGATCCCCACCAAGAACGCTGGGGCGGTCGGTCTGCGTGAGCTCATCCGTGCCGACGAGGTCGACGAAGTCTTCGAGATTCTCAAGAGCCGCGAAATCTCGGTGGAAGGCCAGACATGGAACCGCCGCTATCGCGAGTACATGGAGAAGATTAAGACTGGCTCGGTCTTCGAGATCGCCGAGGTCCTGCGCGACCTCCAGCGCCTCAAGGGCGACAAGGAGCTCTCCTTCGGCGAGCGTAAGATGCTCGACACCGCGCGCACCCTTCTCGTCAAAGAGATCGCTGTCGCCACCAAGTCCAACGAAGGCAAGATCGAAGAGAAGCTCAACCGTATCTTCGCCTGCTAGCCCTCTTCTCCGCACGGCCCGCTCTGCTCTGCAGGCGGGCCGTTTGCTTGTGGGGTTCCCCGGCCTCCTCACACGTCCAAGTTCCGGACGTTCAGCGCGTTCTGTGCGATGAACTCCCGGCGCGGCTCGACCAGATCACCCATCAAGGTCGAAAACAGCCGATCCGCCTCAAACGCATCCTCGACTCGAACCTGCAGCAAGGTCCGCCTCGTCGGATCCATCGTGGTCTCCCACAACTGTTCCGGATTCATCTCGCCAAGTCCCTTGTAACGCTGAATCAGCAAGCCCTTCTTGCCGAGCTCGTTGACCTTCTCCCCAAGCTCCTCCATCCGACCGAACTCCACCGAATCGCTCCCCGCCTGCAACCGGTATGGCGGCTTTCCCAGTACCGCCAGCTCCCGATAGAGCGCCGTCAAATCCGCAAACTCTGGCGAATCCAGAAACGGGAAATCGATCACCGTCGCCCGCCGAATCCCTGCCGGCCGCACCGGTGCCTCTATCTTGTACCCGCCGTGTTCCCCGTCGGGCGCCAGCTTTAGAACCACATCCTTGAGCTCCGGCGTGAAGGCCTCCAGGTACTCTTCGAGGCGCCCCAGCGCCTTCGCAATCAGCTTCGCATCCTTCAGATCTGCCTTCGAGAGGTTCGTGGCTTTGATAATCGCGTCCACCAATCGAGCATCCACCCGCCGATCAAGCACGCGCAGCAGCCGTCGATACCTGCCCGCCTGCCGCGCCAGCTGCCGCAGGGCTTCCCCGCGCACCGGCTCGCCACCGTCGCTTGGGCACAAGAGGAGATTCTCAGTCGCACTTTCGAGCAGGTACTCTTCCAACGCCTGTTCGTTCTTGAGATAGATCTCCCGCTTCCCCTTCTTCACCCGGTAGAGAGGCGGCTGCGCGATAAAAAGATAGCCACGCTCCACGATCTCGGGAAAATGCCGGTAGAAGAAGGTCAGTAGCAACGTCCGGATGTGGCTTCCGTCCACGTCCGCGTCGGTCATCACGATCACCCGGTGATACCGGATCTTGTCAATCTCCTTTTCCTTCTCCACTCCGCAGCCTAGCGCGGTGATCAGCGTGACGATCTCCTGCGATGACAGCATCTTGTCGATGCGCGCCTTCTCCACGTTCAGAATCTTTCCTCGCAGTGGCAGGATCGCCTGATCCTTCCTGTTCCGACCCTGCTTCGCCGATCCGCCGGCGCTGTCGCCCTCGACGATGTAGAGTTCCGAGAGCGCCGGATCTCGCTCCTGACAATCCGCCAGCTTCCCCGGCAGCGAGGAGATGTCCAGTGCTCCTTTCCGCTGCACCAACTCGCGCGCCTTCCGCGCCGCATCCCGCGCCCTGGCCGCGAGCACGGCCTTTTCGATCACCTGTTTCGCCTCCTTGGGATGCTCCTCCAGGAACCTGCCCAGGCGCTCATTCACGATACGCTCGACGATGCCCTTCACTTCGGACGACACCAGCTTGTCCTTCGGCTGGTTGCTAAACTTCGGATCCGGATGCTTGACCGAAACCACGGCAGTCAAGCCCTCGCTGATGTCGTCGCCCCCAAGGCCATTCTTCAGGTCTTTGAGAAGCCCCGCCGACTGGGCGTACGCGTTCACGGTCCGGGTCAGAGCCGCGCGAAACCCCGTCAGGTGCGTGCCACCGTCCTTGTTCTTGATGTTGTTCGTGAAACAGAAGATCGAATCCTGGTACGAATCGTTCCACTGTAGCGCGATCTCGACCACGGTTCCGTCCTGCTCGCCCTCGACCAGGATGGGCTTGTCGTGCGTCGGCACCTTTGTGCTGTTCAGATCTCCTACGAACTGCGCCAACCCGCCCCCGAATTGGAACTCGTGTGCCTTTCCGCTACGTTCGTCCTCTAGGGTGATGCTCAGGCCCCGATTGAGATAGCCCAGCTCGCGCAGGCGCTGTGACAAAATCTCGAAGCTGAATTCCGTGGTGCCCTTGAACACGCTGGCGTCCGGTTTGAAAGTGACCTTGGTCCCCGTCTTTTCGCTAACCCCTATCTCTTGCAGCTCCGTCACCGGAGCTCCCCGCCGATACTCCTGGTAATAGACCTTCCCTTCCCGCTTGATCTCGAGCTTGAGCCATTCCGAGAGCGCGTTCACCACCGACACGCCCACGCCGTGAAGCCCGCCCGACACTTTGTAGTTCGTATGGTTGAACTTTCCGCCCGCGTGAAGCACCGTCATCACGATCTCGGCGGTCGGGCGCTTCTCCGTGGGATGCTCCCCAACTGGAATACCCCGGCCGTTGTCCTCCACCGACACGGAATTGTCGAAGTGAACTTGCACGCCGATGCGATCGCAGACACCGGCCAAGGCCTCGTCCACGGAATTGTCCACCACCTCGTAGACCATATGGTGCAGACCGCTGCCATCATCGGTATCGCCGATGTACATCCCCGGTCGCATCCGCACCGCCTCGAGCCCCTTGAGGACTTGGATACTCTCTTCGTTGTACTCGCTGCCCGCCTTTGCAGGCTCTTGACCCAAGGCACTATCTTCGTCTGTCGACATGTAGAAAAACCTAGGACTTTCAGTCACATAGCATCATTTGCCCGGGTAGTAAAGCAAAACCCAGCGGCCCTCAGCAGGGCCTAATCTCCCCACCCGACACCAGCCAGTCTTTGCGCTCTTGAAGATCCGGCAAATGCTCTCGCTCCGTCATCGTGATGAGAGTCTGACATGCCATGTGCGCGATGGTCCCAAAAAGACGACTCCGCCTCTCCTCGTCGAGCTCACTCGCTACGTCGTCCAGAAGCAGCAGCGGTGCCTCCCCATTGCGCTCGCTCGCGTGCTTCAACTCCGCGATCTTCAGCGCCAAGACCATCGTCCTAAGCTGACCCTGCGAGCCGTGCTCGCGCGCGGGACGCGATCCCAGCAGCATCTCCAAGTCATCGGTCTGGGGACCGAATCCCGTGAAACCTCGACGCGCATCATTTGCCCTTTCCGCGGCCAACCCCGCTCGCAACGCGTCCGCGATCTCATCCTCTGCCGTCGCCTCCTCCACCCTGGGGTCGCTCCGGTAGCGGATGCTGGCCGACAAGTCTCCGTGGATGTCCAGAAACACCTCCTCGAACAGAGGCGCGAGCGCCGAAACCACTCCTCGCCGTCGCACCACGATGCGTGCCCCCACCCTTGCCAGCGCCTCGTCGTAACTCTCGAGCAATTCGGCGCTCCATTCTCCTCGGCGAAGAATCCCGTTTCTTCCCTTCAGCGCGCGCTCGAACTCGGATGCCTCCTTGAAATACGGCCGTCGCACCGCAAACACCGCGCGATCCACGGCTCGCCTCCTTTCCGATGCCGGCCCCTTGGGTAGTTGCAGATCCCCGGGCCCAAACACGACGACGCCCGCGCCCTCGAGCGAGCTCGAATCCCGCCTCACCGCCTTCCCATCAAGCTCCGTCCTTCTTCTTCCCACCGCAATCTCGACCGTCAGCTTCC
>CAZBIU010000229.1:0-11314 GCA_964491625.1 uncultured Myxococcales bacterium
CTGATCGTCGGAGATTGGTTGTCCTTGACCGATGCATTGCTGGTGGTCTGGTTGCCGGGCACCGAGGGCGAGGGCGTGGCCGACGTGCTCTTCGGCGACTACAAGCCCACCGGGAAGCTACCGCACTCCTGGCCGCGTTCGATGGATCAGATCCCGATCAACTCCGGCGATGCGAGCTACAACCCGCTGTTTCCCTACGGGTTCGGCCTGAGCTACTGAACCCGGCTCAGGACACCCCATCGACGCGGCAGCGATCGAGTCAGCGCCGATACAATCCCTGGGCTGTCCAGACCACGTAGTCGCCGCGGCGGAAGGGAAGCTGATTTTGATACACGAACGTTCGCAGGCTGCCATCTTCGAAGCGGACGTGGACATGAAAAGCAGTGCCGACGTAGCCACCCTGGCTGCTGTTGGCGCCGATCATAGCGCCTTCGCTCGCACCCAGGAACGTGCCGAAGCCTCGGCCGCCGAGCGCGGTGCCGAGCACGCCGCCGATCACGGCACCCGCGACCGCGCCGCCCCCGGGATCGCCCCGCGCGTACTCGTCGGCCTGGCCGATTGATTCTACCTGGCCGTACAGCACCCAATTCCCAGCCGGGGTGGGATCCTGCCCCGATTCCGTGGTTGCACAGCCCAGGGAAAGAGCTGCAAGAGCTGCAAGAGCTGCAGACAGCAGAAGAAGTTGGCGCTTCATAGTTCACCTTTGCGTTGCGAGGATCTGTTCTTTGCATCCCCTGTGCCCGACAAGTGTTCTCGCCCCAGAGCAGGGGTCATCGATACATGCAGGACGATAATCACAGCTTGCCACGTCGCGCGTGTGCCGGCTTCTCACGCTGTGCGCGCGAAGCAACGGAATTGCAAAGTTTCCGTCTTGGGATAAGAAGTCAGCCGAAGCCATGCACAGGAGCGAGACGAGAATGATGAACTGGAAGATCGCGAAGCTTGGCGTTGCAATCGTAGCCGTTGCGTACGTGGCGTCGGCCTGCGCAACCAAGGCCCAATCCGGTGCCCTGATCGGCGCAGGTGCGGGCGGCCTGGCGGGCGCTGGCATCGGCGCGCTGGCGGGTGGTGGCAAGGGGGCGGTCGTCGGTGGTGCGGTCGGTGCCGCCGCAGGCGCCGGCGCGGGGGCGCTGATCGGCAACTACATGGACAAGCAAGAAAAGGCGCTCAAGGACGTGAAGGGGGCCAACGTCGAGCGGCAAGGCGACAAGCTGGTGGTGAAGTTCAATTCGGCCATCTTGTTCGATAGCAAAAGATCCAAGTTGAAGCCGGCGTCCGAAAAGGATCTGACCGAGTTTGCCAAGGTGCTAAACGAGTACAAGGACACCGATTTGGTGGTCGAGGGACACACCGACAACAAGGGCAAGCGGGCCTTCAACAAGAAGCTGTCGCTGGCGCGCGCGAATTCGGTCATCAGCTTTCTTAAATCGAAGGGCGTGGTCAAGGACCGCATGACGGGCAAGGGCTACGCCGACGACATGCCGGTCGCGACCAATGCCAGCGAGGCGGGCCGAGCGCAGAACCGGCGCGTGCAGATTCAGATCACCGCCAACCAGCAGCTCCAGAAGCAGCAGGCGTCGGCGCAGCCCGCACCCGCATCGCCGTCGGCGCAAACGGCGAAGAAGTAGCACGGCGTCTTGTCATGTCGTCGCGTGCAGCCCGCTCCGCGCGTCGGCGCAGGATCCGTTGCCGGAACCGAGACTGGACCGGCCGCCGGTCCTGGGACGGTCGGCCCGCTGCCGGCTGTTGCGAAATTCCCAGGGTGATAACATACCCGCTTGGGACCCGTCGCGGGGGTCGCGGTGTCTCCCGCAAAGGAGGATGGTGACATGACCGAGACGACTTCGAATCCATACGAAGCACCCAAGGCCGATTTGAACGCGCAGGCGGTAAATCCCGGGGCCTCTGGGACGCTGGAGGACGCCCTGGCGGGCAGGTACAACTTCGAAATCGGGGACATCATGCGCGAGGCGTGGGCGCTGACCCATGGGATGAAGGGGACATTTTGGGGCGTGGCCGTGATTCTGTACGGCATCTACGTGGCCGTCCTCATCCCAGGCGCGCTTCTCTTCAGGAACAGCATCGTGCTGCGGACCGGGTTCAATATTGGCGCGGGCGCCATCGCCCCGGTGCTCTTCATCGGTCTGGTCGCGATGGGGCTGCGCCGGGCAGCCGGACTTCCAATTGATTTTTCGACCGGGTTCGGCAGCTTCGGCAAGGCCGGGACTGCCCTCATCGCCGGCATCATCAATACGCTGCTGACCTACACCGGGTTTCTGCTCCTGCTGATCCCCGGCATCTACTTGGCGGTGGGCTACTGCATGAGCCTGCCTCTCATCGTGGACCGCGACATGTCACCCTGGCAGGCGCTCGAAACCTCACGCAAGGCGGTGACCAAGCGGTGGTTCAAGTACTTTGGTCTCCTATTTGTGGTGGGACTGGTTGTCTTTCTGAGTGCGATTCCCCTCGGCATCGGCCTCATTTGGACCGGGCCGTGGGCGCTCAATGTCATCGGCGTGGTCTACCGGCGCACCTTTGGTGTGGCGCTGACCGGCGAGGTCCAGCTCGGCGCGCAATCGGCACCGCCCCTATAGGCCCCGGGCGGCCCGTCTTCCGAACCGCGAGAATGCCCTGTAAGGTTCCCTGAGGTCAGGGGACCAAAGCTAGCAAAGACTTCCATGTCCAAAGGGCAGCTCCACGACAGCAGCGAAAACCTGGTGATCCCGCCGGGCGAGGCGGCTTCCGATCCCGAGCTGCTCTTCGACCATCTGTACGAGAATTACGAGCCGATGGTCGAACGCTGGGTTCGCCGCTTGGTCGGACCCAGCCCCGACGTGGAGGACCTAATCCACGACGTGTTCGTGGTGGCACTGCGTCGTCGGCGCGAATTCCGCGGCGATGCCAAGGTTTCCACTTGGCTATTCCGCATCACCCAGTTGGTGGTGCGCAAGCGACGATTCCGCCGTCGGCTTCGGCAATTCCTCGACAGCCTTCACCGTTCTCACCAGGAAGCCGTGGTGCCGCCTAGCCCGACCCCGCTCGAAGTGCTCGAAGAGCGACAGCAATGCGCCCGGCTTTACGCCGCCTTGGACCGCTTGCCCGACAAGTACCGCACGGCCATCATCCTGTGCGATATCGAAGGCTCGGCGGCCGCGGACGTGGGACAGTTGCTCGGGCTCAGCGCCAACGCGGTCTGGGTTCGAATTCATCGCGCGCGGGCCATGCTGCTTGAAGAGCTGGAGAGCCGACAAGGGAGGGCCGAAGCATGAGGGCCGGCAAGAATGGATCTCCCGACGAGATCCTCCGAGAACGGTGTCTGGGTGAAATCGCGCCCTTGCTCGCGGCTGCCAAGAGCATCGACTCGCTCTCGCCCGCCCAAAAGCAGCAGGTTCGCAGGCGCATCGTGCGAACCCTCTTTCGCGCGCACCCGATTCGCGTCAGGTTTCGTCTGGCGCCGGTTCTGGTCGGGGTGGGGTTGCTGGTGGCAGGTGGCGTGGCTTTTGCGACTGCGGAGCGGCTCGGGCTGATTCGCCGGGCGGTCGATGCACCCGCACCCGCCGATGCGTTCTCGAAGGCCACGTCTGCGGAGAGCCACAAGCACAGGGCGGGTCGACCGATCCACGCCGTTCGGCCGGCCGCAGCCGAGATGCGCGAAGAATCCTCGGGCGAAACCGGGGCGGTGAAGCCGGCCGTCGTGCTGCCAGACATTCCCACTCCGCTGCTCGACGGGGCCGCGCCGTCTCGGACCTGGGTTTGGGCGCCGATCGCGCCGGTGTCTGCGCCGCCCACCACAGCCGCTTTGGCCCCCATCGGGCGGGCCGTCCCCAGCTTGACGAGCTCGCGCGCATCGGTCGTGGCCTCGGCCGACCGCCCGCGTGCGGCCACGCGGAAGCTCGCACTTGGCACGCCCTATCTGGCCGAGCCGGTCGGCGCGATTGCGCAAGGTTCGGCTTTGCGGCCGATTTCTTTCGGCGCGGAACCTCCGCCGGCGAGCCCAGTGTTGCCGACCGTTCCGGAAGCGCGCGCGACGTTGGCGCCCGCTGCAGCGACCCCTGTTCCCTCGCCGTCCGCGCGGCCGGAGGGCGAGCTGTTCCCGCGCCATACTACGAGCGATCCCGCTCTGTTTGGCCAGGCCCTGCGGAAGCTGCGCAACGAAGGCAATCCGGCGGCGGCGCTATCGCTCCTGCAGGAGCATGCGCAGGCCTACCCGCACAGCGTGCTCGGCGGAGAGCGAAGCTCGCTTGAGGTGGAAGCGCTGCTGGCCCTGCATCGCGATCGCGAGGCGCTGCAGAGGCTCGACGACATGGCGCTGGACCGTCTTCCTCGCAGTGGCGAGCGATTCGTGGTGCGCGGCGAGTTGCGCGCGGGCGCGCGACGGTGGCGGGAGGCCGAGGCCGACTTCGACAAGGCCTTGGCCAGCAAGTCCGGTTCGCCCGCGTGGCACGAACGGGCCCTTTGGGGTCGAGCCGTGGCCCGACTTCGCTACGGGGATCAGGAAGACGGTCTGGCTGACGTCAAGCGCTATCGCGACATGTACCCCAAAGGACGCTTCGCCGCCGAGGCCGCCAAGTTCTTTATGAACAGATGAACAGACTTCTCGTCGTTGCCCTCGGCGTCCTCGCAGTTCCCGTTCAGGCGTCAGCCGCTACCCGTGTGTCCAGCAACTCCGACTGTCCGTCGTCCGACGCGATCAGCTTGCGCCTGTTGGGACTCCTGGCGGCCGGCGGCCCAGAAGATGCCGCTGCTCGTGTGAATGTCGACGAACAGTCGATGCACATCGACGTCGCCGCGCCGGGAGACACCAGCCAGGAGCGGACGGTGCCGCTTGCCGGGAATTGTGACGAACGGGCGGAGATGGCAGCGATGATCATTGCATCCTGGCTGGACGCGATGCCGGCGGGGACCATAAGGCCGCCGGGAATCCCGCCCAAGGAGCGGCGAGAAACCTGGGCATCGAGCGGCTCTGGGGATCCCAGCGACAATCCCGACTGGGAACCGATTCGGACCAGCACGCGAACCCAGGCCGGTGTCGGCATTTTGGGACTGGCCGACAAGCAAGGTGTCAATCCGGGATTGGCGCTCGCCGCGGGAATGCCAGAGCTGATTGAAGACTTCGGTCTGGCGGTGGAGGCGTCGGTGGGGCTTTACCGCGATCTCGGTGTCGGCATCGGCACCGCACGCTATTGGCGCCCCACCTTGGCCTTGAAGTTGACTGCGGACGCGTACCGCGGGCGTTGGATCTTGCGCGTGCTTGTTGGACCGGCTTTGGGTTTGCTGCTGGTCAACGGATCCGGCTATGACCGGAATCTGAGCGACACCACGGTCATGTGGGGTATCGATTTCGGGCTGGCGCTGGCGCGCGCTTGGCAGAAGCGTGAGGCCTGGATTTCGCTTGCGGCAATGGCGTGGCCGCAGGGGCGCAGCATCCGAAGCACGCCGGAGGCGCCCGGCAGCCAGGTAGCACTTCCGGAATGGGAGGTGCGCCTGGTGACCGGGATCTAGTGGGAGATTCGCGGTTCCGGGAAATAGCGTCTTGCGCTTGTTCTTCACATGGTCGGGGATGCAGCCGTCTCGCTGTGAGCCTGAGGAGTCCTGGCGTTCGCCGAAAGCTGCTGCCGCACGGCGCGTACGTGGTCACGGAGCACGTAAAGCTGGTCGCCGAACGAGGGCGGCGTTCGCATTTCGGCCACGGCCCTTTCGATAGCCTCGATTCTTTGGACCAACTTCACCTGATCTTCGGGGGAAGGGTTGGCGAGCATCTGCCGTTCGACGGCCATGAGCAGGCCGTACCACTTGTAGATGCGGGAGCGCATCCACCAGCGGTATACCGTGGGCACGATTTTAGTCGCCGGAAACACGACCACGAGCAGGGGAACCAAAACCACCAGCAGTCGGTCAATCAGGTTCGCCAACCAGAAGGGGAGCTTCTGGTAAAGGTAGTGCCCGCCCGACTTGTAGTAGCGCTCGGCGTCCGGACTGATGGGAAAATCCCGTGCGAGCGGCGCCGGGTATTCGCCAGCGTTGCGATACAACCCAGGGCCTCCGTGGATCTCGCGGGCGGCGCCGATAAGAAGGTCTGAGATCGCGGGATGCAGGTTCTTTCGCGCCACCAACTCCACCGTCGGGCCGATCAAGGTCAGGTTCCGCGGGGGCTCGTTCTTGCCGAGGTCATAGGCGCCCTCGGGCAGGGTCAGCTTGGACAGGAAGCGGAACTTGCGCAGGTAGCCGTCCGCCTGGCTGAAGTTGGCGATTTCGATGTTGTCGGCCGCGCGCAGCTTTTTCATGATTTCCGTGGTGACCGAATCGCCCATCATCAGCGCGGCATCGATCTTTCCCGCGATCAGCTCGTCGGCAGCTTCTTCACCGGCCAGATCGCGCAGCACCGTGGGCGGGCCGTCGATCGCATTCGCCTTGAGCAGCTTGAGAGCGAGCGTCCGCGCGCCGCTTCCCTCGGGCCCGATGGCGAGGCGTTTGCCCTTGAGCTGTGAAAGCCGCTCGACCGGGTCGCTTCCCCGGTAGTAGACCATCAAGGGCTGGGCGAAGACGCTGCCGAGCGACATCAAGTGCGAGATGTCGATGTCGTCGCTGAGGCCGCCTTGCACGAAGCCCACGTCTGCCTTGACCTTGGGGTTTGCCAATTGGCGCAAGTTGTCTAGCGCGCCAGTGGAGGGCAGGACTTGAACCTTCACGCCAAAGCGCTCGATGATGGCCTTGTACTTCTCGGCGTTCTTCCGGTAGCTGCTGCCTTCGGGGCCGCTCAACATCCGGATGGTGGTCGGGGCCGGGCGGATCAACCTTTGCGATCCGATGGTCACCAGAACAATGAGGATCACGATCGGCAGCCAGATGTAAAGCAGGCCGCGCGACGAGAATAGGGGGCGGTTGCGCGCCAGTCGGCCCAGGCCATCGGTGTTTCGACGCTTCATCGGTGATCTCCTTCGCCCGGTCCGGGGCCTGGTTCAGGCGGCCCCACGCGGCGCAGCCGATTCTACACGGAATCCTGGACAGTCTTGCTGAGAGCTGCTTCGATTGCGGCGTCGAAGGCCACCAGCAGTACGTGCTGGATGCCGGTAGCAGCCGCCAGGGTTTGCCGAACCGACTGGACGGCGATGCTTGCGGCGCGATCGACCGGGAAGCGATAGGCGCCGCAACTGATGGCGGGAAACGCGATGCTGCGCAGCCTGTGCTGTGCCGCCAGCCTGAGGGCGCTTTCGTAGCACGACGCAAGCAGGCGGTCTTCACCGTGGCCACCGCCGCGCCATACCGGACCGACCGCATGAATGACGAATCGCGCGGGCAGCCTGAAGCCGGGGGTTATCTTCGCGGAGCCGGTCGGGCAGCCTCCGAGAGGCCGGCAGGCGGCCAGGAGCTCGGGCCCCGCTGCACGATGGATCGCGCCATCGACGCCTCCGCCGCCCAGCAGCGAGGTGTTCGCTGCGTTGACGATTGCGTCCACGTCGAGGGTGGTGATGTCGACCCGCTTCACGCTGATTTCCGGCCTCGACTGCATCGCCGCCAGTCTATCAGCCCGGACGAATAGGGCCATGACGGGCGCGAAAAGGGCCTAGGATCAGGCTCAAGTCCCGAGTCTCCTCCGATGTCCGATTCGTGGCCAAAGACCATTCGGTGAATGCGGGCGAGTCACATTCTGCTACCAAGTCCAAAGTAGGTACGAGTCAATCCCATGGGCCCGGTCGGCGGCGGTCGGCGATCCTGATCGTAGGCGACGACACCGAGGGGCTGCGGCGGTACATGCGATCGTTCTCAGCCTATGGCTACACCGTTGAGATCGCCTGCGACGGAACCGCGGCAGACGGGCTGGCCCGCGAGAAGGAATTCGACGTCGTGGTCAGCGATGTGGACGGGAGCGAGGTCCCCGATTGCGGGTCGCTGCGACGTATCCGCGAACGACACGCTCGCGTTCCGTTGGTCGTCTTGTCGAAGGGCCTCGGGTTCGCGGCGGCGTGCGCTGCGGTCGACTGCGGCGCGCACAGGTATCTGATCAAGCCTGTGTCGGACGAGCGCCTGCTCGAGGTTGTCGTCGAGGCGATGCAGGACGCCGCCTCGCGCGAGAGGTGAGCACCCGAATTGTCTCATGACCGCCGCCCGGCGGTCTCTGCGAGGGTTGTGCGACTGAAGGAGAGCCTTGTGCTCGCTTTCCGACGACACTTTCATTGTCTCGGGAACGCCGACTGTGCAAGATTGCATGGTTTGGTGAAGTGATGAAGTACCCAGGACTCTCTTCCATGACACGAAGGCCGGTCCCCCTCGGGCCGTGCCTCGCATCCGCACTGATCGTCTTCGCGGTGGCCTGCCGACCGACGGCTGACCCGTCCCGGGGAGACCGAGACGCAGCCGCCTCGACTGACGCACGGATAGGCACCGACGCGACGTCGCCGTCGTCACCCGATTCGTCGCAGATCTCGGTCGCGGACAGCGCATCCAACGCGAGCCCTGATCTGGGCAAGGACAACGGAGTGGCCCCCGGTCCCGACGCGGCGGATGTGTCGCCAGATTTGCCGGCCGACCTGGCACCCGATAGCGCCATGGATCTACGCCCTGATATGGGGCCCGACAGTTCGCCTTCGTGCGTGACCACGCCGACACCGCAGGCGAGCTTCCCGTTCCCGCAGAATCGTTTCGGTTCGAGCTGCGTCCGTCCAACCAACTACAACAACGACGACGTCCAGCGCGCGTACTGCCAGTGGAAGACAGACACGGTCACCGCGGATGGCGTCGGGACCTGTTCGAAGGGTGGCTGTTTCCGCGTGAAGCGTCCACACGAGCCAGGCACCCTGGAGCCCAACTCGACGGTTTCCGAAGGCATCGCCTACGGGATGCTGATCGCGGTGTACATGAACGACCAGAAGCTGTTCGATGGACTGTGGAAGTACGAGCAACAGTACCTCGACGAGCACGGGCTCATGCACTGGTACATCAAGGCCGACGGCTCCGGGCCGGCCGGTACCGGCGGCGCCACCGACGCTGACGAAGACATGGCGTTCGCGTTGCTCATGGCTGACAAACAGTGGGGCGGGCAGGGGACGCTCGACAAGTCCTACCTGGATTTCGCCAAGGGGCAGATTTCGAACGTGTGGAACAACGAGATCATCGACTCGAAAGGGGTGAAGCCTGGGGATACCTGGGGCGACTGGTCGTCGCTCAACATCTCGTACTTCGCTCCTTCGTACTACAAGACCTTCGCCGCCGTCGATTCGTCGCATCCGTGGGCGCAGGCCATGACGACTTCCTACGACGTCATCGACAACACCTTGAACAGCACCAACAAGGACCAGGACAATGGCCTGGTTCCCGCGTGGGTTTCGTGCGGAACCAGTTCCTGTTCACCGAACGCGAACGTATGGGGCGACAAGCCCGGCCAGGCCCCGACCAACTATCAGTACGATTCGTGCAGGACGCCCTTCCGCATCGGGCTCGACTACTGCTGGAACGCCAACTCGCGCGCCAAGGACTACGTCAGCAAGACCAGCAACTTTTTCAGCCGTATCGGCGCGGACAAGATCGTCGACGGCTATGCCATCGATGGCACGCTCCAGCCGGCCAGCGGAGGCAAGTCCGCCGCTTTCATCGGCACTGCCGCGGTCGGCGCCATGAGCTCGAGCAGCTACCAGTCCTTCGTCAACGATGCCTACGCGTCGGTGGCGACGCTGCAGGACCTGACTGGCGGAACCTACTACGAAGACTCCTGGACCGTGCTCTCGCTGCTGGCCTTGACCGGCAACTTCTTCGACTTCACCTCGCCGCCCTCGAGCTGAGACTACCCACCGTCGAGAATCCGGCTGGCGCCGAGTACGGTGCTCTCGGCCAGCAGACGCTTGGCGAACGCCTCGGCGTGATCCAGCTTGGTGGCGAAGATGGCCTCTTGCACGCGCGGTAGGTAGCGCGCACTCATGCTGAACTTGCGCACGCCGATGCCCAGCAGGAAGCGCACGAAGCGCGGCTCGTGCGCCATGTCGCCACACACCGAGACGTCTCGGCCGTGGCGCAAGGCTGCCGAGACGGCGCGGTGGAGGCCGCGCAGGACGGCGGGATGGTGGGGCACGTACAGGTCGGCGACGTGCACGTTGGTGCGATCCACGGCCAACATGTACTGCACGAAATCGTTGGTGCCGATGGAGAAGAAGTGAGCAAGCTGGGCCAGCTCGTCCATCATCTCAAGCACGGATGGAACCTCCAGCATCATGCCCAGCTCGACCTGCTCGCATGCCGGGGTGCCGTCGCGCCGCAGGGACGCGCGACTTTCCTCGACCGCCTCCGCCGCGCTGGCAAGCTCGTCCGGCGACGAGATCATCGGGAACATGATGCGTACCTTGCGTCCGCGGGTGGCGCGCAGGATGGCGCGCACCTGCTGCAGGAACACGTCGCGGTGCCGCAGTGAAAAGCGAATCGAGCGCAAGCCCAAGAACGGGTTGGCCTCGGCGCCGTAGTCGAAGTACGACAGCGCCTTGTCGCCGCCGACGTCGAGGGTGCGGAAGACCACCTCGCGATCCGGCATGCGTTCGACCAGGCGTTGGTAGATGCGCAGCTGTTCTTCCTCGCTGGGAAGCTCGTTGCGGATCATGAAGGGGAACTCGGTTCGATAAAGGCCGATCCCCTCGGCCTTGTACGAGCACGCGACCTCAACGTCCGCCAGCAGGTTGATATTGGCCAGGAGGTAAACCCGCGTGCCGTCGGCGGTGTAGGTCTCTGCGCGCATGCTCTCGGCCGACTGTGGCGCCGAGCGACGGTTTTCCTCTTGTTCGCGGAAGCGCTGCTCGACCTCCTCGGAGGGCGCCACGTACAGGTTGCCCTGGCGAGCGTCGAGCACGACCCGTGTGCCGTCCGGGATTTCCAAGAGGCGAGGTTCGTCCAAGAAGATGAGCGGTAGGTCGAGCGAGCGTGCCAGCACTGCCACGTGCGAGGTCACGCCGCCTGACAGGAGCACGATGCCGCCGATCTTTTCCAGGCCCAGCTTGAGGACGTCGGAAGGTAGCAGCTCGGCCGCGATGGCGACGCGGCCTTCGAGGCGGGACTCGGCTGCGCGGTGGCCCGACAGGTTGCTGAGCAGTCGGCGTCCCACGTCCATCACGTCGTGGCGCTTTTCCCGCATGTACGGGTTGTCCATGCGGTCGAACAGCTCGACGTAGCTGAGGATCACGCGGTACACGGCCTCGGCGGGGGACGTGCCGGAGGCGATCTTCTCTTCCATCGCGCCCAGCCAGCTCTGATCGCGCAGCATCAGCAGTTGCGCGGAGAAGATCACCGACGTCACTTCCGATAGCCGCTCGCCCGCCAGCTTCTCGAGGTTTTCGAG
>CAZBIU010000230.1:0-11313 GCA_964491625.1 uncultured Myxococcales bacterium
GAAGTTGCGCTTCTCGGTCGAGAAGAAGCGATAGGCGACGTCGATAGTGATGCCCTGCTCGCGCTCGGCCGAAAGCCCATCGAGCAGCAAAGCGTAGTCGATCTCGCCATGACGGGTGCCAACCTTCTTGGAATCAGCCTCCAGCGCCGCAAGCTGGTCCTCGAACAGCGCCTTGGAATCCCACAACAGGCGGCCGATTAGCGTGCTCTTGCCATCGTCAACGCTGCCGCAGGTGTTGAAGCGCAGAAGGCTCCTGCCCGCGCGCCGACGAATTTCGGCGTCGGCCACCTCCACGCCCACCAGGGCCTGGGGACCTTTGCCGGTGCCGCTGTTCTCGGCGCTCATTAGAAGTACCCTTCCTGCTTCTTCGCTTCCATCGAGGAAGGCTGATCGTGGTCGATGACTCGGCCCTCGCGCTCCGAGGTGCGCGCGGCTGCGATTTCATGAATTACTTCGGCCAGGGTTTCGGCGTTGGATTCGACCGCGCCGGTCAGCGGATAGCACCCGAGCGTGCGGAACCTGACCTTCTTCATCATGGGCTGCTCACCCGGCTTGAGCGGCATGCGGTCGTCGTCCACCATAATCAGAGTCCCATCGCGTTCCACCACTGGCCTAACCTTGGCGTAGTAGAGCGGGACGATGGGCACCTTTTCCAGGTACAGGTACTGCCAAATATCGAGCTCGGTCCAGTTGGAGAGCGGGAACACACGGATCGACTCGCCCCGCTGCTTGCGCGCGTTGTAAAGCCGCCACAGCTCGGGTCGCTGATTCTTCGGATCCCAGCGATGTTGGGCGCTGCGAAAGGAAAACACCCGCTCCTTGGCGCGCGACTTTTCCTCGTCGCGCCGGGCGCCGCCGAAGGCCGCGTCGAAACCGTACTTGTCAAGCGCCTGCTTGAGCCCCTGCGTCTTCCACATATCCGTGTGCACCGCCGAGCCATGGGTGAAGGGATTGATGTTCTTCTCCACCGCCTCGGGGTTCTTGTACACGATGATCTCCATCCCCGACTCTTTCGCCATCCGCTCGCGCATGGCGTACATGTCGTGGAACTTCCAGGTGGTATCGACGTGCATCAGCGGAAACGGCGGCACCGCCGGGTAGAACGCCTTGCGCGCTAGATGCAGCATGACCGAGCTGTCCTTCCCGATCGAATACAGCATCACCGGCTTTTCCGCCTCGGCGATGACCTCGCGGATGATGTGAATACTCTCTGCTTCCAGTCGCTGCAAATGGCTGAGCGTGCTCATATGAACCTGGTCTAGCACACGTTTTCCGGCGGTGAAGGGCGCGGGCGATCTACCCACGCTCGATATAGGTCGTGGTGAAGTAGTCGCCTTTGGTGTCGGGCGCGAAGGTCATCTTGGTCGACTCAAACACCGACCGACGGCCGTTCTGCTTGTTGATCATCTCCATGCGCATGGTGCGGTAGCGCTTGTTCTTGGCGTCAAGCAGCTTCACGTCATGGGTGGTAAGCTCCTTGAGCAGCTTGCCGTCCTGGCCATAGTAAAGTCCGCGCATCACCACGAGCTTGCTCTTGCTGACCCAGTAGGTCTTCTTTGAGTAGCCGTCATTGGCGGCAGTTTCCTTGTTTTTGGGCGTCACGTCGACCACGTAGCAGGTGTCGCCGCCGCAGGCTTCATCCTTGCCGACCGAGTAGCTGAAATCGTCGAGCGCCGGGATATTGAGATCCGAGTACGAGAATTCGCTGCCCATGAAGCTCTGCGAACCCTGCGAACTCAAGATTCGGCGGGTCTTTCGCAGCGCCGGCAAAAAGATCCACATGTCGTCGGCTTTGTCCTCGTAGTCGAAGATCAGAATGCCAGTTCCCTGGACGTCCGCCGGTGACAGGAAGCGAAATACGCGCTTCTCGGTCTTGCCACCGTCGAAAAGCTTGGTCGCGGACGCAATCTCGCGCACGCGAACCTGGCCCTTTTCGTCGAAGATGCTCATCTTGATGGTGGCCTCGGAGCCGTCGAGCTTCCGCGTCGTCGTCACCTTCTCCATGATCTGGCGGCCCGAGAGTCCCTCGGCCCGCGCCACACCCAGCCAGGCAAAGCCGCAACTTGCGGCGAAGATAGAAAGTAGGAATCCTTGCTTCGTCATGTGTCTTCCTTCCTTAGAATGTCGAGCGAAGCTCCACGTAGCCGGCGCTCAATTGTTGGTCGACCAGGCCGAAGAGCGTTCCGGTTGGGCCGGTCAAGATCTCTGCCCCCAGGTAGGCGACCAGGGAGTCTGACATGTGGTAGCCGATCTTGGGCGAGGCCAGCCATTCCTTGGTGGTGAAATTCATCATGCCAAGCGCCGAGAGCGACAGGGTGTCGTGAAGGGTCAGCCACTCCACGCGAACCGTGGCCAAGTGCTGGACCCGCGCGGTCTGCGAAAACAGGATCTGGTTGGTCTTGCGCAGCTGCGCCTTGGCGATGTCCTGCGCTCCCGAGCGGTCTACCCCCGACGGGCTGTTGTTCTCGAGCCTGGACGTGTCGGTGACGTCCGCGCTGCCCTGTTCCTTCTGCCAATCGAAGGTGTAGCGCCCCAAGTACTGCGCTATCACGCTGACGGAGCCGAAGCTGTGATCCGCGCCAAGCGCGTATTGCAAGTCCGGCCTGATCGCGCCAAGAACGTTCGCGTAGTCGGCCGTCGACGCGCACAGATTGGTCAGCGACGCCCGGCACGACTCGGACACGTTGACATTATCGTCGTAGGTGTAGGGCCGGCGGTAGGCGGCCTCCCCCCGGATGGCGACGATGTCGCTGATCGCGGTGGAGAAGTCGAATCCGACCACCTGCTGCCGGTACGCCGTTCGCGCCAGTATCGCGCTGGGATTTTGCGTACTGAAGGTGATGCTGTTCCAAGCCAGGGCCGGCAGGGGCGCGTAGCCGCGTAAATACGAGGCGGACATTTCGATCGCGGGCAATTCCAAATGGATCCGTCCGGCATAGAGGCCGCGGTCAAGCTCGGGCTTGGGGTAGTTCGGAGAACCGAGCTCGACATATTGGGGAAGCGTGACCTGCGGAAGCTCTGTGGGGGCATAGGTCGGCATCCAGACCCCTTCCACGCGGAACGGCGACAAGCGCAGAAATGCGCGAGCGCCCACGTTCCCGATGCGACGATCGTCCTCGATGGGCGAACGCATGCGAAAATCAATCGGCGTGATGTTGTTGGTCGGATTGAGGAGATCCGCGCGCCCCCACACGATGATCTGCTTTCCCAGCCGGAGCTGAAGCGGGCCGAAGTAGCCGTTCACGTAGGCCTCGCGAACGTCGAGGGTGGCGGTCTGGTCTTGCTCGCCCAGCATGCCATAGCGCACCCGTGCCTCGGCGAAGGCGTCGCCGAAGGATTCCTTCTTGCTTCTGGCCACCAGGGCCAACTCGCCGTACCCGGCCTTGATGTTGCCCTGCCGATAGCCGGGGACCTTGCCCACAAAGAGATCGCCGCGGGTGTAGCCACCCAGCTGAAACGCCGGCTCCTTCGCACCGGCCGAGCTGTTCCCCGGCGCAGCCGCAGCGATGCTTTGCTCGAACAATCCGTCTCCGCCACCCGATTCGGCGGCTGGCGCGGAAGACTCGGACGCGGGCGCGCCTGCGTCGGCCTCGGGCACGCCCGCGTCCGCCGCATTGGCTTGTGCAGCAGCCGCGACTGCGTCGGGTGAAGCAGTTTCTTCTGCCATCGAAAAGGGGCAAAAGACGGCGGCCACGCAACCTGCAAGCGTGGCGATAGCAGTGTGCAACCTAGCCACGGCCACCTCCCGATTGCGCTCCCGTCCACTCGCCCGTCGCCATGACGATGGAGAAGCCCGCCGCCGCACTGCCGAGGGCGATATGATCTCCCGGGCGCACCGTGCGCTCTTCGAGCAGTTGGTGGTAGGTCACGCCGACGCTGGCGCTGGCGGTGTTGCCGTACTTGGAATGGGTGTAGACGCCCTTGGCGGGGTCCACGCCGGTGGCTGTTAGGATTTTTCGGACCATGATTTCGCTCGGTTGGTGGAAGATGTAGTGGTCGATGTCGCTGGGCCTGAGGTTGATCGCGGCCAGACGTTCCTTGATCCAGGGTGGAATCATCTTAGCCAAACGCATGAGCTCGACAGAAGACGAAAACAGCGTTCCGTCGATGGGCACCTGGCACAGATCCCAATGATCGGGTGCGGTGATGGTGTCGACGGCGTAAAGTCGGATACCCCCGCCCGCGAACGGGGTGCGCCGCAAGAGCACGCAGACTGCGGCGTTGCCGACGGTCAGGGCGGCGGATTTCATGTGCAGCTCGCGCACCTTCTGGATGTCGTAGCTCAGGAACTGACGCGACAATTCCGAGGTGCACACCAGCGCGGTTCGATAATGCGTATGCAGGTTCAGGTACGCGGCCGCCACTTGGATGGCCTCCAAGTGGCCCACGCATGCCGAGGTGACGTCGAAGGCGTGGGTCCTGCGCAGGCCCAGTTTGGCCGCAACCTCCATCGCGGTGGCGGGCTCGAAATACTGGCGCGCGATGCCTCCGCAGATCACAAGGTCGACTTCGTCAATTGAAGCCCCGTTTCGCTGCAAGCAGTGCTTAGCCGCGCTTACTGCATTGTCAGCGACCCTTCCGCTGTCGTCATGTTCGAGGTAGCGCTTCTGTGTCTTGCACAAGCTGAAAATGTGCTCGATGGCGGACGCCAGTCGCGCGAACTCCTTGTCGGTGCCCTTGAAATGGGCACGAACACGGCGGATGGTCTCGGCGTTGTCGACCGGTGCCCCCGGAAAACAGACGCCCGGCTTAGAAAGGTATAGTTCCGGCAGACTCACCAGAAAACTCCCTGGTTTGACATTCATCTACCCATTTCAAAGAGGCCGTGCACAACCGCCTAGTGATTGTTGTCGAACAGCGACCGCAGTAAAGGCTCGCGGAAATCACTCCCTGCGGCAAAATAGCTGGCAAGTACGACTTTGCGCACGCCCGGGTCGCGATCGACCCGGTCGAGCAGTGCCTGGCCGCCAGCAGAAACGACGGCCGTCCGAAGGTAATCTGGGCCGACTTCGTAGACCAGACGATCGTTCTTCTCGTAGCCGCGCGATTTCAGAGCAGAGAACGAATCGGGCAGGCTCTGGCCGACCTTCTGCTCCAAGCCCTTGTCGATGAGCCCGGCCTTGCGGGCCTGCTCCAGGTTCTCCCGCACTACATCCATCCAGCGACTGAGAGACACGTCGCGCTTGAACTTCATCTGCACCACCGCGCGCGCGGCGCCGATGGTCACGTGGGCCAATTCTTCCGCCAAGCCGTCTGAATACGGTTTGCCCGACGCCAGGGCGGCCAGGCGCGTCTGGGTCGGCGTGTCGACGCGTACCTCAATCGTGGCAACGTTGATCCGGAGGAACGTCTTCTGCAGCAGCATGTGCATATAGGCGCAGGGCCCCTGCGCGAGCGAGCTTGATTCCAGCGAGGGCAGCGGACCTTGGGCCATGCTGTTAGTAGCGAGGCACAACACTATCAAATAGCAAGCAGCGACCGGAGTTGACTTTCTGACTGCCATCGATTCTCCCATATGGCGGACCTTTGCTCTGTCTATCTAGTGGCGATAGAGGACATCGATGGCCCAAGAATGCGACATGGCGCTGTAGGTGCCGGCGTTGATTGCCGGTGAAGGCTGGCCAAGGTAGTTCTGGTTGCATGCATCGGGGTTGGTGTACGGGAGTTGGTTGCCGTTTGCGTCCCTGGCGTTCCCGGAATCGTCCGCTACGCACTTGCTGCCGGGCACCTGCTGATAGACCCGAGCGTTGCGCTCGGACGAATAGACGCTGGGTTGCACCCTCAGATGGTAGGCAAACGCCACCTCCCACCGCCCGAAGAAGATCGAGGCGCCGAGCGCGCCACCGATCTGGGCGCCGGAGGGAAAGTCCACATCGGCGTAAGCGCCGTCGGCGACCGCCGATTCGTAGTACCCGCCTGCGCGCAGGGTCAGCCGCGACGGAATCACGGCGTAATCACCGCCGAGTCGCACCGCGACCGTGTCGCGCCAGTGCTTGTCGATGGTGATGGTGTTGAGATTGATCGGCCCTGGATCGACGGGACTCTTCGCCTGAAGGCCGTTGGTTTGGATGGTGAACTGGTTCACCCGCGACCAGGTCTCGTATTCGACGTCCAACTCGAGATCGAAAACCTCGCGGTTGCCGGCAAGGTGCCGGTAGCGAACCCCGGAGCGAAAGAGCATAGGAAGCGGCAAGGTGACGGTGACGTCGTTGGCCTTGGCGCCGTTTCTCGTCAGATCGACCCGCGGCAGTGTCGTCTTGTCCAGGGGATCCACCGTGAGGCTGCTGCTCGCCACCACGTTGGCCGGCACGACCTGCCCGGACGCACCAAACTCGAGGAACGGAACCGGCCGGTACCAGGCGCCGAGCACGGCATTGAAGGTGAACAGCGACGAGCCGTTGGCGGTCGCCAGGATGTCGTAGCCGCTTGAGATCGGATTCGCGGCCCCGGCAGTGACGCTGCCGTCGATGACCAGCGAGTATCGAAGCCGCGGGACATGGATCCATTCGGCAGTGGCGCCCACGCCGAAAATGTCGTGGTATTTCCATGCGGCGCTTGCAACGTATTTCAGAATCATGGCCTCGCGGCTCACCATCATGTAGCGCTGCCCACCGTCCTGGGGGAACTCCAGCTTGGCGATACCGGGCGGCGCGTACGCCGCCAGGGCGAAGGCCCAGTCGGGGTGTCCGAGATGCGACGCGAATCCCACGAATGGGTCCAGCCCCTGCCAGGGCGTCCCGTTCTTTACCTTGCCGAGCGTGTTCTCCTTCTGTGGGTCGCCGCTCGACGGATCCCTGGCTTCACGGGTAAACTCGTAGGCGTTGTACGAAAACACGTTTCCAACCTGCACCACGGTGGAATCGAGCCTGGAAAGTCCCGCAGGGTTGGCGCTGACCGCGGTCACGTCAGAGGCGCTGACGACGTCGGCACCTCCCCGCCCCGCCGCGCGGGCACCGAGGGTGCCCGAGTAGTAGCCGCCCTCGGCAAATGCCACAGTGGCCGACAGAAGAAAGGCCAGGAACGTGGCGCCAGTCGGTATTGTCTTCATCATTATTGGACGGCTGAGGCAGGAGCGGGATTGTCAGTAGTCCGATCGGCGTTAGGACGGGCTCAAGATCGCAACGGCAATGGGAGCGGGAACCGAGCACGTGCTGCAACGGAGGGCCACGGCCCAAACGCCGTTGGTTCGGGTGAATCCAGCGAACTTCCCATCCGTGGCGCTGACGGCGGCGGATAGATCGACAGAGGTCGCGCCGTCGGCAACGGGAAGCTCGTAAAATAACGTGGCGATGCGATCGAGGTCGAGGAACCTTTGTTGTAGCGTGGCCACGGTGTACTGGTCGTAGTATCCCAACTGCAGCTCGTCGATGTCGGTGAAGTAGACGGGGGAATTTCCCAACCCATCCCTGGTGATTTGGCTCCAATCGACAGTCCAGGTCGGACCGGTAGCCGACACGCTCACCGGCGCGGGCGTCGTGATGTCGGCCTTGAAGTCGAGGATGTTGGCCGCGCAGCTATCGCCCACAGCGCTGACCGTTGTCACAGCGGAGCCCGCGGTGGGTTCGAGGAACAGCATGGATTTGGATCCGCTGCCCACCACGGTGCCGGTGGCAAACAACAACAGGTAGACGCTGTTGCTGACCACCTGATAGTCCGTCGCCGGGACGACCGGTCCCGTCAAAGGCGTGGTCGTCGGATCAGAGGCGAACTCGGACAAGGTGGCGTTCGTCACGCCAGGAGCCTTGCTCGTCCGATAAGATCGGGGAGTCGCGTCGGATGCGAAGGACTGCCCGCTGCCGAGAAGATTCTCGATGTCGCTCTCGGTGTGGTTCTTGACCTTCACAAAGGCCACATTGCCGATATCCGACGGTGTGATGGCGTGACAAAGGAAGTCCTTCGCCATGTCCGACCAGTCAATGGTCAGGTCAGCCCCTGGCGCAGTTTGCACGCGAGGAATGGTCAGCGTGCTGGTGGCCGTGTAGTTGTTCTGGTCGCGAATGACAATGTTGCCCTTGGCCGTGACCCCGCCATCCTTGTTGCCGTTGGTGCTCTCGCACGCGGCCAGGAAGGAAACGCAGGCCAGCGCTGCCAGGGTTTGCCGATGTGAGCTGATGAACCTGGTGCCGAAAATCATCGGCACATTAAAGCCGAAAGGCCCGAACGATTCCAGCGAGAACCTGCCCGCCTCCGTCGTTAGTTTCGATTTTGACGGAGCAGCTGTCATGAGCATCATTGTCGCTCCTCGCGGGCAATCTTTTCCCAGCCAGGGTGTCTGTTTTGAGGACCGTCATTTTTCTGATCCCGTGCTCGTCCGACCGACCACTACTACAGACATCAATAGGTATGCTCACGCGTTAGTCCTTGGCAGCTCAGAAAATTACGACTATCGTTTTCCCGTCGTTTGCTTGTTTGCTTGTCGCCCAACGCCTCGCTATGTGCATCTGAAGATGCGCGCAGAGTGCAAAGGCGCCCCACCCGCCGCAGGAGTATGTTTTGACATGCGATTGATCTTCGGAAGTTCCACCGCGTTGTTTTCCATCACCTTCATGCTCGCTGGCTGCGGCAGCAATCAAGGCAACAGCTCGCCCGACGCGCAAGTCGCGACCTCGCACTGGGCGGGGCATACCTACCTGCTGGACATCCCGGCCAAGAACTGGAGGAAGCCGAGCACGGATGTGGGCGGAGAAATCGCCCCCTTCGTGCCCCAGTTCCTTATTGCTGTCACCGGGACATCCAACAACCTCACGGCAACGATAGCGACCGCCGAAAATGGGGCCCAGGACACCTGCAACCAGACCCAACAAGTCACCTTCGACGAGTCGCAGTATCCGGCCAGCGACTTCGCGCTCAGCAAGTTCCCCATGTACTTTCACGAGGTCAACGATTACGTCACGCCGAGCGTACCCATCACGGTGAAGTCGACGATTCACGACATGACCTTCTCGAGCCTGCTGCCCGGAGATTCGTCGTCCTCGGCTACCGGCTCCTTCACCGTGACGGCCGATCTCGTTGAATTGGCTCCGCTCTTCATCAAACCCGAGGTGCCGCAACCGGCTACCGGAGACGGAGTGTGCGGCACGATCAAGGCAAATTCGACTGCGACATGCGCTACCTGTGCCTTTGACAGCAATAACAATGACTGCCTCACGCTCGGCGCAGTTCAGTTGACCGCGACTTTGACGACAGCGACGGTAACGCAAGTTTCCTTGGCCGATATCCCGGCGTCCTGTGCCTCTAACCATTGATCAGTCTGGAGGTTCTCGCAATGCACCGTCTGCCAACCGCGCTCATTTTTTGCGCATGTCTCTCCCTCGTCGCCTTCGGTTGTATTCCCGCGCAAAATAGCGGCGGCAACGGTGGGCAAGGAGGATCGGCCAGAGGCGGATCAAGCGGCGGCGGCAAGGCCGGCGCGGGCGGTTCCGCGGGCCGGGGCGGCAGCGGGAGTGGCGGCGCTGCGCCCAGCGGCGGGTCGGGCAGCGGTGGCTCTGCGGGCAGCGGCGGATCGGGGACAGGCGGATCAGGCAGCGGCGGATCAAGCACCGGTGGCTCTGCTGGTAGCGGCGGTTCAGGCACCGGAGGTTCCGCGGGTCGGGCCGGCAGCGGTGGTGGTGGCTCCGCGGGCAGCGGCGGCTCTGCGGGTAGCGGCGGATCGGGCAGCGGTGGCTCCGCGGGCAGCGGCGGATCCGCAGGTAGCGCCGGCAGGGGTAGCGGCGGTTCCACGGGCCGGGGCGGCAGCAGTGGCACGGCAGGTAGCGGAGGTTCTTCGGGCAACGGTGGCGCCGCAGGCGCAGGCGGATTCGGCGGCAGCGGCGCGACGACCGGGGTGGGCGGCGGCAGTGGGACGAGCACGAACTGCACCTTCACCCAGTCCTCGACCGTTAGCTCTGCCATCGGCACCGTCGGCATCGTGACCTGGTCGGTCGACCAGTCGAACCTCAAGTCCGCGAAGATCGACTTCGGCCAGAGCACGTCCTACGGCATGACCGCGCCGGTTGATCTCACACAAAGCAACTACCGCACGTTGCTGCTAGGGATGAAGCAAAATCAGACCTACCACTACCGGATTACCGCGACCACAGGTAACGGCGACTGCTCAAGCGGGGACTACACTATCGCCACCACAGGCCTCCCCACGGGACTGCCCACCATTCAGGCGACCACCGCGAACGCCTCGGCTTTGACCGGGGGGTTCCTGATCACCGGCCAGTTCACGTCATCGGGCTTCGGCGGCGGCGGCAGCCAGTCACCCGCCTACATTCTCGACGCAGACAGTGAATTCGTCTGGGCTTTCCGCATTTCCTCGGATGTGACCTGCGCAAGGATGGACTATGCGGGAACGCACATCTGGATCAATTCCGCCAACGTCCCAGAAGGTACCGCCACGGTCCACAGGGTCACCCTGGATGGGCTCACCGACGAGAATCTGTCGAGCAAGTTCACCGGCCTCAACCACCAGCTCACCGTCCTTCCCGACGAGACCGTGGCCTTCTACGCCTACAACGACTCGGCCGGCTGCGAGGACATCAAAGAGTACACGCCCAGTACGGGCAACGTGAAGACCATCGTCAATTCTGGAAAGGCTCAGGGCGGGGCCACCGCGTGTCACTGCAACGACATCCAGTACTCTAAAGACGACGATGCGCTGGTCTTCTCCGACCTCGACAACGGGTCCGTGACGAAGGTCAAGCGCAGCGATGGCTCCACGGTGTGGACGATCAACGGCGCGCACGCCACCATCACCGGCGACAGTTGGAAGGGCAGCGAGCACGGCATCCATTTGCTGGGCCTGACCGATCTCCTCATCTTCAACAACAACAGCTCGCAGTTGGCGGGGTCTTTCGGATCCGCAGGTGGCGACGACACCGGGGCGATTGTCATCGAGCTCAAGCTGGACTTGACGGCAAAGAAGGTCACCAACGCCTGGCAGTACAAGGCCAACCCCGGCATCAAGAACCAGGTGATGGGCGACATTCAGCGGATGTCGAACGGCAACACGGTGGTCGGATACTCGACCGCCGGAGTGCTGCACGAGATAGACTCGAAAGGCACGGTTCTCCAGACGCTCACGTGGAAAAACGGCACGCAGTTTGGGTATATTGAGAAACGGGCGAGCCTCTACGGCCCGCCGCCACGGTAAACCGCCTACGCCCGTTTTCTCCGGAGGTTCCCGATGCTCGGAAAAGTCACGCCCATCCTCGTCTCGGTCTTCGTGCTCGTCGCGCCAGCTTGCAAGGGAGGAGGAGATGGTGGTGGTGGTGGTGCTGGGGGCGCCTGCCGGCTTGCTGGCGGAGGATTGCCCGCCGCCCAACTGGC
>CAZBIU010000231.1:0-11302 GCA_964491625.1 uncultured Myxococcales bacterium
GTCAGACCTGCAAGCATCCGGTTCTGCGCAGGTGTTGATTGAAAACATGCCCGACGGAACTGCTGCCGTCAGCGCGCCGACCGTGGTTTCGAATAGCTCCATGACCGTGACGGGAAATGCGCTCACAGTTCCCTTGAGCTGGAGCAAGGCCGCGGACGGCTATGCTATGACGCTCACGTTTGGCAACCAGGACGGTGGTGTGCCTGGCAAGGATGGCGGTCCCGACGCTGCGATGGATGCCAAAGGGACGGACGCGTCTGTCGGCGGAACCTTCGGCTCGGGCGGTTCGACCGGGTCGGGCGGTGCATCCGGCGCGGGCGGAAGCAACGGAACCGGCGGTGCGCCTGGATCCGGAGGCATATTGGCGACGGGTGGCGTGACGAGCTCGGGTGGCAGCACAGTGACCGGGGGCGCTGCAGGGGCCGCCGGCTCGGCAGCCGGAGGAACGTCGGGTAGTGCGTCCGGGGTCGGCGGCAAGGCGGACTTGGGCGGAGCCCAGGGCCTAGGCGGTACCACGGTGTCCACTGGCGGCAACAGCGGCCCGCGCGGTGGGGCAACCTCGCAAGGTGGCGCGACGAGCGCGAACGGCGGCCGCAGTGGTTGCACCTGCGCAATAGGCGCCGGCCGAGGCGCAGGAAGCGCGTTCGGCTTTGGGTGTACGGCAGCTTTACTCGGGCTTGTCGCGCTCGCACGGACGCGAGGCCGGCCAAGGCGTCGGGCGCCAGCCTCACTGTGATGGTGGGCGGCATCAGTGACCACATACGAGTCGCCGCCCCCAGAGATCGGGCTCAAAGAAGGGAAACCTTCTGGGATGATTCCCGCTATCTCGACCCAGCCGCAGGCTCGGCGCGCCTACGACCATCGCCTTCGCGTCGGGATGTTGTAGCTCGTCTCAGTTGAGCGTCACGTCGTCCAGCAGGTTGCTGTTGTCATTGGACGGGTCCCCGTTGATGAAGGCAATCGTCGTGGTGGGTCCCTGGCTTGTCTATTGTACAAACTGCCAACTTGCTGCATTGTCGCGTTCCTGGATCTCTTGAAGAAGGGGACACGATGATTGCGAAAAAGATACTGCCGATAGCACTGGTCATGGGAGCGCTGACTTCTGGTTGCGGCGCAGCCACATCCGAGTACATGCGTCCAATGGCCGGACCGGAGCCCATGGGCGCCCCGGCTGACAAAGCTCGCGTGGTGTTCGTTCGACCGTCGAGCTACGCCTACAAGGTGATCTTCACGATTATCGATGAGAACGGCTATTTCCTTGGTGACAGCACGGCCGGCAGCCGCTTCTCGGTGTTCCTGAGCCCCGGCGAGCACTACTTCATCGTGTGGACCGAGACCACCGAGACCGTCAAGGCGACCCTGGCGCCGGGCAAGACCTACTACGTCGAGGTCCGCCCGAAGATGGGCATGTGGAAGGCGCGTGCGTCGCTGTGGGCGGTGAACCAGAAGAGCGGGCTCATGAAGTCGATTCCATCGTATTTGTCGGATACGACGGTCACGACGACCGACTTCGCGGCGGGACAGAAGTACCTGAACTCGCTCGGTAACGAGCTGCCCAACGCTGCTAAACAGGGCATACAAACCTATGCGGGCTACTCGGCCGACGACAAGGCTGACGTCACGCTGATGCCGGGGGATGGACAGTAGCCTCGCCGATTTCGGGAGGATTGGAGAATGGCGTAGGCGGGCACGTACCCGATGAGAGTCCAAGTCTCGGTCAGAAAACCCGTCCCTCCTCACCTTGCCCGTGTTGTATAGGCAATTTACCACGTTGCGATGAATAAGTGAGTATTGGTTCGGGCCACACCCTTCATGGCCGTTCGGGGTGTGACGCGTACTTCGTCTTGCGCCCGAGCGAGGCGATCGAGTTCCGCCTGGGCTTCGTCGATCGGTCATCTCCGCGACGACAGTTCGGACATCACGGAGCGTAGGCTCCGTAGCCGACGACCGCCGGGTTCTGGGTGTGAAAATCGGCGAGTGCGGCGTTGGCGAACATCGGGTCGGCGCTGATCGAGGCAGAGATACAGTTGCCGTCGCCGCCGGAGGTTGCGGTCCCTTGCACCCAATTGTCGGTCAGGCTGAAGCCGCGCGGCAGCGAGTCGTAGCAATTGTTCAACATGCTATCGAAGGCGACGATAATGTTGGCGGTAATTGAGGTGGAGGCGCCCGAGCCGACATCGTCGAGATTGACCTCCGAGCGTCCCGATGCCGTGGACAGCTGGCCATTCATGTAGAAAGTATTGTTGCGAACGAGCACGGCGCTGAAGGCGCTGCCGACCTCGCGAAGGCCCGAATAGTAGTTGGCGTAGATCAGATTGTGGATGATAACGACGTTCCCGATGGTTCCCGTGTCGGTGGCGTTCATCGCGATTCCGTCTTCGTAGTCTGCATGACCATTGTCGTGAATGCGGTTGCCGTCGATCCTGACCCCGTCGAGCGTACCGTATTGGCCGCCCTGGGTGTTGAGTAGTACACCGCGAGAAGCGTTGCTGCGGATGTCGTTGTTGTGGAGTGTGATCAGACTGCCGGACGCCAAATACACGCCGTGATCCTGGTGACCATCCGGTCCGCAGCGGCCGAACTTTTCGATCAGGCAAGCCTCGACCACGACGTCGGTGGCGCCGTCGACCTCCACGTGGCCGCCATTCGCGCCGGTCTTGCAATCGCCGGTGAAGGTCACGTGATCGACGCGGATGTCGGTGCAACCGGCGGAAAGGTTCAAGGTGTTGAACGAGCCGGACTGCGAGTAGCCGGTCAGATCGAAGGTGAGGTTGGAAAGCTGCACGTGGCTTGCCCCAGTCTCGATGTTTGCGCGCCCCTGGACGACGACGCCGGCACGCGATTCGCCGACGAACACGCGCCGGTGATTGGCATCGACGCCGCCCGCGAGCACATACAATGCCGGCGAGCTGCCCGACTGCTGGTAGGCGCCGTTGTGGATGAAGTAGCAGACACTTGCTGGATCGCTTGCATGGCTTCCGTCGGCGCGCGAGGCATTCCCGAGGTCGGCGACACTGCTGATGTCGACCCTGGGCATCCCGCTCGGGCAACTCCCCGGGGCGTCGGTCCAGGTACCGATATCGCCCGTCGTATCGCCCGGCGGTGGCGAGGTGTCCCCCGGGTTGCCGGCGGAACCACCGGCAGCGCCCCCGCTGCCCGTCATCAGGCCGCCATCCTGGTTTGGAACCATCCGGATCCCTCCCGAGCCACCGCCTCCCGACGGTGGGGTGCTCGACGAGCAGGCCAAGGCGAGCAGAAGAGTCACGGCCCGCAATGCTCGCGGAATGTAAAGCATTGCGACCTTCCTACCATGGTTGCGAGTCCCCGATTGCGCCAACGACAGCCAGCGCGCCAGCGGTGGAAATACGCCACGTGGCAAAAACGCATGCCGGCCTCGAATGTCCAAAGTGGCGCCGGCGCTCTGCCACACTACAATCACAGGGTGCCCATCCCCATCGAAGCCATCCTTGCAAGCAAAGAACGCATCGCCTCCGGAGTGTTGGATCTCCGCTTCACCATAAATTCGCCAACCCGGCTGGCGTTCCAGGCTGGGCAATTCGTGACCTTGAACGTGCCTGGGCAAGATGCGGCTGCCTCGATGCGGCGCAGCTACTCCATCGCGTCGCCGACGTTTCGCGGTGAACAGGTGCGCTTGATCGCGCGCCAAATCACGGGCGGCCATGCCAGCGAATACTTTACGCGGCTGTCTCCGGGCGATCAGGTCTCCATGGCGGGTCCCTTCGGCGGTTTCACCCTGGGCGAGTCGCATCCCGGAGACCTGGTGTTCGGTACGACAGGCACCGGAATCGCCACCATCATGCCAATGCTCGAGGAACTGGCGCGCACGCCTGAGCGCGCACCGGGAAAGCGGATCGTCCACTGGGGCTTGCGCCGCGCGGAGGATATCTTCGCGCGCGATGAGATCGAGGACTTATGCCAGCGCGCCGGTGCCGAGCTGTGCATTCATTTGAGCTCGGCAGGGCCAGGATGGGAAGGGCGTCACGGACGCATCAACGGCAGCGTCCTGGCGCTGGTGCCAGGGCTCTGCGCACCCGTGTTCTACCTGGTGGGCAACGGGGCCATGGTCGCGGAGATGCGATCGTCGCTGGTCGAGCAGGGCGTGGACCGCAAACGTCAGATTCGCACCGAGGCCTTCTTCGGCTAGTCTATCGCAGGCCTGGCTACGGCTTCGTCACGTCGGCCAAGGTGTAGGTCGACGTCACAGCCCGCATCATTGCGTCCATGATAGTCGGGTACTGAATCGTGTTGCTGTTGCGATTGAGGAATCCGAAGGCGTCATTGCCCGAGCCGTACCAATTGTTGTCGTCCCAAACAATCGGGACGATGCCAGCGTCGTGCGCGGCCTTGGTCACGTATTCCATATAGTAGTGCCGGTAGCTCTCGTAGCCGGTCTGGTTGATTGCGCCGTATTCGCCCCAGATCACCGGAAGGCCTTGGTTGATGTAGCTCGCTGTCAGCTTCGCGATTTGGCCTTGCACCCAACTCTCTTGTCCCCAATTGTCGATGCCCGGGTTGCCGGCGCCCCATGCGTGGGTCGTACCCGTCCCCGCGAAGCTCCAGGGGTCGTAGTAGTGCGCGCTCAAGATGAGCTTGCCGGCCGACACGTCCTTTGGCAGCTTGAAGCCCGCCACGGTGTAGTCGATGTTGGTATTGTAGCCCGGTACCACCAGGCAGCGAGTCCAATTGTTGCCGCCGGCCGTGCGCACTGTCTTGACGAAGGCTTGATTCAAGGCATTGATTTGGTCGTAATAGGCCTGGATCGGCGTGGAGCCGGAGCCACTGACTTCGTTCATGCTCTCGAAGATGAGGTGTTCGTCGTAGTTCCTGAAGCGGCCGGCGATCTGTGCCCAGATGGCTTGGAACTGAGTGAGTACCCGCTCGTTGTTGACCGCAGTCACTTGGTTCGAGCTGTCCGTCAGATTGATCCACTTTCCTTTCACCCCGCTGCCACCGTCGTGGTGAACGTTGATGATGACGTACAGGCCCTGGTCAAGGGCGTAGCCCACGATCTCTTCGACCCGCGCGATGAAGGTTGGGCTGATGGCGTAGTCGGGGCCAGGGCCGAAGCGGCCAATCCAGGTGACCGGGATGCGCACCACACCGAAGCCCGACGACGCGACCAGCTTGAAGAGGTCGGCCGTCACCATGGGATTGCCCCAGCCCGTTTCCGCGGCGGCATCCGGCTGATCAGACACGGAATCAAGGCTGTTGCCTAGGTTCCACCCGATCCGCATGGCAGCGACGGCTGCAGTGGCATCGCACGCGATAGCGCTGCCCGAGCCGGCTTCGCCCGAGGAATCCCCGGCGTCCCACACGTCGTCGATTTGAAGGAAGCCGCCGTCTCCTCCCGGACCGCCGCCGCTGCCTCCGCTCCCACCCTGGGATGCGCCCGGATCGCCCTTTTGGGTCACGCAACCTGTGGCCACCAGGATGACCAGGGCCGCTAGACGGCGTCTTCCGTTCAATGTCATCGAAACTCCTTCAGAAAGCGCTGCCGTCGTGGGCGCGGGCAATTGCTCTGATAACAAGTTAGTTTGGACACATGTGTAGCACCAAACCTCGAAAAGAACCCAGGCGACGCGGGCTGCGACAACCGCCGAGGGGAAGCAGGCGTGTTTACCTGGTTCCTGCGGTAGGATGCCAGGGCTCGCGTCACGTCGAGCAGGAAGGTTTGCCAGTGATGCAAAGGAGTGTCCACCGTCTCGCGTTTTCCGTGCTCGCCTGGCTTGTGGCCGCGGGTGGCTGCACCGACAGTTCCCCTGACCCCAAGACGCTGCGCGAGGCAGCGGAGGCCAAGCAGAGGCTCTTCGGGGCGGCGCTGAGCTCAAGCAACCTGAACCTCGACCCCGTCTACGCCCAGGTTGCCGGCAGGGAATTCGACTACGCCACGCCCGAGTCGGAGATGAATTGGGATCCCACCGAGACTTCGCCAGGCACCTTCAACTTCGCCGCCGCCGACCAGGTCGTGGCTTTTGCAGCCGCGAACGGCATGCAGGTCAAAGGTCATACCTTGGTGTGGCACCACTCGCTTCCCGCCTGGGTCTCGAACCTGACCACCGCCGGCGACCTGCGGGCAGCGATGACCAATCACATCCAGAACGTCGTGGGCCACTACGCCGGCAGTGTTGTGGCGTGGGACGTGGTCGACGAGGCGCTGACTGACACCACGCCCACCACCTATCGCGACACCATCTTCTCGAGCTTGCTCGGCGAGACCTACATCGACGAGGCCTTCCAGCTCGCGCACGCTGCCGATCCCAATGCGCTGCTCTTCTACAACGAATCCGACATTGACTGGTCGAGCGATAAGTTGGACGCGACGGTGGCCCTGATGCAGCGCTTGCTTGCTGCTGGCGTGCCGGTGAGCGGCGTGGGATTCGAGACGCATGTCCCGGGTCAAGGAGCGCCCACGGGCGGCGATCTGGCTGCGGCGCTCAAGCGCATCACCGACCTCGGCTTACTCGTCAACTTGAGCGAGCTGGACGTTCGGGTTGGACAAGTTTCTGGCGACCTGTCGTACAAATTCGAGGTGCAGCGATCGCGCTACCACGAGCTGGTCGCGGCTTGCGTGCAGAACCCGCAATGCATGTCGGTTACCACCTGGGGAGTCACCGACGCCCATACCTGGCTGGACGACCAGACCCAGTGGTCTTGGGCAGGAGACGGGCCTCACTATCCTCTCCTGTTCAATGCCGACGGAACCAAGAAACCCGCCTACGCCGGGACGCTGCTGGCATTGCTTGGACAGTGAGCTGCCCGGTCAATCTGCATCGGTCCGGAACGGCGATGCCGGCAGCCCAGCTTTGTTGAACAGGTTGCCGTCAGGGACGTTGGCCCAGCCGTAGCGAACCGCGACCGGGCTCGGCACCGCCCTGCTCGTGACCTCGACGGTCTGGCCGCGAATCTCCGCCCAGGCTGGGAAGAAGATGCCGTCGGCGCCTGCGACGGTGAAGCCCTTGAGCGGACCTCCCTTGGCCGTGAGACCTCTGCCCAAATGGGTAAAGTGCAAGCTCGCCCTGGCGCCGGCGACGGTCATCGTCTGAAAGACCGGTCCTGAGTATTCGATCTCTTCGCCGTACGCGAGCGCGCGAGCCGCCAAGGCCAAACGCGCCCCCATCGGTTGCTTGTGCGCGGGGTGAATGTCATTCGCGTCACCGCAATCGGTCGTCACCACCATGGCCGTGTTGGGCGTGCGCCGCCAGGTGAAGAGCTGGGCGTCGCGAATTTCCGGCGTCATGTCACGGAACGGTGCGATTTGCACGAACAGGAACGGGAAGTCCCCTTGGCCGAAGGCGCGCCGCCAGTCGGCGATGAGCGCGGGAAAGAGCGAGAGGTACTGCCGTTCGCGGTGCACGTTGGATTCGCCCTGGTACCAGATCACGCCGCGAAGCGCGTAGGGAACCAGCGGCGCGATCATGCCGTTGTAGAGCACCGTCGGCGTGCCCGCATCTCCTGCAAAGCTCGCCGGCGGGCCGGGGGCGTTCTGCAGATTGAGCCCGATTCGATACCGCCACGGGCCCGACAGATCGATGGGCTTGGGCGCGTCCTTGCCGCTGAACACCAGCTGCGGTTTCGTGTCGCCCCAAATGCCGCCGCCGCCGCCGGTGTCCAGCACGCGCACGACGACGATATTTCGCCCCGACCTAAGCGCCGAGGCGGGCACGGCATACTTGCGTGCCAGATTGTAGCCGTAGGTGAAGCCCACTTTCACGCCGTTCACCCAGGTGGTATCGATGTCGTCGACCATGCCGAGCTGCAATTCCGCGCCCACGGCGCCGGCGGGAAGATCGAAGGTCCTGCGGAACCACACCACGCCGTTGAGGTCCGGCTCGCCCGCGTCTTCCCACAGCGTGGGCAGGGACATGGTCTTCCACGCGGAATCGTCCAGGTCGGGATTGCTCCAAGCCTCGCGCCTCGCCGAGCCGGCATCGCTGGCAAGAAACCAGGTTTCGAGGTCGGCCTCGTACTTGCTTAGCGCAGCGTCGGGATCCGCCTTGAGCAACCTCAGCTGCTCAGACGCCTGGGCGAAATCCGGCAACTCGCGCAGGCCGGCCTCGCTGGTCCACGCCTCCGCGGGCGTTCCGCCCCAAGCGCTGTGCACGATTCCCACCGGAACGTGGCGTGCGCGATGAAGGTCGCGGGCGAAGAAGTAGCCCACCGCCGTGAAGTCCATGACTGTCTCGGGCGAGCACACGACCCACTGACCCTTCACCTTATCGAGCGGCGTGAACGACTTGGTCTGCTCTACGCCGAACTGGCGGATCTGCGGGTACTTTGCCGCGGCGACCTCCCTCTCCCAATTGATGATAGGCTTTTGTCCGGTGCGAGGTCCGAGCTGTCGCTCCATGTTCGACTGGCCGCTTGCCAACCAGACCTCTCCGATCAAGATGTCGTCGAGCAGGATCTTGTTCTTGCCGGCGATGGTCAACTTGAACGGCCCGCCGGCTTTCATCGGCTGCAAACGAACTGTCCACTTGCCGTCCTTGCCCGCAGTCGTGGACACCGTTTGTCCCGCGATTTCCACCGTCACGGTTTCAGAAGCATCTGCCGTGCCCCAAACGGGAACCTGGGTGTCCTGCTGTAAGACCGCATGATCCGCGAAGAGCGGATTGGGCGTGACGTCGGCATTGGCCACACCAATGCCACCGGCGAGCATGCAAGCAACCAGGGTGAGTGATGGAAGTTTCATTTCGCTGGGCGCCTCACACGTCTTCTCGATCGAGCCACTTCGGAACACTCGTGACCTCGTAGCGCTCAAGAAGTTGGAGCAACAAAACCGGATCCTGCTCCAGGAAAGCCATCTGCCGATGCTCGGGCCGGAGAAACCGCTGGGACACGAGTACGTCCAGGAATTGGAGCAGCGGCGCGAAGAAATCCTTGGCACCAAGGAGGCCCAAAGGCTTCTGGTGGAGACCAAGTTGTGCCCAGGTCCACATCTCAAAGAACTCCTCAAGAGTCCCAAGTCCGCCGGGCATGGCAATGAAAGCGTCCGCCAACTCGGCCATCATTTCCTTCCGCTCGTGCATGCTCGAAACCACGTGCAGCTCGGTCAACGAGTCATGAGCAACCTTCTTCTCCACCAGCGCACGCGGAACGACACCAATGACCTTGCCCCCAGCAGCAAGTACGGAGTCTGCGAGAGCACCCATGAGTCCCACCTTCGCGCCGCCGTACACGAGCACGCGGTCGGTTTCAGCAATGACCTGCCCGAGCGCTTTCGCGCCGACCATGAAGAGCGGGTCGGCACCTGGACTTGAACCGCAATACACGCATATGTTCCGCATCGGATTTCAGCTTCGCTTGTTCGCCCAACTGCCGAGACTATCATTTCCTCCGCAGCGTGGATCAAACCACCGTCGCCTCCGTTCGGCACGCGGAGCGCGAGCCGCGCCGCCTACCGTCCCTTCGGGTCGCCGTAGAAGGTGCCGCGCCCGTGGGTGCCGACATAGACCCGGCCGAAATTCTTGGGGTCGCCGGTGATTTGCAAGACCAAGCCCCACTGATGATCGTCGTCGTTGATGCGCAGCCAGGCCGCGCCGCCGTCGATCGAGCGGAAGAATCCGCGCTGGCCCTGCACCGTGCCCACCATGTATAGGGCCGCCATCTTGGCGCCGGGCGCTGCTCTGCCGAAGCCGAAGGCGTGCAGTTGCTCCACCGCCGGCATGCGCGCGAAGGTCTTGCCGTCGGCCGCGTGGTAAAGGCCGTCGTAGGCGGCCAGCCAAAGGTCGCCTTCGCGTCCGGGCGTGGCGTACAGGCGATCTTGCCCGCCGCGATCGTCGCCGCGATCGGTGCGGTTGTCTTGTCCGTTGCCCCCGCGCTTGGGCAATCCGCCCGGCAACACCAATGCGCGCTCGGTGAAGTGGGACGCACCGTCGACGCTTTCGAACAACTTGCCGTCAAAAAGCGCCATCGCGTAGAAGCGCCCGGGATTCAGTCGGTCGGCGATCACGCGCATGTCCTTGGGCAGCCCCTCGCAAGCGGTCCAGGTAGCGCCCTTGTTCTTGGTGACGTAGGGGACCTCTGCGCGCGGCGCCCAGACCCAGGTGTCGCCGTCGGCCGAGACCGTGATATGGCCGTCGCCGGCCTTGGGGTCCGGGACCTCTGCGGGTTCCTTCCAGGTCTTCCCGCCGTCTAGCGAGTAGCCGATGTTCTTGCCCTCGCGCGCATGTCCGACGCGCACGAGCACGTTCGGGTTCAGCGTGCCACCGCTGACGTCGGTGGTGTTGCCCAAGAAAGGCGGCTTGGGCGTGCCGCCGGGCGCGGGCTGGTCGAGATCCCGATGCACGAAGCCCGAATAGTCGCCCACCGCGGTCACCACCTGCGCGCCCTTGGACGGGCTGAAGAGCGCCAACGCGACGGTCTCCTCGATGCCCGGGCTCATCACCTGCCAGTGCGTGGGGCGCCCTTTGTCGAGGTTGGTTAGATCGAACGTCTCCCAGCCGCCGTAGCCGGTGGTGAACATGGCGTGATCCGAGTTGAACGGATCGATCTCGATGTCGAACATCCAGTGGATCGGCGTGTCCTTGACGTAAGGGGCGAGGCTGTAGTCGAAGACTCCGCCGCTCCCAAACACCGGTTTCCAGGTGGCGCCGCCGTCGGTGCTGCGGAAGACCTCTTCGGCCTTGGGACGGTAGAACGAGCTGGCGATGAGCACCTTCGGATCTCGTGCATCGACGGAAACCGCGGCATAGCCGAACTTGCGCTCCTGGTCTGGCTTGTCCGGCGTGATGTCGGTCCAGGTTCCCGTGCGCGTGTCCAGCTTCCAGACCGCGCCGTCGACCATCGGCATGGGGCCGGGGTCGGTGCCGAAAGTAATGAAGAGATTGCCGTCAGACGCCAACACGGCGTGGTTGGGCCGGTACTTGGTGGGCTGGCCCGGCACCACCTTCCACGTGCCACCGCCGTCGTCGCTGCGGTAGATGCCCGGCTTGCCCATCACGGACACGCCCGCAAAGATGGTCTGACTCGGCTTGCCCTTGCTGCCGCTCGACGGATCGAAGACCACGAAGACGATCGTGCTGCGCCCGCCGCCGCTCCACGCGGGCAGCTTGGCTTCTTCCGGCGAAAGCTTCAGCACGTCGCTCGGAAAACTACCGACCTTGCTCCACGTCACCGCGCCATCGCTGCTTTTCCAAAGGCCGCTCTTGCGCGTGCCGAGGAAAAGGCTGCGGCCGTCGTTGGGATCCACGGCCATGCGCTCGCCGTTGCCGCGCCCGGCTTCGTTGCCGCCGAATTTGATGGGCACGTTGCTGCGCTGGAAGGTGTGGCCCTGATCCGACGA
>CAZBIU010000232.1:0-11296 GCA_964491625.1 uncultured Myxococcales bacterium
TTGGGCCAACACCGGCGGGGTGGACATCGCATTCACCAAAGCCATGCTTGCCGACGTCCAGGGCAAGTACTGCGTGGACAGCGCTCGTATCTTTTCCGTCGGGTTCAGCTATGGAGGCATGATGTCGTTCGCCCTCGGCTGCGAGATGAGCGACGTGTTCCGCGCCATTGCGCCCATGTCAGGCTCGCTCTACAGCGACACCGGGTGCAAGGGCACCGGCCCCCATATTGCCATGTGGGGATCGCATGGTACCAGCGACACAGTAGTTCCCATCGCCGACGGCCGCGCCGCCCGCGACAAGATCCTGAAGCAGAATCACTGCGGGACCGAAACCACCCCCGTCGATCCGAGCCCCTGCGTGTCTTATCAGGGTTGCGATGACGGCTATCCCGTGACCTGGTGCGAATGGGACGGCCCCCACGGCATCCCCAGCTTCGGCACCAGCGCCATCACGGCCTTCTTCAAGCAATTCTAGTAGCCCGTGGTGAAGGCCGAACCGAGCCGTCCTACTCGGCCTGGCCGAGGCGTCGCTTTTCTTCGATGCGGGCGATGGCCAGCTTGGCGGGGCCGCTTCGGCTGCCGCCGCCCGCCGCCCATTGGGCAAGCAGGTCTTCGCACGCAGACCTGACCTCGGGGTATTTGTCGTAGACGGCAAAGTGTTGAAGTATCGCGGCGGATTCGGGCTCGCCGATGGCGGCCAGCGCGGCGACGAGGTTGACCTTGCCGCGCGCTGAAGTGGTGTGCAGCGCGGTTTCGATCTGCGGAACCGCGCGCCGGCCGATCTTGGCCAAGCGGGCGATGGCGGGGCCGGGCAGATCGTCGCGCTTCTCGGTGAGAACGTCGATGTTGGCGCCGATCTCGCGATACGATCGATCGTCGCAGGCAACGGCGAACAGCATCGCCGCGAGGAGAAGCGGCGTCAGGCGTTGCACGGCTCTTGCTCTTCTTGGTTGCTCGCAGCTCGGCGCGCGTGGCGGTCCAGGCTCTTCTTGATGGCTTCGTCGGGCGGTTCGCTAATGTCGCGACCGCGGCTGGCCTGGCGCTCGACCAGTCTCTCGAAGAAAGCTTCGCCCAGATCGATGAGGGCCCTCGGGTCCATTTCCGCGAAGGCACGGTTGCGCATATCCGCGCCGCCGTGCAGCCCGCGCGAATACCAGGCCAAGGTCTTGCGTAGCTCGTGCACCACCAGCTTCGGCACCGTGTGCAGAAGCACCAGGTCGGCATGGCGGCGCCACACGGTTCGGCGCTCGGCCACGCCGGGTGGATCGGGAATCGGCTGGCCGCGCTCAACGGCGAGCACATCACGGAAGATCCAGGGATTGCCCCGGCAGCCGCGCCCGACCATCACGGCGTTGCAGCCGGTCGAACGCTTCATGTCCAGGTAATCCGCGACCGAGTCCACGTCGCCGTTGCCGACCACCGGAATCGAGCGGGGCAGGGCGGTACGTACCGCGGCGATGGGGCGCAGGTCCACCGTACCGGAAAAGCCCTGCGCGCGCGTGCGACCGTGAACCGTCACCAGGGCCGCGCCGGCGTCGACCATTTGGCGCGCAAAAACCGCAGCGTTCTGCGACAGCTCGTCCCAGCCCACGCGATGTTTGACGGTGACCGGCACCGATGCCGGTAGCGCCGCGCGAACCGCCTGCACGATCTGCGCGGCCAGCTCGGGCTCGCGCATCAGCGCGGAACCGCACATTCCCGCGGTCACTTTGCGGGCGGGACAGCCCATGTTGATGTCGACGATGCTGGCGCCCACGTCCACGGCCATCGCCGCCGCGCGGGCCATGACTTCGGGCTCGCGTCCGAACACCTGCACGGCGAAGCGCCGGCCGTCAAGGCTCGCCCACATGCGACCGGTGGCCTTGACCGCCCCGCGCGTGAGCGCCTGCGCCGACAGGAATTCTGTGTAGGTGAGGGCCGCGCCATGCTCCTCGCAGATGGTACGAAATGGCAGGTCGGTCACCGCCTCCATCGGCGCAAGCAGCGCGCCGGGCTCGATGTCGATGTGGCCGATTCGCATAGGTTGCGAAACATAGCACGCGAAACCTCAACCGGATGCCCTATGCTTGCACGGCAACACCATGCGCACCGTCGGACTTCTCCTCGCCAGCAACATATTCATGACCGCCGCCTGGTACGGCCACCTTCGCTTCAGGGGCGTCGCCTTGTGGAAGGTGGTTCTGGTCAGTTGGGGTATCGCCTTCTTCGAGTACTGCCTGCAGGTCCCGGCCAATCGGCTGGGCTACGGGCAGTTCACCGCCTACCAGCTCAAGGTTCTGCAGGAAGTTATCACCCTGGTGGTCTTCGTGACCTTCTCCGCGGTCTGGTTGGGCGAGTTGCCAGGTTGGAACTACCTGGTGGCGTTCGTTCTCATTCTTGCGGCAGTTGGGTTCGCTTTTCTTCCTAAGACGATTTAGTCTCTCCGCCGGAATGCTCGTCGCGTCGCAAAATGCGACCCGAGGCAGCTTGAAACGAGCGAGAAACCAAAGGATAGGTTAAGGTGAGGAACCTATGGGGTCAGGTAAAACTATCGACGACAAGGTCGTAGCGGGTGCCGCTGCGGCACTCGGGATCAAGCACGCCGACGAGCTGCCCAGGCTCGACCGAAAGGGACTGGCGGGATTCACCCAGAAGCAACTCTTCGAGTGTGCCAAGCGCCTGCAGCTCAAGGGCGTTTCCAAGCTGAGCAAGGACGATCTGGCCGGCGCGGTTGCCGAGCGGTTCGCCGTCCTCCGCCAGCCCGAAGGCGACAGCGAAGCCACCGGCAAATCGAAAGCCGGGGAGGCTTTGCTTCCCGCTGACCTGGCGGCTCCGGGAACCGTCGTCACCGTTGACACGGCGTGGTCGCACAAGTTTGAAGTACCCGACCACGGCAAGCAGGAGTCTCCCTCGACCATTCCGTGGTCGTATGGCTACGACCGCGTGACAGGGATGGCGGTCGATCCGGAGCGCTTGTTCGTGTACTGGGAGGTCACCGACGACGCCATCGAACGCGCGCGGGTTGGTCTCGGTCCCGGCGGCAAGAATGCGTGGCTCAACCTGCGCATCTACGACACGACCGACAGAATCTTCGACGGGACCAATGCCCATTCGTACTTTGACCACAAGGTGGAACGAGGTGATCGCCACTGGTTTTTCCAGGTCGGCAAGCCTTCCTCCTCAGCGTTCGTGGACATCGGGTTAAGCTCCAGCGAGGGTTACTTCGTGAAGATCGTGCGCTCTGGGCGGGTCGAGTTCCCCCGGCGCGAACCAACCGCGTGGGGCGAGCCGGAATGGCTCAGCGTTCGTTCGCTGATGGGCTCCATCGAGCACGCGGGGCGTGGTCCGCACGTGCGTCGGCAGGCTCCCGGCATCGCGCCGCCGCCTCCCGCCGCAATCCCCGGTCAGGGCGGACAGCGCCGCCACGTTGCCTTGCTGCCGTGGGAAGAAACCATCACCCTCAGCGAGGGCGGCCACAAGGAAGTCGTCGAGTGGGAGGAACACTTCAGCGACGGCACGTCCGAGTTCCATCGCGAGAGCACCTGGGAAAGCCCGGTCATGGTCTCGGCCTGGGAGGCCGGTCCGTTCAGCTTCCCGGTCAGTGCCCCGGAACCGGTGCGTGAGGACTTCGTGGGGCCGGCGCGGGTGTATCGGGTCGGCGGTCGCACACACGTCGTGCACGGACCCTGGCAGGTCGTGATCAAGGGCGTCGGCGCCCATCAGGGCCGCTCGGTCGTCGCGCGCTGGGAAATCTATCGCTCCTGGATAGGCGAGGAGAAGGCCGAGGTCGCGGGCGGACAGCTTAAGGAGATTGCGATTCCCGGCAGCTCGGAGAAGCTACTGGTCGGTGCGAGCGAAAAGCGCTGGCGCTACGCCAGTGAAATGCGGCTCGGCGGCGCCTCCGAAATCTTCTACCTTGGTGCCAGCGAATACCGGGCCAAGGGCGCCAGCGAGCGCCTTTTCATCGGAGCCAGCCAGTACAAGATGCGCGGCGCAAGCGAGAGGCAGTTCTTGGGTGGCAGCGAGGTGCGCATGCGCGGTGCGAGCGAGCGCTTGCTCGCCGGTGCCAGCGAACGGCGGCTGGGTGGCGCCAGCGAACGGCTGGGCGGCGCCAGTGAACAGGTGCCGGGGGGTGCGAGCGAGCGCACGCTCGGCGGCGGCAGCGAAGATCGCCTGTCCGGGCAGACAGGCGATACCTCTTTGCCCGCAGACAGCGGCGCTTACCCGTCCACCGCATCCATCGGCAACGAACCAGAGCACAAGGAATAGCGATCATGCCCACCGGATACTTCGCGCTGGTCTTGCACGCCCACCTGCCGTTCGTCCGTCATCCCGAGGATCCGACGGTGATGGAGGAACAGTGGCTCTACGAAGCGATCACCGGCACGTACCTGCCCCTCTTGCAGATATTCGAGGGACTTCAGTCTGATCACGTCCCCTACCGCTGCACGGTTTCGCTCTCGGCACCGCTCATCGCGATGCTCACCGACGACCTGCTCAAGGTTCGCTACGCCGATCATCTCGACGACCTCATTCTGCTCGCCGAAAAGGAGCTGGATCGCACCAAGCACGAGCCCCAGTACCACCGTCTGGCCGAGATGTACCACCAGCGCTTTCAAAGCCTGCGCCACACTTGGCGCTGCCACGACGGCAACCTGGTGCAGGCCTTCCGCAAGCTGCAGGACGCGGGTGGGCTTGAGGTCATCACCTCGACGGCGACCCACGCGTTTTTCCCGCTCATGGATCGCAACTGGGCCGCGCTGCGTGCTCAGGTGCACACGGCGGCGAACTTCTACGAAAAGCACTTCGGCCGTCGGCCTCTCGGCATGTGGCTCGGCGAATGTGGCTACGTGCCTGGCGTGGACGAGCTGCTTCGCGAATCCGCCATTCGCTACTTCATGGTCGACAGCCACGCCATTTTGTTTGCCGACCGGCACCCGGTGTACGGCGTGTACGCGCCCATCTACTGCGCCACGGGCGTGGCTGCGTTCGGACGCGACACCGAGTCGTCGGAGCAGGTGTGGAGCTCGAAGTTCGGCTACCCGGGCGATCCGCTCTACCGTGATTTTTACCGCGACATCGGCTTCGACCTTCCCGTCGACTACATCGGTCCGCACATCCACCCGGAAGGGCACCGGATGTACACCGGGTTCAAGTACCACGCCATCACCCACGACAAGCTGCACGACAAGTGGGTCTACGATCCGGACGCCGCGCGCGGCAAGGCCGGGCTTCACGCCTCGCACTTCCGCGGCAACATGGAAAAGCAGGTGGAACGTCTGGCGGCCGGCATGGATCGTCCACCCGTGATTGTCAGTCCCTACGACGCAGAGCTGTACGGACACTGGTGGTACGAAGGGCCGATCTTCCTGTCCGACCTTTTCCGCCAACTACACTTCGACCAAAGCGTTATCCAGCCCATCACGCCCGGCGAGTACCTCGACCGGCACGCCACCAATCAGCTTGCCACCCCGTGCGCGTCGTCCTGGGGCCTCAAGGGCTACTGTGAACAGTGGCTGAACGAAAGCAACGCCTGGACTTGGCGACACATCCACGCGGCCGGCGAACGCATGGTAGAGCTGGCGCGCTCTCATTGGGGAGCGTCAAATCCACTGACCGTACGCGCGCTCAAGCAGGCCGCGCGCGAGTTGATGCTTGCAGAGTCAAGCGACTGGACCTTTATTATGTCCACGGGGACAACAGTTCCCTATGCCACCCGACGATTCAATGAGCACGTGATCCGCTTCTCCCGACTTTACGATGAGCTAAAGAAGGGACAGGTGGACGAGAAGTACCTGGCATCCGTTGAAGCGCAAGACAACATCTTCCCCGACATCGACTACCGGATCTACGCGTCCTAGTCGCGATGGCGAGGCGGGGCTTGGCCCCGCGGAGCCGAAACGCGGGAAGGTTTCGAAACCCTCCCAGGGTGTCCATGTCAGTCGCGATGGCGAAGCCGGGCTTGGCCCGGCGGAGCCGAAACGCGGGAAGGAATGGAAACCCTCCCAGGGTCTTGGCCCTGCGGAGCCGAAACGCGGGAAGGAATGGAAACCCTCCCAGGGTTTCCACGTCAGTCGATCTACGCGTTCGGCACGCGTGGAAGGCGAAGCACCCAGTAGCCCAAAGTTGAAAAGCCCGCCCCGTGAAACTCCGGTTGCGCCGTCCGCTGTGGTTGTGCCGAGCGAGCCGCGCCGGCTGAAGGTTCTCTTTGTCGCCTCGGAGGTTGCGCCGTTCCGAAAGACCGGCGGCCTGGCCGACGTCGCCGGGGCGCTCCCGCGCAGTCTGCGCGATCGCGGGATCGACGTTCGCGTGGTCATGCCGCTCTACCAGGGCATGCAGTGGAACAACCTGGAACGGCTCGACGGAACCCTGTCGGTGCCCATGTACTTCGGTCTGGCGCGGGCCGGTATACGCCTGGGCAGAATCCCCGGCAGCGACGTGCCGGTCTACTTCATCGAATACAATCGGTTCTTCGACCGGCCGCACCTGTACGGCCCGCCCGGCCAAGCCTACAGCGACAACCTGGAAAGATTTTCCTTCCTCTCGCGGGCCGCGCTCGAAGCGTGCAAAACTCTAGGCTTCATTCCCGACGTGATTCACGCCAACGACTGGCAGACGGCGCTGGTGCCGGTCTACGTGAACACGGTGGAATGGTCCAAGCCCTTGCACGGGGCAGGTACCCTTTTCACGATCCACAACCTGGCCTACCAGGGCAATTTCGAAAGTGGCGCCATGTTCATCACCGGGCTGGGCCTGGACCACTTCAACTCGGCCGAATTCGAGCACTTTGGCGATCTCAATCTCATGAAGGCCGGTATCCGGCACGCCAACCTGCTGTCGACCGTTAGCCCTACCTACGCGCGCGAGGTTCAAACCTCGGCGTACGGTTTCGGCTTGGACGGCGAGCTGGCTCTGCGCAGTCGCGACCTGCGCGGCGTGCTCAACGGCATTGATGTGCACGAATGGAATCCTGCCGTGGATCCCCTGATTGCGGCTCCGTACAGCGCCGAAAGCATGGCCGGCAAGGCGAGGTGCAAGGCTGCGCTACAAAGGCAGACCGGCCTGCCCGAGCGCCCGAACGTTCCGCTTTACGGCGTGGTCGGTCGCCTTACCCCGCAAAAGGGCTTCGACGTGCTTGCCCACGCGCTGGAGCGCATATTGTCTTGGGATGTGCAGATGGTCCTGCTTGGCAATGGCGACCAGGAGGCCGAGCACTTCTTTTCCTACATGGCCAGTCGGCGCGGCGATCGGTTTCGGGTCCACATCGGGTTCGACGAGGGCCTGGCCCACCGGATCGAAGCCGCGGCGGATTTCTTGCTGATGCCGTCGCGTTTCGAGCCCTGCGGCCTCAACCAAATCTACAGCCAGCGCTACGGCACCTTGCCCATCGTGCGCGGAACCGGCGGCCTGCTCGACACGGTTGAGAACTACGATCAGGCCACCGGAGATGGGACGGGATTCATCTTTTGGGACCTCACCCCTGGCGCCATCGCCGATACCATCGGCTGGGCGCTGTCGACCTACTCCGATCGCCCGCAGCACATCGAGAAGATGCGCAGGAAGGCCATGGGGCAGGACTTCTCGTGGGATCGCGCCGCCGTCGCCTACGAGCAATTGTATCTGGAAGCCTACCGGTTGCGCCGCGGGCATCCGTTTCAGCCGTAGGCGGCCAAGGGCTACCGGGATAGCCGCAACAGCTCTGCCATCCGCTGCCTGATGTGGCGGCGCTCGACCAGGGTGTCGATCCGCGAGCGCGCCGCGAGCCTCTGCGCAAGGAGCGACGGCGCGGTGTGGGCGACGAGAATCCTGGCATTCCGCTCTGCTTGGACCACCACGGTGACCGGGGCGATCGGGGCCGCGAACGACACGGTCATCGACTGCACGCAGCTCGCGTCGGGCGGACCGGGAGAATGGATGAACTCCGACAGGATCGACTGCGGGCAAGTATCGCTCGATGCGCCCTCGTCGTGGCCGAGCCCAGGAAACTCGACCCAGTATCCGTTGGCGAGAGTGGTCGATGCTTGCTGGGCCCAGGTCGGTGATGTCAAGGGATCGAACGATCCGGAGGCCAGCAGCGTCGGCACCGCGCTGGTCACCGCCGAGTAGTCGCTGGGGTTACGCTGATGGTGCGGCCACAACAGGCAAAGCGCGTAGTCGCCCGTGAAATCGAGGTAGGGGCTGAAGGCCGGGTTCACCTTGGCGAGGTCGGACTGTACCTCGGGCAGGGACACGAACTGATTGTCGGTACAGACCACGGAGAAGTACTGGCCCATGGCGATTCCCGACACTGCCTGGCCGTCGCCACCGATGATAGCGTTGAGGTCACTGTCGTATAGCAGAGTCCCGTTGCCGCTTGCGACGGCCGCCGTGACCGCGGCGACCATGCGCGGGAAAAGGTCGGGGGCGAACGCCAGAATCGCAATCGCGTCGTTGAACAGGGCGCCGTCGTCGTAGGAGCTGGTGCTCCCGGCCACGGTGAGCGGTTTGCTCTTGAGGCTGGCAAGGGCGCTTTCCATCTTCGACTTCACGTCGCCATAGTTGGTGGTACACGAAGCATCCGCTGCGCAGGCGGCGAAAACCGCGCTGAAGGCCGCGTCGGTGGCGGATGCGCTCGCGCTGAAGGTCGGGATGGTCGGGTTCACCACCGAGTCAAGGATCGCCGAGCTGACGATCGAGCTGTGCGCCCTGAGGATCTGCAGGCCCCACGCCGTGCCGTACGAAACCCCGTCGAGGGCGATCTTGGGATAGCCGAGCACCGACTGAAAGGTGGCCACATCGTCGGCCATTTCTTGGATGTTGTAGGCGGTGGGGTCGAGCCGCTCGGCCTGCAAGTCCGACATGCAGCGCGTGGCGAAGGAGTCGGCGGTGTCGTTGCTGGTTGCCGCGGGACAATCGAGCCTGGGCCGCGACAGGCCGGTCCCGCGCTGCTCGATGAAGACCACATCCATGGACAGGTCCTGGGTGTCGCTCTTGGTGAAGGTGTCGAGCCCAAGGTCGGCCCACGATTGCCCCGGACCACCGCTGAGATTGACCACTGGAGGCGCCGCCGGATTCTTTCCTTTGAAGATGAGAACCGGAACGCGAATGTAGCTTGATGGCGAGGCATGCACCTCGGGCGTGTAGAGAGTTCCACATCGTATGGTGACCCCTTGCACCTGACTTGGGTCGACGACGAAGGGGCACACGCTCTCGTCGAAGTGGGCTCCCGAGGATGATCCACCGCATGCGCCAAGCGCCGCGAGCAACAGAAGGGAAAGGGAAGAGTAAGCCGCGCGATTCATCGACACCTCCGTTGAGTGGGCAGAGTGTACTCGAAAACAGAGCGCCCTGGTGAAACCTGCGAGATTCTAGGGCGGCCCGGATGCTCTTTCTGCCGCTTTTCGCCCGATCGCCGTGTCTGGTGCAAGGGTGGCGATGCGCGCCCAGGTGGTGCTGGCTTCGCTCGATCGTCCCACGCCTTCAAGGGCAAGCGCGCGATGGGTGAGAACGGCCGTATCGTCGGGCGATCCCGCCAACGCGCGGTCGAGCAGGGGCAGGGCTTCGGCAAACCGGCCGGCGGACACGTCGAGGGAGCCAATCCAGGACGCGGCCGAGAGCTCGTGCTCGGGTTCGAGGCAGCCGATCGGCGCCGCCAGCGCAGCCCGATACGCGGCGACGGCGCGGGCGCTCGCCGTGCCTTCCAGGTCGAAATACAGATCGCCCAGGCGAAGCTGCCACTCGCAGGCGGAAACAGGCGATTTGGCCGGCGGAGCAAGAATGGGCAGGGTGGTCGCACCGTTCTCGACCGTGAAGTCGAAGCTGGCCGGGATCTCGAGCTTCTCGATGAGCGCCCTCCACTTAGGCAGCCGGCGCACGAAGACCCGACTGTCCTTGGCCCGGAACACCAGGGCCCAGTCCGCCGGATCCCAGAACGCCACTCGGCGATTGATGCCGGCGTAGTCGAGCAGGGCGCTTTCCACACCCAAGCCGTCCATGGCGCCCGTCCAGTCTTTGCGCGAAATGTGCATGCGGCCAAGCAGACGATGAAAGTCGGCCGGGTAGGCGGGCAGGCGTGGATCCACGAAGACACGAAAGTGCGGATAGCCCTGCCAGAGCAGATACGCCCCGGTCTCGAAATCGTTGTACATACGATCGCGCAAGCCCTGCTGCTCGACGAATTGCAAAGCATCGAGCGGCAAGGACGAGGGATCCAGATCGATGCGTACGAGGTGTCCACTGCGGCGGGCCTGGGCAATGCGCGGAACCAGCGTAGCGGCGAGCGCGACGGCGAGAAACAGCGACGCCAGCGCGCGCGAGCGAAGCACAGCGAAGCGCCCGACCAGGTCTTCGAGAGCCGGCGCCGCCGTCACGGCAAGCACCAGGGTGGCGTCAGCCGTAAAACGCACGTGCCACATGCCAAGCATCGCGAGGGTGAGGCCCGGCAGGCGCCAGGCCCAGCGCTGGCGTCGCGACAGAAGCAACATCGCCACTGCGACTGCCGCGAACAAGATGAAGGGCGCGTCCGAGCGCCAGGTCGCATCCCTGAATTCGTCGACCGGGTGAATATCGAAGATGCCGACGTGAAAGGTCAGGTACCGGAAGATGCCGGTTCCCACCGGCGAGGCTGCCAGCAGCGCCGTGCTGGCAACCGCGAAACCAGCTAACCGAAGCGCGACTCGCCTCGGCGCTCGGTCGAGTAACGCGCCCGCGCCGGCAAGCGCAAGGATCGCCGGGGCCAGAAACGCCCCCGCGTGAAGATTCACCCACAGCGCCACCAGCGGCAGGACCAGCCACTGCCTGGGCTCGCCTTTCTCGATGGTCGGCAGAAGACCCAGCAGCAAGACCTCGCCCAGCAGCGAAAAAAGATGAGGCCGTTCCACCAGGCGCTCGCGCATGCACACGAAGGCGACGGACAGCACAAGCGCCGCCACCAACTTGCCGGTGCCGAGCAAGCGACAAAGTCGATACGCGCTGGTGGCGATGATCAGGACCACGAAGGACTTGCCCATCACCACCGCCGGAAAGCCGCCCAAGCGATGCAAGCCCGCGGCTGCGACGTCGAACAGCCACGCGCTGTCGAGGTAAGGCGCGTCCGGATAGGTGAACGAGAACAGATTGCGATGGATCAAGTGGCCGGTGCGCAAGAACTGTTCGCCGGACGCCAGCCGGAAGAAGAGGTCAGTCTCCTCCATCGGGCCGAGGCACAGCCCGGCCACCAGCAGCAGCAGGCCGGCTAGGGCCATGCGCGGCTACTTGAGCGACTTGGACAGGGTCACGGCCTGGGGCTTGGTGCAGACCTTGGTGGAGGCCGCCACGCTGACGAAGTATCCGCGGCCCG
>CAZBIU010000233.1:0-11266 GCA_964491625.1 uncultured Myxococcales bacterium
GCGCGCGCCTCGGCTTCCCGAGCGGCCGTGGCTGAGCCGTCTCGTCCGGCTGCGAAGTCCCTTTTTCCGACCACCTCACCGTCACCGGATGGGGACGTTTTCGGGGCGCCCACGGTGGTTACGCCTGCAGGCACGGCCGATCTTTTCGCTGCGGCGGCTCCGGCCGCCCAGGCCGTGCCAAGCTCGGTTGGACCGTCGCCCTCTTCGCCGTTCCTGTTTGGCGGCGCACCGGCCCAACCCTCGGAACCGGTCATCACAATCAAGAATCCTGGCAATGGCGCAGGCGGTGCCCACTTGACCGGGCAGCGCAATGAGAACTCAGTGCTGTTCTCGCTGTCCAACCTTGAGGCGTTGGCGGTTCCCAGCCAGTCTGGCTCCGGCGGGATTCGGCCTCCGTCGTCTACCTCCAACACAGAGGGGTCCGGGCTCATCGACATTCGATCGATGGCCGCGATGACACTCAACGACGGCAGCGCCCCGGAAGGCCGGCGCTCGTCGGAGGGGCTGCCAAGCTTCTCCACGCCGCAGTTCTCGCCGGTGGCCCCGGTCCTGCTGCCGATTTCCAACAGTGGGCCGCCCAAGTGGGTGTACCCGGTGCTCGGGTTGCTCGCCGTCGGCATCTTGATCCTCGGCTACGGGGTTTATCGGGTGATGGCGGCGCCGCCGCCAGGAACCCCGATCATCATCCAGCAGACCTTGCCGCCACCGCCACCCGCGCCGGCTGTGGCGCCCCCGCCGGCAGCTCCGACCGCCGCACCCGCGCCGGAAGCGGCCAAGCCGTCGCCTGCCGAACAGAAGGCAGAAGCCACCGAGGAGAAGGCCGCGGAGAAGTCCTCGGAGAAGTCGAAGGGTTCCAAGGGGGGCCACCACAAGGGCGAGTCCAGCAAGAGCGAGTCCAGCAAAGGTGAGGGCAAAGGCGAGGGAAGGAAGGGAGAATCGAGCGCGTCGAGCGACAAGGGCAAGTTCGGTAAGGGCAGCAAGGAGCTCGATTCGCTGCTGGGGGACGTGGGCAAGAAAAACGAGGAATCGTCCAAGCCGGCCGCGCCTCAAGTCAAATTGATCACCCTTACCCAAAGCGACATCGTGACCGCCATGAAGGGTGTGCAGCCCAAGGTCCAGAATTGCGCCAACCAATTCAAGGTTCCGGGCACGGCGCTGGCCAATATCAGCGTGGCCTCGGGCGGCAGAGTAAGCAACGCCACGGTGACCGGCAAGTTCGCCGGCACGCCGACCGGGTCGTGCGTCGAGGTCGCCGCCAAGTCAGCCAAGTTCCCACCGTGCCAGGGAATGAACTTTCCGTGGCCGTTCACCCTGAGCCCGCGCTAGCGACGACCGATCGCAATTCGAGGAAAAGCTCTTCTCATATCCTCTCCCTTTGGGAGAGGGCCAGGGTGATGGAGAAGCTTTCTTTTCGGGCGGGCTGCCAGGACGACGCCAACGGTGTAGCCCCGGTTTGCGGCACGATTCACGTCCGCTGGTGCATCCTCTCCCCAATGGAGCCCCTTGGGGGATGCCCCATTCCTCAAATCGCGACCGCTGATTTGGCGACGACCGATCGCCTATAGACCCTGGTTGATCGGTATCTGCATCGGCGGCGGCGCTGGCGGAGGGGGCGAGGCATCGGGCCGCGGCGGCTCGGCCGGCTTGGTGGGGCGGGGAGGCGGCGCGGGCGGGCCGAGGTCGTCGCGCAGTCGGCTCGCCAGCTTGTCGATGAGCATCCGCTCGTAACGCTTGGGCAGATCAGGAATCGTGACCACCATCCGGGTGCTGTCGCGACCCTCGGAATCGGTGGCGCGGATCAGCTCCAGCGACGCTCGGCATGGCTTGGGGCCATCGGTATAGTCAAACAGCACATAACCCGCAGACTCGTCTTTTTCATGAATTGGGAAGCTTCGGTCCACGCGAAGAAAGCGCACGCTGGCCGGCCACACCTCGGCGATGGAATACGAGACCAGCTCCATCGTGCGCGCCTCGGCCGGCCCCGAGAGCAGGATCGCCGCGGCGGCCGATGCGCCGCCGATCACGCAAAGCCGGGTTGCCTTTGTCATCCTTCCCCAGCCTGCTCTGCCGCGCGCTTCGAGTCCACCACCAGCGAGCGCAGCGAGGCGCCGGTTCCGCCGACAAATGGCATCGCCGCGAATCCAAGAACCACGTACCACACGAACTGAATGCCATGCAGGGTGACGGCATAAGCGCCGCCAACCGAGGTCAGAATCGAATCCGGCAGGTAGGCGGCCAAGGCCAGCACGATGCCGGCGTGAAATTGGCCGACCAGTCCGGGCGCGTTCGGCAGAGAGATCAGAACGCCCGTAAACGCCATGGCCGCGAATGCGCCGTGGATGGGAATCGGCATGCCCATCATGCGAGCGAGGATCCACATGCCGATGCCGTTGCTGCCCCAGTAGAGCGCGGTCTGCAAGAGGAAGGGCAGCATGTCTCGGGCGTTGCGCAGGGCCCGGAAGCCCTGAATCAGGGCCCGCAACTTGTCGGCTAGCTTGTCGGCAGTGGAAGGTGAGATCCGGCGCAGGAAAGTGACTGCCAGGGCGAGCCGAATGGTCGCGTCCGTCCAGCGCAGGGCGCAGCCCAGGAAGATGGTGAGTCCAAGGAATCCGAGCAGGGCGATCCAAGCCGACACCGCGAGCATCGGCGGATAGGGGTGCCCGCCCGGCAAGAGCGAGAAGAGGTAGGTCGTGAAAAGCAGAACCGCGATGACGAGGCCGTCCACGATGCGCTCGACCGCAACCGTCCCCAGCACCGCGCTCATGCGCGACTGTCCGTCGCGTGCCACGTAGTACGGGCGGGCGAATTCACCCAGTCGGAAAGGCAGCGCCAGCACGGCCATGAATGCGACGGTCGAGATAACCATGAGCCGTCGGAAGGAAAGCGAGACGCCGATGGGGCGGAGGAGGTACTTCCAGCGCAAGGACCGGAAAAGATGCACCGGAATGATGGTAAGCGAGTACGCCACGACGGTCCAAATCGAGATGCCGCGTAGGACCGCCTCGGTCTGGTGCAAGTCGATCTTGCGCAACGCCAGACCGATGCACAGGCCGCCGACGAGCAGCGACACGACGATTTTGACGAGAAGTTTCACGTTGGCTTGATTCGGATTAGGGGAGCTCGCCCGCCAAAATACGGCGAGGATTATCTTCAAGCAATTGTGCAATTGCAGAAGGCCCGCGCCGCTTGCGGATCCATGCGATTCCGCCTGCCACAGCATGCTCGGTGTCTGGGCTGTGGATGTCCGATGCCACGGCATGGGCCAGGCCTTCTTCCACCAGCAGCCGGGCCGTCTTCGTCTCACCGCGATCCTGCGAGCCTGCCAGCGCCTCCAGGTCCACCACCAACGCCGCCTGCCGTCCCAGCGTCTCTGCGACAGCGAGGTCGCGCTGCACCGGAAGGTAGCGTTCGGGGTGCGCCATGACGGGCAGGCAGCCGCCCAGGCGGATTTCGAACAAGGCCTCCTCTAGCCGGGGTGGAAGGTGCACTGGGTTGATCTCGAACAGGAACGCTCGCTTTCCCTCGTAGCACGGAATCGTGTGGCTTCGCATGCGTTCGATGAAGACGTCGTCCCAGAAGTTCTCCGCGCCCAAGCGTATGCGCATGCGAGAGCGCTGGTTCTGCGCTTCACGCTGAAACTGCCCGAGCGCCTGGCTGATGGCCTCCGCGCTTGGGATGAATAGGCCATTGCGCTGATGCGGCGTGACGCAGACCTCGGCGAACCCGATCTTGGCCAGGACCGCCAGCATCTCCATGCTGGTTTGCAGGTCGGGAGCACCGTCGTCGAGGCCGGGCAGAAGATGAGAATGGAGGTCGATGTATTGCGGCACTTGCTTCCTAGTCGACCATAGCGGATTCTTTCTAATTTGGCCGCAGTTTCCCTTCGCCGAAAAAGAACGTGCGGTGACGATTGGGGCTTGCGCAAAAGGGAACACCGATTGCAAATTCACCCCTCGGAGGAAAAGGATTCCATGGCCGACAAAGTTGCTCTGCCGAGTCTCAGTCTGCCAAAGCAGAAGACCCACTGGACGGTGGGCGTGGTGATCGCTGCCGGCGTCCTGTTCGTCATGCTGGGCGCGGCACTCTATATGGTGCTGCGAAACCGGCAGGCGGAATCAAATGCCTTTGCCAGGCACGAATCTGATCGCCTGGAGGCCATCAAGACCGAGAAGGCGAAGATCGAGGCCGAAAAGGCCAATGCCGAGGCGCAAAAGGCCGCAGCCGAAGCCGAGACGAAGAAGAAGGAAGCCGAGACCTCCGCGTTGACCGCGCAGAGGAAGTTTGCCGTTGCCGCCAGTGAAGAGAAGGATAAGGGCGGCAACAACAAGAAGAAGGGCGGAAAGAAGGGTGGCTCCAAAGTGGCGAACGGGAAAGCCGCTCCATCGGCGCCCGGTGCACCCGCCGCGGCAGCGCCCGCGGCGCCACCGCCCGCGCCCAAACAGAGCAAGGCGAGCAAGGACATCGACGACCTGCTCAAGAGCTTCAAGTAGCCCGATCGTGGAGACCTGGGTCTCCACGTGAGGGGGAGGGTCTCCAGCAGGGCAGGGTACCCGCCCCAGCCCCGAGAGGTGGCCTTGGACTTCTGGTGACGCCGCAAACACTCGTGTCAGGTAAGCTCGCGCCAGATGCGCCGATCGACGTTGATTTCCGCCGGGGCTGCTGACTCACGCGATTTCTGGCTCGCAGGGCGTGACGTTTGTCGCCCCTCGCATGTGGCGTTTCCTATCGCTGTCTTCGCGATCGCCTTCCTGCTAGTCATCCTCCGCGCGCCCTCACCGCAAACGGTGATTGCGGACTCCGATGGCGCTCATCAGGTAGCTGGAGCAAGACAGGTCGCCCTTGGTCTGCACCCGTTTGTTCATTGGAGGAGCATCTACGGCCCGCTGGTCTTCTATGTCAGCCACCTCGTCGACGTCGTTTCCGGGGGGCGTCCGGCAGGGGAACTGGTGCTGTGCGCGTTCGCCTATGTCCTCGCCTACACACTCATGTTCCTGTGCGCGCGCTACCTTTCGAGCACGCTGCCAGCGCTGGTAGCAACCTTGTGCGCCATTGCGACACTCCCAAGATTCTACAAGTACTACGTCCTACTCATGCCCGCCCTGGTTCTGATGGCAGCATTGACCTACTTGCGCCGGCCCTCGAGGAGCAGGCTCGTGTTGATTTCTGGCTGCGTCGCCATCGCGGGACTCTTTAGGGCCGATCTCGGCATCTACGGAGCGGCGTGCGCGGCGACCGCAGTTGGAACCGAGGCCTTTTCCACCCACAGCCTGCGACGGGCCATTCGGCGCGGCCTCGCCTTGGTTGCGCTGGTAATCGGATTTGCCTCGCCTTCGGATGCCTTCTCCAAACCGGCCACCGCTCGGACTGTGCGCACCTGCTGCAGGGGCTCGGGCCGTGCTACGTGCTGCTCGGATACCTACTCGCGGCTTGTGGCGAAGAATTCGCGCAATTGGCCCACAGGTCGATCGGCCCGTACAAGAGCGGACGCTGGAGTCGACGCTTCGGTCGAGCTCTGCTCGCCGGTGTGCCACCGACCGCGGCTGTTTTGGGAATTGCGGCAACAGTATGGGCGGGGTTTGCGCTCAACTTGCTCTTCACTCCGTCATTCCACGTGTGGCGGTACTTCAGCGACTACTATTTCCAGACGACCGCCGGATTCGTCGACCAGGTGCGCGCCGAGACGCCGCAGAACCCCTATGTCCGAATGATCGACTACCTCCGATTGCATTGCCCGCCCGGCCAGATGATCCTTGCCGTTCCATACAGCACCAGCCTCTACGTTTTCGCAGGCCGCCCGTTTGCAGGCGGTCAGGCATTCGTCCTTCCCGGCTTCTTTACATCGCCTACCGGGCTACAGCGTTTGGTTGACACCCTTCGAAATCAGGGCAAGCCCCCAGTGGTCGAAATCGCCAATTTCGCCTTCGACCGGTCTCCCTGGTCGTTCGTTTCACATGTACGAGCCCGCGCTTTGGGCATACCTCCAATCCGAGTACGACGTGGTCATTGACCCCGCAATTCCATAGGAGTTCACTTTCTGGCGCGCGAAGATGCGATAGCGGATCGCTATGCTGGCCCAAAGCGGACTCGGGAGGGTGGAAACCCCGAGCAGGTCGGCACTTCGCTCCGCAGCCGCTCGTTCCGACCTACGGGCGCCTCGCCCTCGCATCGACCGCCAGGTCACGCTTGCGGACTTCCTCTACGCGCGTGTGCAGGTCTCCGTCCTGTAGCGTGACGGTGAGCGCGTGACCTGGTTCGATGCCTTGGCAACTGCGCACCAGCTTTCCGTCGGCGGTGCGGGCAAGGCTATAGCCGCGGTCGAGGACCTTGAGCGGCGAGAGGGCGTCGAGCTTGTTGGTCAGCCCTTCCAGGGCGTGCCGGCGGTTCGAGAGCATGCGCGTCCCAGTCTGTGCCAGCCGGCGTTCGAGACCGCCCAGGGCCAGTCGCTGGTCGGCGATGCGGCGCTGCGGGTGTGCGCGCAGAATTCGCGCCATGTGGGCGTGCAGGTCCTTGCGGCCGGCCGAGAGGGTTCCGCCCAAAGCGCGCCCCATGCGCTCGGAGGCGTCGTCAAGAAGCTGCCGGCGCTCGTCGATGATTCGTCGCGGATCGCCGAGGCGGGTGCGGGCGCGTTCCAAGGTGAGTCGACCGGTCCGAATTTCGCCCAGCAGGCCGCGCGCGAGGCGGCCGGCGAGGACGCGCAGCTCGGCCAGCAATTCGGCCGCCACGGGAACCGCCAGCTCGGCGGCGGCGGACGGGGTAGGCGCGCGCACGTCGGCGACGAAGTCCGCGATGGTGAAGTCGGTTTCGTGCCCGACGGCCGAGATGGTGGGCAGCGGACACGCGGCGATGGTGCGCGCAAGCTCCTCGTCGTTGAAGGCCCACAGATCCTCCATCGAGCCGCCACCGCGCGCGATGATGATCACGTCGATGTCGGGCACGCGGCAAAGCTGAATGATGGCGTCGGCGATTAGCGCGGCGGCGCCTTCGCCTTGCACCGGGGCGGGCGCGAGCAGGATCGGCACCGGATAGCGCCGGTGGGCCACTCGCACGATGTCGCGGATCACGGCCCCCTGTCGCGAGGAGACCACGCCGATGCGACGGGGCAAAAAGGGCAGGGGACGCTTGCGCGAGCTATCGAACAGCCCTTCGGCAAGGAGCTTCTGCTTGAGCGCCTCGAACGCGAGCGCGAGCGCGCCCGCCCCGGCGGGCTCCATGGATGCCACCTGGAGCTGAAAGCGCCCGCGACCCTCGTAGATGGTGAGCTTGCCTCGGCAGCGCACGAGTAGCCCGTCGGCGAGGCGAAACTTCAGCCGGCTCGCATCGCGGCTGTACATCACACAATCGATTTGGGCCTCGGCGTCCTTCAGCGTGTAGTAGAGGTGGCCGTTCGCCGAGCGCTTGCTGCCCGATACCTCGCCTTCGACCCGCACGTCGCCAAAGCGGGCTTCCAGGGTCTGCCTCGCTGCGCGCACCAATTCGGCGACGGCGAGGACGCGCGGCTCCGCCGGTGGGCTCGGCGCGGGCTCCGCGGGTGGGCTGGGCGCGGGCATGGCGGGCGGATTGGGCGGAGCCGGTGCCGGCTTGGGCGTAGCGGCCAAACGCATCTCGAAGGAAAGCTGCGCCTCGGCAGGGTCTGGCTTTCGTGCCGCGCCTCGCTCGGCCGATTCGGTGGACTTGGGGCGGTCGGCGCTCACCGCGCGCCTCGGGTGGCCGCGCGCTCGTAGTCGGCTGCGTCCGACCGCATGCGCTCAAGGTCATCGCTGGCAGTGCGTTTGATCTGCTCGGCCTTGGCGTCGAGGCCGGCATAGCCCCAGCCCCAGAAGCGGTTGCGCGGCTTTCGATAGACCAAGGGCCCGGCGCTGGTGGCGATTTCGCTGGTTTCCCCGGATGGCGCAAGCTCGGGCCTTTGCGTACCGGCCGCCGCCAGAAGCGAGGCGGCCTGCCTCCAGTCGTCGGGCTCTAGCATCCGGATGAACAGCGCCTCGGCATCCTCGCTGGTCGCGCCGGGCTCGAAGCGCGCGATGAGGCGGGCGCGTTCGGCACCTTCGGGGACCACGCTCTGCGTGATGTCGTAGGCCTCGCGCCAGGCGCGCAGGATGGTCATCCACGACCAGTGCGTGTCCTGGTCCAGGGCGTTCCACAGGCGGACGCTGTCGTGGGCCGCGACTGCTGCCGCGAGGCGGGCGTGGGCCTCGTCCGGGGTCGCGGCGCCTTTGGGGCCGCAGCCGACGAGGACCGACAGAGTGCAAACAAGAGCGGTGAATCTCATAGCGAAGACGCGGCGAATGGGCCTTGCTACGCTAGTTCCGCGGACCAGACCGCGCAAGGGCTTGTTCAGCCTCTGTGTCCAATTGGCCAGCAAGCCTTTGCGGGCTTCCATTCGACAACTTGTGCTAGATTCCTGACCTCTCGACGGTGACCGACCCCGGAAACAAGCCCCCGCTGGATTTTCCCGAGCTCGAATCGGTGGGCCCAGCCGCGTCCGTCGACGAATTCGCGAATATTCCCTCGTCGCGTCGGCGCCATCCTGCCGTCGCCCTGGGCGCGGCGGCGCTGGCGATCTTTCTCATCTATCAGGTTCACCAGGACCTGTTTTTCGCCTTGTCCCATTCGAGTGCGACCAACCTCGGGGACGCGCGTGCGCTGGCTGACCTTCCGTCGGCGAAGCTGCCCCTAAACCAGGTGGTGCGCATCGCCGGAAAGGCCGACCGAGAAAGCGCCGTGACCATCGATACCGCAGGATCGTGGCGGTTTACCCAGTTTCTTCGCCTGCTCGGCACGCGCAGCCGCTTCTTCGTCAGCCGCGTGCCCGACCCGATTCCGCCAGATTTGGCAGAGCAGGACGTGTTCGAGGGACGGCTTTTGCGCTTCCGCGACCTGTCCTTCGCCGATGCGATACGCCAGCATTTCGGCAGCCGGGTGACGGCGACGCACTTCTTCGGGGCGGGCGCGGTGAAAGAAAAGCTGGCCGGCAGCCGCGGCGGGCCGCTGCTGATGGCGGATCTGTTCGGCGAAAAGGTCTCGCTGGCGGCCAGTGACGAGCTGTTCGTCGACGTCGCCCGTCCCGCCGACATCCAGGTCGATCTGCCGAGGCGCAAGTACCCCGACCTGGCAGCGGCGCGCGCGGCGGTTGAAAGCCACGGGGCCACCGTTCTCGACGACGCCGTAGCCAGCGATGACAAGACCGTGTCGCTGGTGATCACGTTTGCGCCCGACCGGCGCGACAAGGCCATGAGCGAAATCGCCGATCTTGATTCGCACGTGCGCTACCAGCCGGTGCGAACCACGTATCCGGTCAAGGTGGGCGACCTTGCCGCGGGCAAGCAAGGCCTGTCGGTGAAGGTCGGCGGCGAAGAGAAGGATCTCCCAGTCGACCGGATTCTCGCGATTCGCACCGTGGCCCAGGTGAAGATTCCCGACGACGCCCTCATCCTGCGCGAGGGCGAGCGTCCGCGTGATCATCTCAAGACCATCATCGTTGCTGCGTTCCTGCTCGGCTTTGCGGTGCTGAACCTGCTTGCTTTGCGCAGCCGCGGCTGAGGCATCCGAATGCAGCGAATTTACGACACCCGAGAGAAGAAGAAGGTCGATCTGACCCTGCGCGAGCCCGGCAAGGTCGGCATCTACGTCTGCGGCGTGACGGTGTACGACCTGTGTCACGTGGGGCACGCGCGGACCCTGGTCGCGTTCGACGTCATCGTCCGCCACCTGCGCCGGCGCGGCCTTGAGGTTTGTTTGGTCCGCAACATCACCGACGTGGACGACAAGATCATTCGCAAGGCCAACGCCGAGGGCCGCAGTGCCGCCGAGGTGGCGAAGTTCTATGCCGATGCCATGTCGGCGGACGCGGCCTCGCTTGGAATCAACCCGCCCGATATCGAGCCGCGCGCGACCGAGCACATCGCCGAGGACATCGAGGTCATCAAACGACTGGAAGAACGCAGCTTGGCCTACGCGGCCGAGGGCGACGTCTATTACTCGGTTGCGGGCTTTCCGAGCTACGGCGCACTTTCCGGACAAAGCATCGATGATTTGCAGGCTGGCGCGCGCATCGAGGTGGGCGAGCACAAGCGCAGCCCGCTCGACTTCGCGCTGTGGAAGGGCGCCAAACCGGGCGAGCCGTTTTGGGAAAGTCCCTGGGGGCCGGGACGGCCGGGTTGGCACATCGAGTGCTCGGCCATGTCCCATCGCTACCTGGGCGATTCGTTCGACATCCACGGCGGCGGATCGGATCTGATCTTCCCTCACCACGAAAACGAGATCGCGCAATCGGAAGGCGCATACGGCTCGTTCGCGCGCCACTGGATGCATTCGGGCATGGTGAACTTCGGCGGCGAAAAGATGTCGAAGTCGCTCGGCAACGTGGTGACGATTCGCCGAGTCGCCGAAACCCACGACCTGGAAGCCCTACGCCTCCTGCTCATCAGCGTGCACTATCGCAGCCCGGCCAACTTCACCATCGCTCGCGACGCCGACGGGCAGACCGTGTATCCAGATCTCGACGAGGCCGAGGCGCGTCTCGACTACTTCTACCGGACGCTGGAGCGCCTGGATGCTTTCCTCGCGCCGATCAAGCTGACGGCGGCGCCTCCGCCGTCGAAGCTCGCCCAGGAGGCGGGCGCGGCCATGGACGATGACTTCAATACTGCGGCCGCGATCGGGCACCTGTACGATGCCTTCGTGCTGGCCAACAAGCTGCTCGACGACCCCAAGGCGATGCCCAAGCCCGAGCGCCAGCAGACCCTGGCCGCCATCGCCCGCGATGCCCGCGAGGTGGGCGCGACCTTGGGCATCATGCTTCGCAAGCCCGAGGCGTTTCTGTTGGAACGGCGCGACCGCCTGTGCCTGCGGCGCAAGATCGATCGCGCCGGGGTCGAGGCCGGCGTCGCCGACCGAGCTGCCGCGCGCGCGGCCAAGGATTTCAAGCGGGCCGACGAGATTCGGGCCGAGCTTCGCGATAAGGGCGTCGAGCTGATGGACACTCCCGCGGGTACCACCTGGCGGGTTGCCGGATAGTGGATTCGGCCGGGGCATGGTAGAGGCAGACGTCGCGTGATTGGTGTCTTCGATTCCGGCTTCGGCGGCTTGACGGTCTTGCGATCGCTGGCCAAGCGGCTGCCGGACTACGACTACTTCTACCTCGGCGACAGCGCGCGCGCCCCGTATGGTGGTCGCAGCCTGCAGGTGGTTCACAGCTTTACCCGCGAGGCGGTAGAGTTTCTCTTCGACGCTGGCTGTCCTCTGGTCGTGCTCGCCTGCGCGGTGATCC
>CAZBIU010000234.1:0-11139 GCA_964491625.1 uncultured Myxococcales bacterium
AACATGAACTGCTCGTTGCCCGAGGTCGTTGTGTTGTCCGTATACGTCCCGTCGCCGTTGGCGGTCCATGACCCGGTCACGTGCAGAGATCCGTTGATCGGCACGGTCGGACAACCAAACGAAAACAAAGAGACGTCCCAATCCCCTGTCACATTCAAACACGACGACGTCACGTTCCAGGTTCCAACCAAGTCGCCGCCGCAGGTCGCCCCGTTGGTACAGTTGGTGGGTGGGGTGGTACCACCACCGCTTCCACCGCTGGCCGGCGCGCCGCCACTGCCGGTCTTGCCACCGGAGCTCCCGCCACTGCCAGCGCCGCCGCCGGAGCTTCCGCCTTTGCTCGTGGTGCCTCCGCTCATGCTCCCGCCACTGCCGACTGATCCGCCGCTAGCGTTGCCGCCGCTGCTGACGACTCCGCCGCTGGCGTTGCTGCCGCCGTTCGACGCGCCACCGCTGCCCTTGCCGCCGCTTCCCGAGCCCCCGCTGCCGGCGTCGTTGCTGGAATTGTTACAACCGCTGATCGCCATCATCGAGGCGAGAGCCACCGTGCTAACACTTGCGATGAGTCCGGTTCGCATGAGACCTCGTGAGTTTCTTGGGTTCGAGAGCATCTTTATCATAAGTGCCGTGCCGCCCCGAGAATTGGTCCAAGAGAGTAGCACGAAAGTTCTGGGTCCTGTCGAGCCGCGTAGTTTCGCTGGCGACATGCTAGAGTTCTTCCTCTCCGATTATGGAAACGAGCAGCGCGTGATCGACAGGCCCCCCAGCGGACGAACGATACCGGAGCTGCGTGCGACCGAATGCGTGGAGCTTGAAGGCCACGGTTTCTCCGTAAAGAAGCGCTTCCTGGCCATGTACAAAAAGGCCCACGCTGGCCACATTGGCAGCTCGCTATCGTGCGCCGAGATGCTCGTTTTCTTGAAGTTTGCCTGGATGCGTGACAACGACGGATTCATCCTGTCCAAGGGACACGCAGCGGCTGCGCTCTACTCCCTGCTTGCCGAGACGAACGTCCTCACATTGAGTCAAATCGATTCCTTCTGCGAGGAGGGGACGCGATTGCCTGCCCATCCGCCAGTAGGCTGTATTGAGGAGATTCCCTTCGCCACGGGAAGTCTTGGGCACGGCCTCTCGCTGTGTGCGGGCATGGCCCTCGGTGCGAACATTAGCCGGCGCGATCGGCGTTTCTTCTGCCTCACGTCCGATGGCGAGCTCGACGAAGGCAGCGTCTGGGAAGCTGCCCTGTTCGTGGCCCATCACAAACTGACCAACGTGGTGTGGCTGGTCGACCGCAACTACATTCAGGGCATCGGTCGCACCGAGGAGGTGCTGGCGCTCGAACCTCTCGACGCGAAGCTGCGCGCATTCGGCTTCCACGTGGTCGCTGCTGACGGGCACGACTTCGTTTCGCTGTTGGCCGCGCGTGACGAGTGTACACGCGCTCTGGCGGAAAGAGACGTTCCCGTCGCCATCATCGCTAGGACGATCAAGGGACACGGCATTCGCTACATGAATGATACAGTGGACTCTCACTACCTCCCGATGGACGATACGCAATACGCGCAGTCCCTCGACGAGCTGACGCTGTCGCATGAGGCTGCGGTCAGGAGATACCGCAATGCGGGTTAAGTTCGCGCAGGCGATGATCGCGCTGTTCCAAAAGCGAACGGATCTCGTGTTCATCGCCGGCGATGTCGGATACATGGCCTTAGAGGAAGTGGCCAAGACGTTTGGCGAACGCTTCGTCAACGCGGGTGTCGCAGAGCAAAGCGCCGTTTCCCTTGCTGCGGGCCTAGCGAAAGAAGGTCATCTTCCGTGGGTCTACAGCTCGGCTCCGTTCCTGGCGCTGCGTCCCTACGAGCAGATCCGCAACGACCTCTGCCTGCACAAGCTTCCCGTCAAGCTGGTCGGGAACGGCGGTGGCTACGGTTATGGCATCATGGGCGCGACCCATCACGCCCTTGAGGACGTGGGCGCCATGCGAGCGCTGCCCAACCTGAGGATCTACCTGCCGCTCACGACGGCGGATGTGGACCAAGTGGTGGGCGCGATGGCAGACGATCCCTTGCCCAACTATTTGCGACTGAATAGTGCCGCCGAAATCCCGGGAGGGATACCTGCCTTCGCGCCCTGGCGCAGGATCAAGCGCGGGCGAAAGTGTGTCGTGGTAGGCATGGGACCCGTGGTGGGCAACCTGTACGAAATCGGCGATCAGGGATTGCTGGACGATCTGGAGGTGTGGAGCGTGGGGACTTTTCCGCTCGACGACTTGCCTGCCGACCTCGTCGCGAGCATCGGGGAGATGCGGCGGGTGGTTACCATCGAGGAACACTACCGCGCCTGCGGTCTGGCGGAAGCTTTCAGCCACCTACTTCTGTCCCATGGCGTGTTCCCGCAGTCCTTCACCAGCCTTGATGCCGCCGGATATCCCAGCGGACGTTACGGCAGCCAGCGCTGGCACCAGGAAGAGAGCGGCCTCGCCGGTCGGGCGTTGCAGTCCCGCCTGGCGGAGATCCTACGTGGCTAGGCCGAGGCTCTCCGCCGTGGTTGCTTGCTACAAGGATGCGCAGGCGATTCCGCTCATGCACAAGCGGCTCACCGACGTGTTCCTTTCCCTGGCCGTGGATTACGAGATCATCTTCGTCAACGACGGCAGCCCGGACGATGCCGATTCCGTGCTGCAGGAATTGACGGTGAACGATAGCCACGTTGTTGCCGTCGAGCATTCGAGAAACTTTGGCTCGCAGAGCGCCTTGCTAAGCGGAATGCAGCTCGCCACCGGCGACGCGGTGGTCATGCTCGACGGCGATCTTCAGGATCCACCCGAGGTCATCCCCAAGCTCTACGAAAAGTGGCGGGAAGGGAATGACGTGGTCTACGGCCGGCGAGCCAAGCGTGAGGCCTCGCCGCTGTTGTCGTTCTGCTACCGGGCCTTCTACAAGATCTTCCGCGCGGTTTCCTACGTGCCCATGCCGCTTGACGCAGGCGACTTTTCCCTGATGGACAGGAAGGTCGTCGCCGAGTTGCTCGCACTTCCGGAGACCGACCAATTTCTGCGCGGGCTGCGGGCCTGGGTGGGTTTCAAGCAGACCGGCGTCGACTATGTCAGGCCCGCACGCGCCTTTGGGCGCTCGAACAACAGTTGGATAAGGAACATCTGGTGGGCCAAGAAGGGCATCTTCTCGTTCAGCTTCGCGCCGATCACGTTGCTCGGCTACGCGGGCGCCACGCTCACTGCGTTTTCGTTTGTCGCCTTCATCTACCAAATTGTCGATTGGCTGCGCCGCCCGCAAGCACCGCACGGGATTTCCACCATCATCGTTCTCATCTTATTTTTCGGCGGCGTGAACTTGCTCGCCATTGCCATCCTCGGGGAATACCTGATCAAGGTCTTCGAGGAGGCCAAGCGGAGGCCGAAGTTCATCAGAAAATCCGTGAGGCACGGCGGAAGGCATTTCGAAACCGGCGCCGAAATAGAAGCGTTCCTGCGCAGCAGACGGCCGTGAGCGTGAACACTCAGTAGATGATCTGCTGTCCGGGTGGGGCGCTGGGCGGGACGATGATGGTGAAGCACTGGTTGTCGGGCACCAGCCAACGGAAGGCGTTGTACCAGAACTGGGGCAAACTGTAGAGCGTCTTTGCCGTGTGTCCGCCACAGTCCTGCTGGTGCTGGGTGTCCCATTGTGTGTCGGTCAGTCCCCACTGACTGGTGTAGGTCACCCATTCATCGCCCCAAGCATAGACGCGTCCGTTGCCGATCTTCTTCGCCACGCCCACGATCCCTGCGGTAGGATCCTTGGCAAAGACCTGACAGTCCGACCCGCTGCAGGTGAGCGACCGGCCGTGGAAGACGCCGACCTCCTTCAAGTCGTGCGTCAGCGCCGGAGAGTCCGCATAGTCGGTCTGCCAGCCGCCAAACCCGACCGAGCTGTCGGTACAGTAACACAGATTGTTCGGACAATTCGCGAACGTGTCGTCCCCGTTGTACGTGATCCCGCTCCAATGATCGCTGCCAGTCAGCAGCTCATTGAGAGGTTGGATCTCCACAGCGGTGTCGCTGAAATAGCCCGACATCGACACAATCGCGCCGCCCTTGTTCTTCACCCAGTCGCGAAGTACCGCCGCGTCGGTGTCGTTGTAGGCCCACAGGTCGCTGGAGGGGTTGTACGGCTTCTGTGTGTAGAGGGCCTGCAAGATCACGAGGTCATAATTGCTGAGGAGGTCGGCGGTGATGTGCTGGAAGGTCTTCAGCATGTCCATGGTCGCGGTGCCATTGGTGTTGCCGTTCATGAATGCCTGGAAGGCGTCGGTGCTGTCGCCGGTGCCGCTGCCGTAGCTTGCCGGCTGACCGAGGGACAGAATTCGCAAGGGCGTGGGACAACAGAAGTAGTTGCCGGCGTCGTCCTGGCGATAGGCGACCGAACAGGGCGGAAGGTCGGGCTTCGAGGCTTGCACATCGGGCAAGCCAATCCCCGCGTCGGACAGCGGGCTGGTCAACGAGATGTTCGTCCCGCCGCTACCCCCGCCGGGCGGTTGGCCCGAACCACCCGCGCCATTGTCGCCCCCCACCTGCGCCCCCGCGCAGGCGTGCAGGGCGAAGCCTGCCGAAATCGCCAGAACTGCCGTCCTAAGAAATCGTCGTGATGTCACGATAGATAAACAACCTTGCTCGGGTGAAAGGGAAAAAAGTGGCAGAGACATAGCACGACCGCCGTGAGCAATCCCACACCGGACCTCGACGGCGAAAACCGCAGCCTCATCCATCACAGATTTCGGCCGTGATCTCGTACCTTTGTCGCCAGTTCCCTACCCCGCCGTGCGCGATGCTTTGCCGGGGGCGGAACCTGGACTATTCTCCGGTGTCCGCCATGCCTACCAGCAGCGTCAAACCCAGCAACCAGCTCGCCAACGTCCGCTACGAAATTCGCGGACCGCTGGCCCGTCGGGCTGCGGAGCTGGAAAAGGCGGGCCACGAAATCATCAAGCTGAACATCGGCAACCCGGGCGCCTTCGGGTTCCGCGCGCCTGAAACCATGCGCCAGGCGATGATCGAAAACCTGCGTGAGTCCGACGCCTACTGTCACCAGAAAGGCATCTTCCCGGCCCGCGAAGCGGTGGTCATGCAGCAGCAGAGCCGCGGCGTGATGGACACCACTGCCGAGGACGTCTTCATGGGCAACGGGGTAAGCGAGCTGATCCTCTTCTCGCTGCGCGCGCTGCTCAACGAAGGCGACGAGGTCCTGGTGCCCAGCCCCGACTATCCGCTGTGGACTGCGGCCACTCACCTAAACGACGGCAAGGCAGTGCATTACCCCTGCCGGCGCGAGTTGGACTGGCTGCCCGACCTCGAGGCGCTTCGCAAGCTGGTCACGCCGCGTACCCGCGCGATCGTCATCATCTCGCCCAACAACCCCACTGGGGCCGTGTATCCGCGCGAGGTCTTGCAAGAGATGGTGGCCATCGCGGAAGAGCACGACCTGGTGGTCTTCAGCGACGAGATCTACGACCAAATCACTTACGAAAGCGCCCAGTACACGCCGCTTGCGACCCTGGTGAAGCACTCCCTGTGCGGCACCTTCTCGGGCCTGTCCAAGGTGTACCGGTCGTGCGGCTTCCGCGTGGGCTGGCTCAGCTTCTCGGGCGAGAAGGATCGCGCGGCCGAGTACCTGCTTGGCCTCGACACCCTGATGTCGCTACGTCTGTGCTCGAACGTGGTCGGCCAGTGGGCAGTGCAGACCGCGCTCGGCGGCTACCAGTCCATCCACGACCTGACCAAGCCGGGCGGGCGCCTCTACCAAACCCGCGCCGCGGTCTTGGACGGCGTGAAGCGTAGCAAGTACCTAACCGTGTTGCCGCCCCGAGGCGCGATCTACGCCTTCCCCGGCGTCGACCTGGACAAGCTGCCCGGCTTCGACGACCAGAAATTCGGCATCGACCTGCTTGAACGCAAGCACGTGCTGGTCGCGCCCGGCACCAGCTTCAATGTCCCGTACCGCAACCACTTCCGCATCACCCTTCTGCCCGACGAGAAGACCATGGCCGACGTGCTCGGCCGCATGGAAGAGCTGTTCGACGAGTACGCCGCGGAAGCCTAACTGTCGGCCGGGGCGCTGCCGGCCAAACCCGATCATGATGCAAAAGCCCTCGCCACCGACGGTCACCATGCCTGCGAAATCCATCCTCGATCTCATCGGCGGAACGCCGATGGTCCGCATTGGGCGCCTGTGTCCTAACCCGAAGGTCACGCTGCTGGCCAAGCTGGAGGGCATGAACCCAACCGGAAGCATCAAGGATCGCATCGCGCTCAAGATGATCGAGCAGGCCGAAGAGGAAGGCTCGCTGACCCACGACAAAATCATTCTGGAGCCGACCAGCGGGAACACCGGCATCGCGCTGGCCATGATCGGCGCGGTCAAGGGCTACGCGGTCGAGATTGTGATGAGCCACGCGGTGTCCGTCGAGCGACGTAAGATGATTGCCGCCTTCGGCGCGCAGGTCACCCTGACCGACGCGCAGCTCGGCACCGACGGCGCCATCATGAAGGCGCGCGAGCTGGTTCGCGACAACCCGAGCAAGTACTTCATGCCCGACCAGTTCTCCAACCGCTACAACCAGCTCGCCCATTATCTGGGTACCGCGCAGGAGATCCTGCGCCAGACGGGCGGCGCGCTGGACTACTTCGTGTCGTCGCTGGGCACCAGCGGCACCTTGATGGGCGTCGGCCTCGCCCTTAAGGAAAAGCTTCCCGAGGTGAAAATCGTCAGCGCGCATCCCGTGCGCGGGCACTACATCCAAGGCCTCAAGAACCTTGAAGAAGCCATCGTCCCCGCCATCTACGACGCCGCCAAGATCGACCGGCACATTATGGTCGAAAGCGAAGACGCCTTCGAGCTGGCGAGGCAGATCGCGCGGGAAGAAGGCATCTTCGCCGGCATGAGCAGCGGCGCCGCGCTCTATGCCGCGCGCAAGCTCGCGTCGGAGATCGACTCCGGCACCATCGTGACCATCTTCCCGGATCGCGGGGAGAAGTACCTTTCCACCGAGCTGTTTCGCGTGTAGCTGCGCCGATCTGCCAGCGTCTTCGCAAGCGTCAAAATGTTGACGTCCGAGGCGCGGCTGCGCTTTAGAAATCGCCCCAATCTGCCGCTTCACACTGGGTACGACTTGGATGTTGGTCGCGCCTTGCGTGAGTCACTCAGAACCCAGCGCTCGTCTTGCCGCAACCGATGCGGCAAGGGGGATAAGCCATGATCTCTTCAGCCGAGCGTGCGCCTGACCTGGCCGGCACGGTGCTGGAAGGGGCGTACCGGCTGGTGCGCCTGATCGGGCAAGGTGGGATGGGCGCGGTTTACGAGGCGATTCAGCTTCGCCTCAACAAGCGGGTGGCCATCAAGCTGATGTCGAAGAATGAAGTCGCCGACATGGTGTCGCTGATGCGCTTCCACCAAGAGGCCGAGATCACGTCCAAGCTGGGCCATCCCCACCTGGTCAACGTGGTCGACTTCGGGACCGCAGAATCCGGCCAGCCCTACCTGGTCATGGAGTTCCTGGACGGCGAGGATCTGGACCAGCGCCTACAGCGAGTCACGCAGCTTCCCCAGGAAGTCGCCGCTCGGATTGTGATGCAAGCCGCCTCGGCGCTGGGCGCTGCCCACGCGCAAGCCATCGTTCACCGCGATCTGAAACCGGCCAATATCTTCTTGCTGCAGGTACCGGGCGAGCCCGAGTTCGTCAAGGTGCTCGATTTCGGAATCTCCAAGATCAAGGCCGCCAGCACCCGGCGGCTGACCGGCGTCCGGTCGGTGGTGGGAACGCCGTCGTACATGAGCCCCGAGCAGGCGACCGGCCGGGCCGACGACACCGACCACAGGGCCGATCAGTGGTCGATGGCGTGCATCGCTTGGGAAATGCTATGCGGGCACCCGCCGTTTGTCGCCGACGACGTCACGGCGCTCTTCTACCAAATCACGCGCATCGATCCGCCGTCGCTGCTCAGGGAGGTTCCCGAGCTTAGCCCAGAGGCCGAAGAGGTTCTTCGACGCGCCCTTTCCCGGCGCCATGTCGACCGCTACCCGTCGATTCGGGATTTTGCCCGCGCATTCGAATCTGCCGTGCTCGGCTACACGCCCGAAACGACTCCGACGCCGGTCAGGATCACCGTCGCATCGGATCCGCCTCTGCCCGCCATGCCACCCGGGCGGTCGACGCCCGGCCACGACTCCCCTGCTGTGGCGGCGACCTTCCCGGCGCCGGCCGCCGATGTCTCGCTTACGCCCATCACCGATCACATTGTTCGCAGGCCCGGGACGCGATACTGGGCGCTCGTGGCGACCGCAGTGGTCGCGGTGGCGTTGGCCGCGATCGGGATTTCGCGATGGCAGTCGCCCGCGGCACCCAACCAACGACGTCCCGAGCTCGCCCCTGTGGCATCCCATCCGAACGTGGTCGAGTTGCCGTCCGAATCCCGCCCGTCCGTCACCCCTACCCCGGTAGCCACGGCCAGTCCGACCCCCGCCGGCGAGCCCAACCAACTTCACCCATCGTCCGAAAAAACCGCGAAGCCCAAGGCAGGCAAAGACCTCGGCCCTCGAGGTCATACCACCGGCAAGCCCAAGAGCCGAGCGATGCGTGCGCAACCGAAACACCGTCTGTTTGAGGAACTATAGCCATGACCACATCGTCCTTCGTCTTGCTCGCAATCCTGGCGCAAAACACTGCTCCCGCGGCGACCCCCGAAGCCAAGTCCGTGGCACAGAATCTCCTCAGCGAAGGAACCAGGCTCTTCAACCAAGGCGAATTCGCACCGGCACTGGAGAAGTTCACCCAGGCCTATGCCGCCTACGCCAGCCCCAAGCTCCTGTACAACATCGCGCAGACCAACCAGGCCTTGGGCAGGTTGGCCGAGGCTATGGAAAGCTTCGAGCGCTACTTGATGCAGGCGCCGGACGCCTTGGCCGAGATGACCACCGAGGTGCACACCTTGATGGCCGACCTGCAGGCCAGGCTGGGTCGAATGCACATCGAGTGCTCCACCGCGCGGGCAGAGATCAGCGTCGACGGCAAAGTCGTCGGACTGTCACCGCTCGCCGATCTGGTTTGGGCGGAGCCGGGCAAGCATCAGGTCACCGCACGCCACGCCGACACGATCCCGGTGGTTCAGGATGTGGAGGTCGGGGCCGGCTCAATCATCAACGTGGTGCTTGAGCTTCGACCGCTGAGCTCGATTCCCATCACCCAGGCACCCAGGCCCAAGTCCCAGGCACGGGCCGGAACCGTCGCGAACCCGATCGCCACGGATTCAGCAACCGTTGCCGAATCCTCCGAATCCCGCCCAGCCAGCCAGGGTTGGTTGCTGGGCCGCACCTGGACCTGGGTCGCCGCGGGCTCGACCGTGGCACTGGTCGCCGCCGCCGCTATCGTGGGTGCCTCGATGCAATCCAAGTACGATTCGCTCAACCGATCGTGCGGCAGCGCCAGCACGGGCTACCCAGGTTGCAGCGAGAGCGACATCTCCAGCGTCACCGACCGCAAGACCACGGCGAACATCCTGTGGGCGCTCTCGGGCGCCGCCGCGGTCACCACGGGAATTCTCTTCGTCGTCGAAGGCAAGAGCGTCACCGTCGCGCCGATCGCGGCAGCATCGCCCGGAATCACGGCGCGGGTAACCTACTAAGCAAAGCGGGAGGGTCCCTTAGATCCGCCGCGAGGAGCGCAGGCGGTTGCTTCGCAGACTGCGCAGTCGCGACCGCCGGTCGAGAGTGCTACGCTTCGTACACCCAATCCGGCCCGACTCTTGCTATTCGGTGCACCATGGCTGCCATCGATTCGCTCCTGGCATTGATAGACGCACAACAGGCGAGCGGCGTCGTCCTGCGCGCACGCGAGGCGCCCACGATGATTGGCGGCAAGGGGCGAGGGCTTACCATGCCGCCGATGAGCCTGCTCACGCTTGAAACCTTCGCCGGCGAAGTGCTGAGCCAGGAGGAGCTTGCCACCCTGAACGCCTCGGGCGCTTGCGACACGATTTACCGCGCAGGTTCGGCAGGAAGCTTCGCGGTTGAGGTGCGCAAGAGCGGAGACAATCTGTCACTCAAGCTGCGGCGTGGAGCTGCCGGAGTGGCAAAGCCAGCCGCAGCACCCGTGCCCTCGCCGGCCCCACCCCCACCGGCTTCCGCGCCAGTTTCCGCGTCCGAGGTTGCAAGCGCCACGCCGGCACCGCCGGTTGCCGCGCCGGCTCTCGATCCCGCGCAGGCGGCGCTGGCCTCGCGCCTGGCCATGACCATCGCCCGCGCCGCAAGCAGCGGCGTCTCGGACATCGTCGCATCCTCCGGGCAGCCGCTGTGGCTGCGCACGGCGGATGGGTTCTCCGCTTCATCGGTCAACACGATTGGCGAATCCGAAATTCGCGCCTTCGTCGATTCGATTCTCGATGGCCGGCGCCGGCAAATTCTGGAGAGCTCCGGCAGCGTGGACGCGCCGTGGGTCGGCCCCGAGGTCGACGACGAGGGCGCACAACGATTTCGCGTCAACGTCTTCACACAGACCCACGGGCTGGCGGTGGCCTTGCGGCCGGTGAGCCGCCGCGCGCCTTCGCTTGCCGAGCTGAATCTGCCGGAAAGCATCGGTAACCTGGCCAATGCCTCGGGCGGCATGGTGTTGGTGGTGGGATCGACGGGCGCGGGCAAATCGACCACCCTGGCGGCGTTGCTCGAACGGGTCAACCGCACCCGCCCAAGCCACGTCATTACTCTGGAGGATCCCATCGAGTTCGTGTACCAGCCGCGCCGCTGTCTGATTCACCAGCGCGAGGTGGGCACCCACGTCGAAAGCTTTGCCTCCGGCCTGCGCGCGGCCCTGCGTGAGTGCCCCGACATCATCCTGGTCGGAGAAATGCGCGATCGCGAGACCGCGGCGCTGGCGCTGACCGCCGCGGAAACCGGACACCTGGTGCTGTCCACCCTTCACAGCGGCAGCGCGGCGATGGCCATCGACCGCATCATCGACATCTTTCCCGAGCACCAGCAGGCGCAGATTCGGCAGCAGGTCGCCGGATCGCTGCGCGCGGTGCTGACCCAGCAGCTTCTGTCCGGCACCAGCCCTTCGTCGCGCTACCCCGCCATCGAGCTTCTGAGATCGGAA
>CAZBIU010000235.1:0-11125 GCA_964491625.1 uncultured Myxococcales bacterium
GATCTGCGCGCCACCGTCATCCGCGCCACCGTCCGGCGAGCCCGCGGTCGGCCACAGAATCGTCACGGTGACGATAGGCGGCAGTGCAACGTCGACCACCGGTCCCGCGTCGTAGGCGCCGTCGTAGCCAGCACCATCGTAGCCGGACCCATTGATGACTGGCGCATCGTTCTCGGACGCGTCGTTGGCGATCGTCGTGTCGGCACCGGCGTCGCGTGCGTCGCTCCCGACCTGGACCTCCAGGGGCGCTGCATCCGGCGGGATCAGCATCCCCCGATTGGCGGCGTCGGGGCCCACAACACCGGAGGAGAGGACGGGATTGTCTCCGCTGGAACAGCCCGCCAGGGCGAGGGCCGTTGCGACCAATGCGCCTGCCGCGCACCACGGGTAAGCTCGATTCATAATGCACTCCTTATCGACACAGAGTCCTATTCGGAGGATTTGTCGGCTGCCTTAGCTGCGGCCTTGCGAGCTCTGCCGGCCTTGGGCAGCTCTTGTTCGTCACCTCGGGCCTGGCCGTCGGGCGAATCCGCAGCGGCCATGTCTTGCAAAGCGCTTGGCTCAGGCGCAGCCTTGCCAGGCGGAAAGTCCAGCACCAGGAATTGGGTTCCGTCGGGCCCCGCCTGGGTGTGGGGCGTGGCCTCGGCACCCTCGCGCAAGGCGATGCGAATCTCGATGTCGTGCCCCTTCTGCTTGGCCGAAATCGACGACACCGGCGTCGCGAAAAACCGCGTGTCGATCTTGCGCCGATTGTTGGCCATGTGGATGCGGCAGCCCCGCAGCACGATGCTAAGGGCCGACTTGCCCGACTTGGTCCTGGCCCCGGCCTTTTCGTCGTATTCCACCGGGCGCGTGGTCTGCAAGAACACCTGCGAGCCGGCGGCGGTCATCTGAAAGCCAGTCCAGACCAGATACGGGCCACCCGCGGGCGCCGCGGGAAGCGGATTCCTCCCGGTCGGCCCGGGCACGACGCCGTCGTACTTCTGGGCTGACTCCGCCGCCGGAGGCGTGCCCGCGGCGCGCTCGATCGGTGTCGGCTCGGCCAGTGGATCTGCGAGCGCCGGGCTGGCCCCAACGAACGTGCAGACGGCGCCTGCAGACAGAAGAAAAGTGATGCTCGGAAGATGGGTGGTTACGCGCACTTTGCCTTGCCCCGCCACCATCATAAGCCCCGTTTCGGGGTTTCGGCAAATGCCGCCTTGGGTTACGGGAGTGGGTCGGAGGCGTCGATGGCACCTTCGAGTGTGCCTCCGGGACCGTCGAGCAGCAGACGCCGCAGAGCGCCGACCAGGAAGATGGATCCGGCCACCACCACCAACCCGCCAGCCTCCTCACGCGCATGGGCGAGGGCCGACGCGAGCGCTTGGCACAGATCCGCCTCGCACACGACTTGACGATCCCCTGCCCGGGTGTGCGCCACCAGCTCGGCCAGACGGGCCGGATCCATCGCCCGTTCGCTGGGAGAGCGGGTGGCGATGACGCGATCGAAGTGCGGCGCCAGCACGGCCAGCATGCCGGCCGCGTTCTTGTCGCGCACGATGGAGGTGATCAGCACGCGGCAAGGACATTCGGGCAACCCTGCGACGAGCGCCTGCGTGCCTTCCACGTTGTGCGCGCAATCGAAAAGGACGTCGCCAATCCGTTCTAGCCGGCCCGGCCAGCGCACCTCGGCCAAGCCTTGCAGCACGGCTGCGTCCGACAATGGCCGCCCAAGCACTCGGGCCGCGTGACGGCCCATGGCTACCGCAATCGCGGCGTTGGCCAGTTGGTGCGGGCCTGCGAGCGCGGGGGACGCGGGAGCAGGAGGATAGCCGGTGCCCGGCCCGAGGACGGGGGCTCCGGCCGCACGCGCCACCTCCCGTGCGCGCGCCTCGGCCTCGGGAGCAAGCGGCCCCAAGAACATCGGCACACCCAGGCGAGCGATGCTGGCTTTTTCGAAGGCTATTTCGGGGATGGTGCGGCCCAAAATGGCCTCGTGATCGAGCGCGATGCTGGTGATGGCCGTTGCCACGGGACGACAGGTAGCGGTGGCGTCGAGGCGCCCGCCGAGGCCGGTTTCGAGGATCGCGACGTCGACTCGCGCTTCGGCGAACGCCAAGAATGCGAGTAGGGTCGCAACCTCGAAATAGGTCAGCGGAACCGAGGTTGCTTCCACCGCCAGGTCGAGCTCGGCCAGGTGGTCGCCGTCGACCTCCAGGCCGTTGATGCGGATCCGCTCGGTGAAACGGGTGAGGTGAGGCGAGGTGAAAAGACCGGTGCGAAAACCAGCTTGGCGCAAAATCGAATCGCAGAGGGCCGCGCACGAGCCCTTGCCGTTGGTACCTGCGATGTGCACGGCCGGCACGCGCAGCTCGGGATGTCCGACCCGTTCCAGGGCCAAACGCATGCGATCGAGGCCAAGCAAAACCCCCTGGCTACGAACCTGCACCAGCCGAGCCAAGAAACGACGATAGGCGTCGCCGGCGCCCGGCGCAGATGGTTGCGAGATCATCCTACCGATCAGTTTCGCCCATCGAGCGGGCGTGCGCCAAGCCAACGCAGACAAAAAGCGATGGTCGATTTCAACTCCTTGCGCGGCACGATCATGTCGACGAAGCCGTGATCGCGCAGAAACTCCGACCGCTGGAACCCCGGCGGCAGACTCTGGCGAATCGTGTTCTGGATGACGCGTGGGCCGGCAAACCCGATCAGCGCCTTGGGCTCGGCGATGTGGATGTCGCCCAACATCGAAAAGCTGGCCGCGACGCCGCCGGTGGTGGGATGCAGCAGAATCGACAGGTACGGAATCCGCGCCTCGCGCAGGCGGGCGATGGCGGCGCTGGTCTTTGCCATCTGCATCAGCGACAGGATGCCTTCCTGCATGCGTGCGCCGCCCGACGCCGCGAAGATGAGCGCCGGCACCCTCCGGTCGAGCGCGCGCTCGAATACGCGGGTGATCTTCTCGCCGACCACGGAGCCCATGGAGCCGCCCATGAACTCGAATACGAAGAAGCCGGTCTCGACCTCGACGCCTTCGATACGACCGGCCAACGCGATGAGCGCCTCGACCTCGCCGCTCGACTTGCGCGACGACTTGATGCGGTCGCTGTAGCGCTTGGAATCGCGGAAGCCGAGCGGGTCGATGCTCTCCACGCCGTGGTCGAATTCCACCATGCTTCCTTCGTCCATCATGGCGGCGATGCGATCACGCGTGGCCATGGCGAAGTGGTGATCGCACGACGGACACACGTCGAGGTTCCTGTGCACATCGGCGGTGAGCAGAGCGGAATTGCAGCTTGGGCACTTGGTGAACACGCCCGCCGGGATGCTGCGCTTCTCGATCTGGGGTTCTTCGATTGTCTTTGGGGTTCGCTTGTACCAGGCCATGGTGATCTGCTGCGGCAGAGGCGCCAATTTCGACTGCCGGGGCTGCCATGTCAACCGGATCGACGAATCGCCGATTCTTGCCGCGACTTGTCTGTTGACTCGCTTACCCCGAGGGCCGGAAACTGCGCACCTCGCCTTGGACACAAACTACTTCGACGTCGTGGTGTACGGATCCGAGCTGACCGGGCTGATAACCGCCAGTCTGCTCGGGCGTCGAGGACTGCGCGTGCTCCTGTGCGGCCACGACCAGGTTCCCGCGACTTTTGCGGCGGGTCCCTATACCCTGGCGCGCGAGCCAGGCACCCTGCCCCCGCCGGATTCGGAGCCGGTGGCCCGCGTGCTGCGCGAGCTTGGGCACACACAGATCATCCGCAGGCGCGCGCCCCAGGCGCAGCCGTCGCTGCAGTTCGTCTTTCCCGGGCATCGGGTCGAGTTCTCGTCGGGTGTGGAAGCGGTGATGGCCGAGATCTCGCGCGAGTTTCCCGACGACCACGCCACCATCGAGCCGATCCTCGGCCGCCTGCGCGCCACCAGCGCCATTCTCGATCCGCTACTCGGCTCGGACATGACGCTTCCCCCGCAGGGCTTCTGGGAACGCCGAGACGTCAGCCGGATTCAGGCGCAACTGCCGCCGCCCGACGCCGATCTGCTGGCGCCGCTTGGGGCTTACCATCCGATTCGCGCCGGCATCGCCACGCTGGGGGCGCTGGCCACCAGCTTCGCGCCTGCCGACCTGGGTTCGCTGGCGCAGGCACGCGCCTACGACGTTGCCCGCAAGGGCTTCCACAGGCTGGCCACCGATGCGGATCTGCGCGCCTTGTTCCTCGACAAGATCAGCACCTTTTCGGGGGAGATTCGCGAAAGCGTCACTCCGACCGAATTGGTCTGGCGGCGCGGAAACCTGTGCGGCCTGCGGGTGCGTCCGCGCAACGAAACTATCGGCTTCGGAACCCTCATCTGGGCCGCGTCGGCGTCGTCGCTGGCGGCGCTCGCGGGCAGCGATTCACCGCGGCGCCTACGCGAAATCGCATCGTCGATCAGGCCGGCCTGCTACCGCTACATCCTGTGCATGCTGCTGCGCCCGCAAGCCCTGCCCGAAGGCATGGGGCCGCGGGTGATCGCGGTTCGCGATCCGGCCAAACCCAATCTGGAAGAAAACGCCATGATGATTACGGTGGGCTTGCCTCCACCGCGCCACACGAACCAGTTCCCGATCTGGATCGAGTGCCTGGTCACGGCGTCGGCCAGCGAAAGCCTCGGCTATCTGTCGGTCGTGCGCGCGCGCCTGCGCGAAGAGCTCGCCCGCATCATGCCGTTCTACGACCAACATCTCATCGCGGTGGCGTCACCCCACGACGGCCTGCCGCCCGAGCTGGGTCCAGCAGCGAAGCCCGAGGCTTTGCAAGCTGGTCGCCTGCCCAGCCTACGTCCGACGCCCATGGCGCCGGCCTTGAGCTGCGACCTTCAGCGCATGCTGGGCCTGGGCGGCGCCCCGCACAGCACCGGGTTCAAGAACGTCTACCTGGCTAGCAATGAAAACCTCCCAGGCCTGGGACGCGAGGGCCAGTTCGTTTCCGCCTGGGGCGTCTCACGCCTCATCGCCGAGCCCGCCCATCACAAGGCGGCCCGCAAGCGCGAGATTCTGATCGAGGAGATCTGAACCGCGCGTTGCGAGCCTACGGCGCCAACTCTCAACGGCGACGTCATTCTGCTGATTGACTCTGACGGCGTCCACCGTGTTCCTCGATACCATCGGGCAAAATCCTTCATTCCCTTGCGGTTCAGGCACGGAGCCGTCCGCAGGCCTACTGATACAGCTCGGCACTGGCAAGGGACTCGCCCGTGACGATGTCGTTGCCGCCTACGATCAGAGCTCGCCCATCGCCGAGCCGGGTTGCCGTGTAGTACTTCCGAGGTACAGTCAGGCTTCCAGTGGCCTTGAAGGTTCCGGTCCCTGGGTCATACAGCTCGGCGCTGGGAAGGAATTCTGCGAGCACCGTGATGTCTTGTCCTCCGGTCACAAGGACTTGACCAGCGGCCAACAAGGTCGCCGTATGACCGGCCCGTTGCACGGTCATGGGGCCAGATGCGGTGAACAGTCCTGCCGACGGATCGTACAGCTCTGTGCTCGACAAATAGTTGGCACCGAGCGTGGGCTGCCCTCCGGCGACAAACACCCTGCCATCTGACAACAAGGTCGCGGTTAGGCCGTTTCTCGAAACCGTCATGCTTCCGGTCGTCGCAAAGGTCCCGGTGGTGGGGTCGTAAAGCTCCGCGCTCGCATCCGCGCTGTCGGAACCGGCCAGGAGAACCTTGCCATCGTTCAGCGATGTGGCGGTGTGGAACCTCCTCGCGGCTTTCATGCTGCCGGTGGCGGTAAATGTCTCGGTGACTGGATCGTAAAGCTCCGCGCTCGCCAGGGTTGTAAGTGTTGTCGACCCGCTGGCGCTCGTCATGCCTCCCACCTCGCCGCCCGAGATGAGCACCTTCCCGTTGGTCAGTAGCGTCGCCGTGTGGCCGTCCCGGGCGGTGATCATGCCGCCAGTCGCCGTGAAGGTTCCGGTGGTCGGGTCGTATAGCTCCGCGCTCGACAAGGTTTGAAAGTAGTATCCGCCGACAATAAGGACCTTCCCGCTGGGCAACAACGTCGCGGTAGCCAGCCTTCCCCGCATCACTGTCAAGCTGCCGGTTGCCGTGAAGGTTCCAGGGACTGGATCGTACAATTCAGCACTGGTGAGGATTGAAACCCCAGCGTGCTCTCCACCGGCGATGAGCACCCTTCCATCCTTCAACAGGGTTGCCGTGTGGCCATCCCTCGGCGCAGTCATGCTACCGGTGGCCTTGAATGATCCTAGAAGAGCGACTGTCGTGCCGGTGGAGCCCGCGGAGCCTCCCGTACCACCTACCCCGCCGTCATCGATTCCACCCCCGAGTCCGCCACCCACGCCGCCCGTGGCGTTCACCGCGGCATCGGCAGCCGGGATCCCCGAGCACGGGCCAATCTTTCCGGACGACGGTGCCGACGCATAGACGATGGTCATGGAATTGCCGGAGCTTTGGCTTTGAATGGGAAGGATCGTTTGACCGTTGCATCCACACATCCCCGCCGGGGTGATACACCCATTGCCCTGGCAATTGCTGATCACACACACGCCCTTCGCCGCGCAGCTATCGGCAACCGCATAGCCGCACATCCAACCCGAGTGGCAATCGGCGTCGGTTGTGCATGCATCCCCGGCATCGGCGCTTGCATCGCGGTCGGCTACGCCGTCGCTGGTTGATGGGCAACCGGCGGTGGAGAGGACAAGAATAAGGCCAAGGATCGCCGCTGGAATCGAATGGGTCATGGTTGGCTCCGGGTTTGGTTGGGCAAGCTAGCAGCAAGTTACAGGCCAATCCGTGGTCCGGCTGCCCGCCCAACCTGTCGCGTACTTATCCTACCGGGGATCTCAAAATTCTGAGACGCTGTCGTTTCTTTTCGGAAGGTTGAAGGCCACAGAGTCGCACGTCATCGATGTAAAGACACGATCGAGAGCACGCGCGACAATGTCATCTCTGGATGAACCTCGCCCTGCTCCGAGTCCCAGTTGCCTCCGTCGGCATTGCGAACCGGCCGAACTTGGCGTAGCACCTGGGCTCAATCATGAAAGCCATGCTTACCCGCCAAGCTGTCTTCACCGTCGGATTGGTCTTCTCGCCCTTGCTGTTCGGCTGCGCGTCGAGCACAAAGGCCGCGCAGCCGCAGCCTGCCACCGCGCCATGTCCCGTGGCGGAGGCGCCCGCCTGCATGTTGCCGGAGGATCACCAGGCCGACGCGTGGCTTTTCGCCATGACCCAGGACGAGAAGATCGCGCTCGTGGCCGGCAACCTGTTCGATACGGCCGGGGTGCCGCGGCTGCATGTTCCGGCTTTGCGGATGACCGACGGGCCAATCGGCGTGCGCACAGGGCAGGCGACAGCGTTTCCGGCCGGTTCGCTGTTGGCGGCGACCTTCGATCCCGCGCTGGTCGAGCGGGTGGGCGAGGCCATCGCGCGGGAAACCAAGGGGCACGGCAAAAACGTGATCCTCGGGCCCGCGGTCAACATCGCACGCTCGGCGCTCTGCGGGCGCAACTTCGAATACTACGGCGAAGACCCAGAGCTCGCCGCGCGCATGGCAGTCGCCTACATCCACGGCGTGCAGAGCCAGGGCGTGATGGCGACCATCAAGCACTTCGCGGCCAACAACCAGGAAACCGAGCGCATGTCCATCAGCGCCGAGGTCGACGCACGCGCCATGCACGAGATCTACTTGCCGGCCTTCGAGGCCGCGGTCAAGCAGGCGTCGATTTGGGCGGTGATGTGCGCGTACAACCGCCTGGGCGGCATGTACGCGTGCGAAAATCCGGACCTGCTCGACCGCACACTTCGGCGCGACTTCGGATTCCGCGGCCTGGTGATGTCCGACTGGGGCGCGACCCACAGCACGGTGCCCTCCATGCTTGCCGGTCTTGACCTCGAAATGCCCAAAGGAATCTGGTTCTCACTCGAGGCGATCAAGGCCGCGCTGGCGAAAAATGAGATCGAACCGGACCAGCTTGACCAGATGGTTCGGCGCCAGCTGCGCGCCATCGCGGCGCTTCACCTCGACGAGGACGCGACGGAGCACCCCGAGGCCATCGATACCCTGGAAATCCGCGCGCTCAACCGCGAGGCCGCGCGCTCGGGCTTCGTCTTGCTCAAGAACACCCCTGGCACCTTGCCCATCGACCGCAGCCATCTGCGCAGGATCGCGGTGGTAGGACCGCGCGGGGTCATGGTCGACGGCGGCGGCGGAAGCGCCCACGTGGATGCCACCCACAAGGTCACGCTGGTCGATGCGCTTCGCGCAGCGCTCGGCAACAAGGTGCAAGTCGACTACGCGCCCGGCGAGATCACGCCGGACGGGCTGGAGCTCGTCCCGGCCTCGGCGCTCACGCCGGCACCGGGTCACCCCGGGCAAGGCCTTCTGGGCGAGTACTTTGCCGGCGAGGACCGCGAGGGCGCGCCGAGGCTGGTTCGTGTGGATCCGACGGTGAATTTCCACTGGGAGCTGGCCGCGCCGGCGCCCGGCCTGCCCGACGACCACTTCTCGGTGCGCTGGACCGGCAAGCTCACGCCGCCCAAATCGGGACTGCACATGCTCGCGGTTCGCTCCGACGACGGCGCTCGCCTTTACCTCGACGGCAAGCTAGTGGTGGACAACTGGGGCTCGCACCCGCCGACGCTCAAGTCGGTGGAGGTCGAGCTGGTGGGCGGCAAGTCCTACGACGTTCGCCTCGACTACTATGAATCCATCATCGGCGCGTCGGTCGAGCTGCTCTGGCAACGGGTGGAGAAGGATCCCATGCGCAAGGTGGCCGAGGTGTCGCGCGGCGCCGACCTCGTCATCGCCGCCGTCGGCGACGGAATGGGCGACGAGACTGAAGGCCTCGATCGAACCTCTCTGGCGCTGCCCGGACGGCAAGACGAGATCGTGCGCGCGGCAGCCGCGGCGAATCCCAAGCTCGTGGTCATCACTACAACAGGTGCGGCGGTGGCCATGCCATGGCTCGACCAGGTGGCCGCGGTGCTACACGCGTGGTTCCCCGGACAAGAGGCCGGGACTGCGCTGGTGGACGTGCTGCTGGGCGCGGTAAGTCCATCGGGCAGGCTGCCGGTGAGCTTCCCGAAGCGGTTCGAAGACGAGCCCGCCTTCGGGAACTTCCCTGGCAGAGATGGGAAAGTAAACTACAAGGAGGGCAACCTGGTCGGCTATCGCTGGTACGACACGCGCAAGGTCGAGCCACTGTTCCCCTTCGGGTATGGACTTTCGTACACCACCTTCGCATACCGCGATCTGATCGTTTCCACATGGGATCCGAAGCGCGGGGTCGAGGTTCGTCTGAAAGTGAAGAACACCGGCGAACGGCGAGGCGCCGAGGTGGTGCAGCTGTACGTCCACGCGGCTTCCTCGGCGATCGCCCGGCCCGAGCAAGAGCTGCGCGCCTTCGCCAAGGTCGACCTGGCTCCAGGCGAGGAGCGCGAAGTCCTGCTGAAGCTGCCGCCGCGGGCCTTTGCCTACTTCGACGCGAGGGATCGCCACTGGCTGGTCGACCCGGGCAGCTATCAGCTCCGCGCAAGCCAATCGTCCCGCGACGTCCGACTGAGTGCGATCGTGTCGGTTTCGCGCGCAGTCGTGCCCTAAATCGGCGGCTATGGATCGCCTTGCACCGCCAGGTCGACCCAGTCGGCATGGGCGTAGTCGGTCGAGTCTACCTTGCGCACCTCTAGGAGCAGCTCCTTCCGCCCCAGCAGACTCACGCGGAACCGCCGCGCGAGCTCGCCACCTAGAACCTCGCCTGACTCGTATAAGGCCTTCTCCGAGCGGTCGCGGATGCGAAACATGGTCTTGCCTCTCGCCGCCTCGTGGTCGTCGATGCCACAGGCCCCCACAAAGTAGCGTCCAGCCCGATCGACACGCCAACGAATGAACGAGTCGGCATGCGTTCCGAGCCCATGCGGGTAGCTCACCCCTGCGATGGACAAGGGTGAACCAGAAATCGCCACATCGAAGCGCAGCTCGTCCCAGCTTTGCGCCGACCGCATGACCGTGAAGCGCCACTTTCTGAAAGTCGGTCCTCGAACAAGCGCCAGGGCGGCGACTCATAGATCAGGCGAGCATTCTTGACCTTGGAGGCAACGGTTGACGTCACACTGTCAATATCACCCCTGGCGGCTAGGGCGGGAAGCTCGGGCCATCTGGTTCGAATCGATTCTAGCGATGTCATTGGCATCTTCGAGCGGGCCGAGGCTGTCTACTTCGCAATCTCGACCAACAGCGAGGGAAGCATCGGCTGCATCCGATACTTGGACTGCAGACGCACGATGGTTTCACCGGGCAAGCCTTCCAGCCAGACGAAGACGCGTCGGACTGGGAGTAACGCGTCTAGCACGGAAAGCAGGTCCCCAACCGGGACATCGGTCCCGGTGACGACGACGGCGTCGTGGTCCAAGAGCAACGGACAAAAGGCGTCGTGGGGGCCGACCGCCGCAAGCATCGCCATCGGCCCCGCGGACGGGAGCACATCTTCCACAAGCTGAAGCCGCCTTTGATTGAACTGTCGGGCGAGGCGCGAGCCACGGAGATCCGTCGAAACGTGGATGGTGAGACTCCAAGCAAGGCACGACGCAATGGCCAGTCCGGCGGGCCCGCTCCAGCGTGACCGGGAGAGAGACACACACCCTAGCGAGGCTGCAATGCTGCCGAGGAGCAGGGGCACGAGGCTCTGAAGACGATATGCGGGCGCGCCCCTGAACGCGAGCAGGACGATGGCTGCAGCGACGAGTCCAACGGCAAAGCCCGATGCAATCCAGTGCCAGCGCAGGGGGTGGTTGGCGAGACTCACGGCCACCGCGATGGCCATGAGGGGCGCGAGCTCCAGAAGATAGCGTTGATTGAACGCCAGGCCATCGTGCCGATACACGCCGGCCAGACCAAAAACCACGAGCATGGCGCCGACCGGCAGGACGATCCGACGCAAATGGTTTCGCGCGCCTGCAGCGAAGAAGTCCTTGCGCGACCAAGCGAGAAGGACGGCCGCCAAGCCGAGCAGCACCCAAGGCGAGCCCTGCAACCAGGACTTCTTCAGCACACCCCACTGGGTCACAACATCTCCGGTGGAGAGCTTGTGCAAGTAGGTCTGCGCGCGATCGTGAAAGGGCGGCTGCGCTGAGTAGTCGACAACCCTGGTCCATATAC
>CAZBIU010000236.1:0-11013 GCA_964491625.1 uncultured Myxococcales bacterium
CCTCGGGTCTGGGCCATGCGCGCCAGGCCGCCGGCGCTGAAGGCGGCAGCGTCTACGACGCAATCATATGACGAAAGACCATCGCCGAAGTCACGCACGCCACCGAGCTGCCGTTCCTGAAGTTGGTTTCCTCCGGCCAGGACTTGGCGGGCGCCGAAATCGAGTTGGTGCCGCTTCCCAGCCGCGAGACCAAGCTCCGCGATCCGCTGCGCCTAGTGGCCCCGGACTACGACTTCATCATCATCGACACGCCTCCTTCGCTCGGGCTTCTGACCTTGAACGCCCTGTGCGCGGCTGACGGCGTGTTGGTGCCGCTGCAATGCGAGTACTACGCCCTCGAAGGGCTGTCGGATCTGCGCGCGACCATCGGCCTGGTCGGCCGATCGCTCAACCCGGGGCTCGACATCGAGGGCATCATCCTTTGCATGGTCGACATGCGACAGAACCTGGCCGAACAGGTCGCAAGCGAGGTTCGCAACCACTTCGGCGACAAGGTCTACCACACGCCCATTCCGCGCAACGTGCGGCTCTCGGAGGCGCCGTCCTTCGGCAAGCCGATCTTGCTCTACGATGTGGCTTCCAAGGGAGCCAAAAGCTACATGGAAGCTGCCCGCGAGTTTCTCACCCGCCACACCCGCAGCCCCGAAGGGGAAAAGCCCTCGTGACCACCGGGGGAAAAAGGCAGGCGCTCGGGCGCGGTCTCGCGGCTCTGATACCACCGGCCGCCGAATCGGCCGGGCGCGCGACACCGGGCAGCGGTCTGCGCACCCTCGACATCGAAAGCATCCATCCCTCGGCCAAACAACCGCGCAAGCACTTCGACGATGCCCGTTTGGACGAGCTGGCCGAATCCATCCGTAGCCAGGGCATCATCCAGCCCCTGGTGGTGCGCGTGCGCGAAGGCGGCGGCTTCGAGCTGGTGGCCGGCGAACGCCGGTGGCGGGCGGCCCAACGCGCGGGCTTGCATCAGGTGCCTGCGGTGGTGCGCGAAGTGGCCGAATCGCAGGCCTTCGAGATGGCCTTGGTCGAGAATCTGCAGCGCGAGGATCTCAATCCGATTGAAGAGGCCGAGGGCTATCAGCGCCTGGTGGCGGAGTTCGGCTACACCCAAGAATCGCTGTCGGCCCGGGTGGGCAAGGATCGCAGCACCGTGGCGAATGCCCTGCGCCTATTGCGCCTGCCGCCCACCGTGCGCACCATGGTGATCGACGGCCGCCTCAACATGGGCCACGCGCGGGCCTTGCTCGGTCTGGAGAGCGACCCGACCATCGAGCGGCTGGCCCGGCAGGCGATCAGTCGCGGGCTTTCGGTGCGGCAGGTCGAGTCGCTGGTCAAGCGCGAGCGCGAGAGCGACGACCGCCCCGCAGCCCCTCCCGCCCAGCAATCGCCTGCGGTGCGCGACCTGGTTCGCAAGCTGGAGCACGCCCTGGCCACCAAGGTGAAGCTGGTGGAAACCAGCCCGAAGAGCGGACATCTCGAAATCTACTACGCGTCCCTGGACGAGCTCGACGCCGTGTTGGCGAAGATACTTCGCTAGCGCATACCCGCCGCGCTCAGACGCTTTGCGTGCTCGACCATCAGAGCGTGGAACTCCTGGTAGCCCTTGACGCTGCGGGGCAGATGGTCCTCGCAATAGCGTTTGGCCCGGGCGTAATCGAGCGGCTCGCGGCAGTACCCATCGTGGCAGAGCACGCGCACGGTGTACGCATCCACGACCATTTCTTGCTCGCCGTAGGCATACAAGCGAATGCTATCGGCGGTCTCGGGACCGATTCCCCACACCCCCAAAAGCATTTCGCGACTTGGGATTCCGCCCGCAAGGCCCAGATAGAACTGGGCAAAGGCGCGCAGCTTCTTGGTCTTGGCCCTGAAGTAGCCCGACGAGCGAATGGCGGTTTCAAGCACGCGGTCCGCCGCCGACACGATTTTCGCCGGCGCCAGCAGGCGCCCTTGTGCGAGCAGGCTGAGCGCGCGTTCGACGTTGGTCCACGCGGTGTTCTGGGTGAGGATGGCGCCGACGCAGATTTCGAACCGCTCGGCGTCGGACCGAGGGTAGTTGTAATCGCCCGGATGGTAGCCGGTGAGTCGCCCGGTCGAGGTCGGGTTACTACCGCTGTGGGACAGAAGGGGCCACCAGCCCTGGGGCCCATAGGCGGCCAGCAGGGCGCAGGCGAAGGCCTCAAGCGGCGTGCGCCGAGCCACGACCAGCGGTACTCTAGCATCCGGCGGCAGGCTCCTGGATGGTCTTTGGTTCTGTCTGGCTTTCGTTCTGGCGATGCTCACGGCGAGACTTGCTGTTCTAGACGAGAAGCCCTGGTTTCTTCTAGGCGCACCTGCGACAATCTAGCGCCTAAATCGATTCTGGTTACTGTCCCACGATGAGAGTCGGCGAAATCCTCATACAGCTCGGATGGCTCACCCCCGAGCAGCTCAAGACCACGCTGGAGAACCGCGATCTGCTCGGCGGAAAGATCGGCACCCAGCTGGTCGAGCGGGGACTACTTACCACGGACCAGGTGGCCGAGGCCCTGAGCCGCCAGATGCGCATCCCTGCGGCCATGCAAAGGCACTTTGACAAGGCCGATCCCAACGTCATCCCCATGCTTCGGCCGGTGCTGGCAACGCGCTACATGGCCATCCCTCTGGTTGCGGCGAAATCGGGCGTCAAGCGCATCGTGGTTGCGATGGCCACGCCCCAGGACGTTCAACTCGTCGACGACGTCTCCTTCGCCCTGGGTGCGAGGGTCGAGCCCATGGTCGCGTCCGAGCTGGCCATCGTGCGAAGCCTGAAGCGCTTCTACAACCTCGACGTGAAGCTGAACCGGCCTGCCCGCCCTGAGCCGCGGCCCCGCAGCAACACCCGATCGTACGGGTCCAGCGAGATTCCCGCGCTGTCCGGCCTCAGATCCCCGGGTCCGGACGCATCGGCCCCGGTGCGACGGCCAACCCATCCGGAGCTCGAGATCTCCGTCGAGCAGCCGCGCATTTTGCCGCCGTCGCCAGATGCGGCGGTCACCCTGGAAGACGTCGTGCACCGACTGTCGGTCGCCGAAAACCGCGACCAAGTCGCCGACATCCTGATCGACTTCATGCTGCCGCGATTCGGCTGCGGTTTGGTCTTCCTCTTGCGGGGAAACAACGCTCACGTTTGGCGAGGATTCGCGCCCGGGGTCGACGTGCACGCCATCGAAACCATCGCCTTCCCCATGTCGATGCCGTCCATGTTCCGCATGGCGAAGGATCGCGTGGCAACCTTCCGGGGAGCGCCGCCGTCGGAGGGCGTGTACCTGCACACGCAGATTTGGAAGTATTTGCACGCCGAGCCGCCCGCCGACGTGGTCGTGATTCCGATTACTATCGGCGAGCGGGTGATCTCCCTGGTCTACGCGCATGCGAGCGATGCCAGCAGGCTGCCCGACGATTGCGTCCAGGAGCTGCAAGCGGTGTGCACCGCTGCCGCCAGCGCGTTCGTCAGGCTGATCCAGCGCGCGAGGGACGGCAACCAGCCGACCACCCTGCTGCCCCGATGAGGTGACGCTTCTCGTCCGGCCCGTTCAGGACTTGAGCAGAATCAGGATGTGCTCGCGCCTGGGCTGCCCGGCAAAGATCTCGGCCAGGCGGCGGTCGCGCGGAGGACGTGATTCAAACGCCCCCGCCACCAGCTCGAGGCCGGCATTCGCTGCGGCGCCTCCGATAGCCTCGGCTGTATCTTCGGGTTCCCTGCCCACCACGCCGTCGCCCATCACCAGAACAACGGCCGCGCCAGGCTTTGCCACCCGGCCCATTTCACCCAACCAGCGACGCCGATCCTGTTGCCATCGCTTGGCCGGCGAGCCCATGTCGTCCGTGCGCGCGCCGACCTGAACCCGGGCGAACTTCGCACGCGGCAGCCCGAGCCACAGAAAGCGCACGTCGTGATGCCCGGCGTAGTCGTAGGTGCTCGCGTAGGGCGGCGAGGACAAAACCAGGTCGAAGGCAGAGTCGCGAAGACCGTCGAGAGAGCGCGCATCGCCCAGCTTGATCTCCGGCAACCGAGTGCCCTCGGGCGTCCGCTGCGCCAGCGCCGCCAGGGATTGCGCGAGCTCGTACGCGCGCGCGGCGAAGAACTTCGACGGCACCCCTCGACCGATGCGCTGATGGACCTCGTCGGAAGGGGATTCGGGCTGGCGCATGAACTTGACCAAGATCGAGGAGAAACACGCCCGCAGGGCGACTCCGACCGTATCTTCGGCGGTAGCGCCCACCAGCTCGCGTAGGCCCAGTAGCTCGAGGGCCACGTGGGGAAAGAAGCGGATGTTCTCCCGCCTTGCCCAAGCCGGAATCTCGGGACGAATTCGCTTGCGCGCGCGTTCGGCGGCAAGGGTGGCGATCTCACGGGCTGCCTCGACCAGCCGCTCGCGGCCTTCCGGGTTGAGCGGGGTCGAGCGCACCCTGGCGACCAGCACCGCCAACGGGCTGGCATCGATGCCGACCGCTGACCGCCCGGCGACCATCGCCTCCACCAGCACGGTTCCGCTGCCGCAGAACGGATCTAGGACCCGTTGGCCTGGCTTGGAGAGCGCCGCTACCGCCGTACGCGCGGTCGACGGATGCATGCGGCCCGCGTAGCTGTGAAAGCCGTGGGTCAGCGCGCGGGACAGCCCTGGGTCGACGTGAAACAGCTCGGCCGCCAGGCGGGCCGAGGAGGGCTCGCCCCAACTCTCGACCGGCCCGCCGTGAACCGAAAACGCCTGGCGTCGCCGAGTCTTCAGCGGCTACTCCTCCGAGTCGGAAGCAGGCGGTGCATCCGATGTCGGCGCATCTTCCTGGACCGACCCTGGCTCGCCTTCCCCTTCCTCGGACTCGGGCGCCGGGCCAGACTTGCCACCGAACGCGAGCTGGATCCCCAAGGCACCCTCGACCACGAACCCCACATTTGGAAATCCGCCCAAGGCCCGTAGATCCAGGGCAAGGGCGAAGTAACGGGACAGATGAACCACAAAGGCGCCGCTGGCACCGAGGAAAACCACGCCAACGGGACGAGTGTCGGTCTTGGAAAGCGTCTTGTTAGGATCAGGTACCTGCTGAGGATTGGTTGGGTCGTTCGGATCCTGTTCATAGCCGAGGATCTGCGGCTTGACAGGAAAGCGGATGTAGCCACCGCCCACCGACGGCCCGGCCACAAACTGGAAGTTTCCGCTGGACGATAGATCGAAGTGCCAGAGCCCGCGAGCAAAACCGGCGACCGCCCCAGTGCTCGGCTCGCCCGTGCGAATCGGTCCAGGCCCCTGGCCCTGATTGATCCACTCAAACCGCGCCTGCAGCGAGAGGGAGAAATTCTCACCCATCATCCACCCAATCTCGGGCAAAAAGGTGACCGTGCCAGCAGGACTGGCAACAGCGCCGACCGAGATCGGCTTTCCGTGATCGTCCTTCGCCCATTCCAGATCCCCCTTGGGGGCCCAACCCCAACCGGTTCCGACACCAAAGCCGAACCAAACCGCGCCTTCGCGTCGGCGATGCAATCCCGCCTCGTATTTCTCCATCGCCTGACGTGCCTTGATGCCGGCCAGCGGGTCGGCTTCTCCGCCGCCACCCACAGCGACGGCGCCGGCTCCGCCCCCCCGCTTGCGGACCTCGATCACCGACGGGTTGTCTTCCTGTCCGTTGCTCGCAAGCTCGTTGTCGTTGCCGTCGCGGGCATCGTAGAACACCTGGATACTCGTGCCCCTCATCGCGCTGCCTGGCAAGGTCGCCAGGTACCATCCCTTGGGACTGCGTCGCATGGGCAGGCTTTGAAAGGCCTCCGCCCCGGGGGCGCGATAGTGGATCTGCACGAGCTTCGCGCTGATGCCGGGCTTGAGCGCGCATCGAATCGACAGTTCCTTCCCGGGTGGCGCATCTTCCGGGGTCGAGCACATAAGTGGCGCGGCCATGGACGACGGCAGGTCGGGCTCGCTCCCGCCGGCCAGCGAAGGCGCGGGTTCCGGCGCTGCCGGTTGTGGCCTCGCAGGTTCCGGCGTCGGCGCAGGCTCGGTGTCGGCCGCGGCCTGGTCGAACGCGGACTTGAGCTCTGGCGTCTCGATGGAGGGCGTGAGCTGAATGTCGGGCCGGATCTTCTTGGCCAAGGTGAAGTTTTGCGCCGCCACCGCCGGGTCCTGGAAGCCCACGAAGTAGACCGCGCCCAGGTGGAGGTACGTCCGCGCCGTCATCTTGTCGTCTTCGAGGCCGGCCTGCTTGGCCTCCTTGAGGGCCTTGGTCAGCAGGTCTCGCGCCGTCTCCCAGTCCTTTGCCTCGTACGACAACAGTGCCTGCTTGTTCAGCTCGACGATCTTGTCGCGCGCCTTCTTCTGGTCAAAGGCATAGGCTCTACCTGCCATCGAGGTGATGGCCAGGCTGGAAACAGTCAAAACGAGTGCGAGAAATCGAGCTCGTGAACTTCGGGAGCTCGACCACCCTATTTCCTTTGTCCCCATAGTAGCGATTCCTTCCTATTGCTGCGTGATCATGAATTCGACGCGACGGTTGCGCTCGCGGCCTGCGGCGGTCTTGTTATCGTCAATGGGCTGATCGGGACCATACCCTTTTGCTTCCATTCGATCACTACTGATTCCTTTGCCGACCAGATAGGCCTTTACGGCGTCGGCCCTAGCCTGCGAAAGCCGCAAATTGTAGGAGCGACCGCCCCGGTTGTCGGTGTGCCCTTCGATACGGATGTGCATGGTGGAACGCCCGTTCAAGGCCGCCACCACCTCGTCGAGCAGACCGAAGCTGCGCGGCATGATGACCGACTTGGCGGTCTGGAAGAAGATGGCCTGCCGAAGCTCGATCTTCTGGTCGGTCACCTTGATGTGCTCGAACTTTTGCGGGCAACCCTGGTTGGAGGCCGGCCCCGCCTCGTTCGGGCAACGGTCGCTCGCATCAGGCACGCCGTCCTGATCGTTGTCGGGATCCGGGCAACCGTCCTGATCTTCGAACCCGTCCATGTCCTCCGGATCGTTCGGGCACTTGTCGAGCGTGTCCGGAATGCCGTCTTTGTCGTTGTCGGGATCGGGGCATCCGTCGTCGTCCTCGAACCCGTCGCGATCCTCCGGGTCGTCGGGGCAACGGTCGAGCCGATCAGGAACACCGTCGCGATCCCGGTCGGCGTTAGGATCCTGTGGAGGCGGCTCAGGTTTCCGCTTGGGACAAGCCCGCTCGTCGGTGGCCCGGCGTAGAGCCTCCTTGGATTGCGCCTGTGCGAGCTCCAAATAGTCCCGGGCGGCGAAGTAGTCGCCCTTGTCGAACTCTCGTTCGGCGAAGTCGGCATTGGCTTCGCCCGACGCCAGCTCGCGGGGCGCGCAGTGGTAGGCACCGTTCGCACGCGCGGACGCCAGCCGGGTGCGCACCTCCGTCACCTGGACCGCCAAGTCCGAGCCTGCGCAGGCCCCTAGCCCAGCCAGAACGGAAAGCGCCAGCGACGCCCGACAGATCGCTCTACCCACGCTCAGATCTCTCCGCAAGTCTGGTTCGGCCTGGGAACCTCCCCCGCGCGCTTGGACTCGGCCGACCTCGCGAGCGCCGAGGCACGCGTGGAGCAATCCTGGCTGCGGCGTCCCCAGTCGATCGCTTGCTGGTAGTCCGCGTACCCCGCATCCTCGCGGGCCTTGTCGTAGTAGAGGCTTGCCTTCGTGAGCTCATAGGGCGCGTATCGCTCGGCTCCGTCGGCCCTCGCTTGCTCGAGCGATGCGGCCGCACGAGTGCTTACCTCTCTCAGGTACATGACGGGCCCGCAGCCGGACAAGAGAAGAAACACCAACGCGAGCGCCCGAGCGTGACGACGGGGCGGCACGAGTTGGACGGTAGAAAAAACCGGCAACCGAGTCAAGCGGTGGATGACGGAAGGCCGTGGATTGCACTCGGTCTTTCAAGGTCCCATGTCCATTCGTGCCGCGCGCTCGCTTTCCGTTGGATGCGGCTAGCTCGCTCCACCAGCGCAGGCCACCCACGCCCGAGCCTCGCCGTGCGAGGCGCCCGCTGCGACCGACGCTGCTGCTCTGTAGGCGAGTAGTCAAGTGTCGGTGTGGCTCCCACAAAACTTTCACCTGAGGAAGCAATGTCCTTGATTTGTGCTGCGTTTACGAGGTATTAGCTGTGTTCCGCGCCATCTTCTGTTGGAGGTTCCTGTGAAACAGCTCATCGCCTTTCTCCTTGACCACGCGATGCTCGACTTTTCGGGCGAGCTCACGATCGACATGGTCAAGGAGTTCCTCCGCGATGAGGAGGGCCCCGAGGCACGCGCCCTGCTAAACAAGATAATGCAAGACGGCGGGGTCGAGGAAATGCAGATCACCCTGGCCGATTGCCTCCAGGATGCCCTGCGGACCGGGCTCACCGAAGGTGTCGTCGGCGAGCAGCTGAAACTCTACGCCGAAAGCTGAGCGCCGCCCCTGACGCAGGCGGTTCACGATTGGCCGGCGTTCGTTCTCAGAGATTCGGACCAGCCTCTTCTGGGCATGAGCCGCGCATGCAGCTGACGCGAATATCCCCGGTTGGATCGACGATGACCGTGACGGCTCCGTCGCGGTCAGTGCGAAGGACCAAGATTCCGCGCCGGGCGTAGCGAGCCAATGCGGTTGGGCTGGGCAATCCAAACCGGTTGAATCGGCCCGCCGAAGCCACCGCTAACCACGGAGAAAGCGCATCGATGAAGTCGTCGCTCGATGCGTAGCGACTGCCATGATGGGGAACCTTCACGACCTCGCTTTGCAGCTCCGTGTCCGGCTTTCCGGCGTGGAGCAGCTCGGCCTCACCTTGGTCGCCAATATCCCCGGTGAAGAGGATCTGTCGGCCGGCGTAGGCTACCCGAACCACCAGCGAGGCGTCATTTGCCGAAAGGCCCGGCGGAACGCCGATGGCGCCGTCGCGCCAAGGGCCGATGGCTTGCACAACCGTTCCGTTTCTCGCCAAGCTGCCTGGGACCGGCATCGCGACGCCTCGTTCGCGCGCCAGCTCGACCAAGTCGCGGAAGGCGGGATTGTTTCCGTCGTCGCCGCTGAGCCACAGCGCTGCGACCGGAAATCGCCGCAGGATTCGGAACAGGCCATTCATGTGATCCGGGTGTGGGTGCGACAGAATGACCAGGTCCAGGCGCGTGATGCCGCGGGCCCGCAGTACCGGCTCGACGATGCGCGCGCCGGTGTCGAAACTGTTGTCGTATCGGCCCCCCCCATCAATCAACGCGGTGAAACCGCCCGGACCCTGGACCAACGCCGAGTCGCCTTGGCCAACGTCGAGAAACGTAACCTGCAGGTCGCGACTTCGCGTTCGCGCGATCGAGGAAGACACGAGGCTGCCGCCTGCAAGCAGAGCGCCGACCGTTCCCAGGGCGATCCAGCGCTTGCGTCGGCCGCCCGGGCAAACCGCCGCCTGAAGCAGACATGAGGCCGCACCGACCAGCAGCAGCGTCTCGGTCATGTCAGGACAGCGAGCCAGAAACACGGGAGCCCAGCGACGAAAGACCTCTGCGAGAATCAAGGCCAGGCGTGATCCGAGCCCGGCAACCCAGAGCGGGATCGCCCCCAGCCAGGAGTGCGCCAAAGCCAATAATGCTCCCACCAGACCACAGGGCAAGACCACCAGCTCGACCACGGGCACGAGGACCAGGTTCCCGAGCGGCGCGGCGGGCGTAATCTCGCCGAAATGGTGCGCAACCAGCGGCCCGGTGACCAGACTGGCGGCAAAGCTGGCCGAAAACGACCGCACGACCCATCCCCAGATCCGTCGCCGCTTCCGATGCTCACCCCTTGGCACCAGCCAACCTGCGAACAGCCCGAGCCCGATCACCGACGCGAAGGAAAGCTGGAACGAGACGTCGAGCAGCGCGAGAGGCGACTGGACTAGCAACGCGATGGCGGCCGCCGCGATCCCGGTAGGAAGTGAGACCGGGCGATTCACGATGGTGGCCCCGAGCACCATGGCGGCCATGATGGCCGACCGAGCCGTCGCCACCGCCTCGCCGGTGAGCAGGGTATAGAAGAAGCAGGCGGGCAGCGACAGGAGCGCTGCGGCCACGGCAGCAGGAACACGCAGGGACCAGGAAGGACGACGCCCGAAAAGCCACTTGGCGGCCTGGAAGAACAAGGCCAAGACCACGGCCAAGTGCAGCCCGGAAACCGAAAGAACGTGCGTGGCGCCAGCGGCCCGAAAGCCGTCCTCGACCTCTGCCGGCACATCGGTACGCTCGCCCAAGACCATGGTTCGGACAAAGCCGGCGGCCGGTTCCCCAAGCCTGCCGCTGATCGTTCCCGCCATCGCGCGTCTGAGCCGAGCAGCCCACCGGCGACAGAGGGCGAGCGGGCCGACAGAACCGCGTACCCGTCGAATCTCGCTCGCGGCCCGGACTGAGGCGACGAAATCGATGCCTTGCCCTCGCGCCACCAGCCGCGCGTCGAGCATTGCGGGATTGGCAAATCCAAGCGGCACGTAGAGGCGCGCCTGGAATTCCACCCAATCCCCTGGGTCGAGGTCGGGCGCGCCGCCCAGTACGAGTAACGACAAGGTGCCTTCGCAGGGTCTTCCGCCCACCCGCGCAACGGCAACGCGCAGGTGAGAACGTCTGGCCGTCGAGGCTTGCCGGTCACTCGCCGGTTCCGCCGTTTGCGATCCGTTCGAAGCAACCGCGTCCTCTGAGTCGGCGCCCCGCACCACCTGTCCCATCACGACGAGCGGGGTGTCTTCGGGTACCCTTGCCGGTGCCGTGGCCAAGGTGGTCTCGCGCCAGCCCAGCCCCAGGCCGCAGACCAAAGCGGCCAGCGCCACGACCAGTGGCCAGGCCCGCTGCCAGGCCAGGAAGACCGCGGCGAGCGCGCAAGCCCCGGCCAGGATCGCGACGGCCTTCGACACCACCGAGACCGCGACCGCGATACCTACCGCCAGCGAGGCTGCCCAGAACGCGAGGTGCATACCGGGTTGTCGTCAACCCGGCCCCAAAAGTTGTGTCTGTCGGGGCGAGAGGATTTGAACCTCCGACCTTTCGGTCCCGAACCGAACGCG
>CAZBIU010000237.1:0-10941 GCA_964491625.1 uncultured Myxococcales bacterium
AACCCTCGACGTTCACCTTGGCAAGGTGACACTCTACCACTGAGTTACGCCCGCGAGGGAGGGATGGATTTAAGCCAAAACCTTGCCTCCGTCAAGGGCTGGCGAAGGGTTTCTGGCGGGCGATGCGGCGCGGAAGGCTACCGGCCGAGGACCTGGCTCGGCCGGATGTGCTCGGGTAGGTACGTGTCGAAGTACCCGGCAGCCCAAAGGGCGGCCGCGCCGAGAAGAAGCAGAAGCAGCAGGTACAGGCGCCACGGCCGTTTCTTTTCGGCGAAGGGATCGCGCAGCTCGCGGCGCGATCCGCGGGGCAGGGCGGCGACCTGGGTCAGGGCAGCGCCGAAGGGGACGTTGATCTTGGCCAGCGCGTTCACCGACCAGCCGTTGGCGTCGAGGATGGGGCCCACGTTGCGCTGGCGCAGCTTCAGCCACGCAATCAGCATGGACGGGCCCGAGATCGCAAGCAGCAATCCGAGCAGTCCGAGCGGCAGCCAGATGCCGAGGCCGAAGAAGGTCGCGAGGATGCTGGTCAGGAAGGTCGCGATGCCGCCCACCGCGACGCCGATGGCAGCGACGGTGCCAACGTCGATCTTCTTGGGCTCGGGCTTCTTGTCGTCGGGCTTGGTGGTGTCGCCGCGGGCTGTGGCGGCGGCGGCGGCTTCAATCTTCTTGCGCGCCTCTTGATCGGCCGCGGACGCCCGCTTGGCGACTTGCTCCTCGATCATGCGCACGAAGCTCTTGTAGGGCGTCCAGAACGCTTGCTTGATGCTGATGGGGTTTTCGATGATGCGGGTGACGGTGGCGTCCCAGTCGTTGCCTTTGTGGTCGCAGAATACCCCGTTGCGCCCAATCATCAGGTTGTCGGTGTGGCCGCCGGTGACGGCCGCAACGATGCTGCGCTTTTCGCCAGATTTGCGCGTGCAATCGCAGTAGAGAAGATACGCGCGGGCCATGCCGGCCAGACTGGCGTGCTTGGGGGCGTCGTCCACGGGCAGGCACAAATCGCAACTGCGCGCGTCGATGAAGAGCCTGCCAACCTGGAAGATCGCCTGGCGCTTGCCATAGAACTCGGAGAAATTGACGAAGTTGCGCAGCAACTTCACCAGGTCGCGGTGGAACAGGATCATCTTTTCCACCTGCTCGAGCTTCTGGTTCTGATCGCCCTCGGCGGCATCTTTGGCGATGAGCTCGGTCAGCGTGGCGCGCAGGCCGCCGGCGGCCAGGTCGCGCACGCGGGTGGCGGGAAGACCTGCCAAATCGGTCGCTGGCTTGCCGGTCTGCCAGGCCCAATAGGGAGCGAATCGGTCGGTAATGACCTTCCAGTCGGCGTCCGACAGCGCAGCCTTGGCCTCGCCCAGAATTGGCTTCACGACAGCGGCTGCAAAGGTCGCCATGCTCGTCGACCACGCGGGATTGAGCCCGTCGCCAAGCGGCAGGGCGCGGTTGGAAGCGATCGCGGCCAGCGGGAGCTTCGCGATGTCGTCGGCGTCCGCGGTCAGGGTCTTCGCGCCCAGTGCAACCAGGTCGGCCTCGGTCGCGTTCAGCGCAGCGGCTGCGCGACCGTCGAAGGCGGCCAGCCGGCACCGGGCGAAGTAGTCGTCGATCTTCGCGCGAACCGCCGCCAGCGCGGACGCAGCGGCATCGGTCGATCCTCCCAGCACGCGCGCGGCGCCGTTCTTTTCACCTTCATCCAGCCACGCCACCAACGACGCGGCCTGGTCGAAGAACTTGTCCACCCGCGCCTGATCGATGCCGGGCTTTCCACTGCGATCCTGCTGCGATCCAAGGGTGGCGATGATGTCGCGCACCGCCTCGGCCGCGCCTTCGTCACCGGCAGACTCGGCGGGAAGAACGCCGTCGCCGTTGAAGCGGGTGGCGGCCAGAATCTTCGACGTATCGGCGATGTCGTCCAGGCTGATGGCATCCGCTTTGTCGCGTCCCAAGGTCTGCAAGACGTGGCGGGACTCGCTAAGCAGTGCCTGGCCGATCTCGGTGTCTTCTTTGATGGCTGACAGGGCAACCTTGGCCCCGCCGCGAAATAGATCGTCGAGGTTGCGGAAGGCATCCCCGGCCCAGCGCACGGCGGCTAAAATTTCCGCCGGGCGGATGTGCCCGTCGCGATCGGTGTCGACGAGATCCAGGGTGCGATAGTCGAATTCCAGTCCACGCGTCGGGCACGAAAGGGCCAGCCACAGCTTCCGGTCGAGCTCGCCCAGATGGTGCAAGTCCTGCCCGTTTGCGAGCAAGACCTGATCAACGGCGCCCGCGCGGAAGAAGCTCCAGCGGTATTTTTCCTTGGCCATGGCTGACCTCGCTTGGAAAGACGATGCTAGAAGAAGGTGTAGATCAGGGTCGCCTCGGTGAAGGTGTCGACCTTGTCCGAGTAATAGAGGTCGGGATTATTCTTGTCGAAGGTGAAGCCCGCGGGCGCCGCGCTTGGAACCGGGCGTGGCGCGGGGTTCTGGTCGTACTTGAGCGTGAAGCTGAACCCGAAGCTGAGGCTCCTCCATAGGTTGGTCGACAATCCAAGCTTCGCGTTCACGCGGGTATCCTTGAAGGATGGCACACCTTGCGAGCCATCCTTGACGTAGATGGCCTTGGTCTCCTTATTCAGGTTGAACAGGGCTTCGACGCTGGCGGTGAGGCCGGTTTCCTTGGTCAGCGAGAGGGTCTCGCCGACAAAGACCCGCGCCGAATGGATTTCGACCGGGTCCAGCGCCTGGGCCGCCGGCTGAACGTACCGTTCGTACGAGAAGTCGTAGCCGAGCTCGGCGGCCACGATGTTCCACTGGTCTTTGAGAAGCTGGCGGCTGTAACCAGCCTGTCCGCCGCCGAAGAAGGTCTTGCCCGCGATCTTGTCGCCCGCACCCAGGGCGCTCGCGTACGCGCTGTTGTTCTCGGTAATGAACCGGTCGTAGCGGCCCTTGGCTGCCCAGTTGTTGGTGCTGGTGATCTGCTCGCGGCCGACCGAGATGTTGTCGGACTTGACCACATACGCGTTGGTTGTCCCGTACGCCAACCCGCCTTCGAGGGCCAGCTTATTGTTGCCCTCCTTGCGAGAGGCATTCACGCCGAAGGTGAAATTTTTCGCTTCCGCGTTCCCGGTCGAGATCATCATGCCGCCCTTGCTTTGCGCTTTCCATTCCACTGCAGGGGCCGGCGGCGCAGGCGGCGGAGGGGGTGGGGCAGGGCAGGGCGGCGGACACTCGCACTTCGGCGCGGCGGGCGCGGCGACATCGCCGGTGGGCGCGGGCGGCGTCGCGGGCGCATCGGTCGCGGGCGCATCGGTCGTGGGTATGGACTTGGGCACTTCCTCGGCCTTCGGGGTTTCCGCCGCGGCCGATTCGGCGCGCGCGCGGGCCATAGGGCCGAAAACTGCGAGCGACGAGAGGATGGCAAAGGTTGTGCTGAGCGAATTGCGGTTCCGTTGGCCCATACGATGTCTCCTGAGCTTCAAGTGGCGAAAATGGAGTCCTGGAAGAGATGCCGGCGAGCGACAGCGGTCGCATTCTGGGGCACGAAAGCCGGAAACTCAACTGACGGGCTAGGCAGGGACTTCGCGCCGGATCTCGCCGTCGAGCCCGACCACAATGACCTTGATGGGCGCCTTGTGGCTCGCCCGCGCGACGGCGGCTTGGGCCAGGCGCAGAAGACCGCCACAACAGGGGACTTCCATGATCATGACGGCGATGCTTCTGACCTTGGCTTCGTCGAGCAGCGCGACCAGCTTGTCGAGGTAGATCTCCTGGCCCTGGTCCAACTTGGGACAAGCGATGACCAGCTTCTTGCCCGGCAGGTAGCTTTGGTTGAAATCGGGCATGGCGAAGGCCACGCAATCCGCGGCGAGCAGAAGGTCGGCGCCGGCAAAAGCTGGATTCATGGGCGAAATCAGGTGGAGCTGAATCGGCCATTGCCCAAGCTGGCTTGCAAGGCCTGCGCGCGGGGCGCCCGGCGCAGAAACCCGAAGCAACGAACGCGGTGCCGAGCCTGGACATCCTTGATGTACGACTTTCTCCCTGAATTCAGGAATGGCGTGTCCGATGTCCGTGAGGTGCGCCAGGGCTTGGGCAAGGTACGTGGACTGCCCATGCTCGTGCAGGTGGCGAAGGTGCGCGCGCAGGGTGTTGGCGCCCTTTGGGATGATGCTACCCAAGGTGACGCGTTCGTCGTAGGCTGCGGCCTCGCGCGTTTCCACCGCGATCGCCCCTTGCGGGCATTCGGCCTCGCATGCGCCAAGCCCGTCGCAGGTGATTTCGCTGACCAAGCGGGCCTTGCCGTCGATCATCTGCAAGGCACCCTCGGGGCAGCCCTCGCAGCAGATGCCGCAGCCATCGCATTTGCTTTCGTCGATCCGAATAATCTGCCGTTGCATGTTGTCTCTCTGGCCGCGCAATATAGGACATGAAGGGTCGGGGTTCACTCGCTTTGCGTGGCCCTCCGACCGGATCACCGCTCTGCGGGCTGACGATTTTGGGTACCTTCGGCCGAGTCCTGCGAGCCCGGTCGGGCGTTGGAGTGGCCCGCGTGACGAAATTTGCCAGGTCGAGGGGCCACGGCGGCTAGTTCTTCAATGGTTTCCGCGTGGCCCGGACCTTGCTTTGACTCGGGCTGAAACGTTTTTCCTCGAAACGGCAAACCTCGGGCGACCGGGGGACGCAAAGCCACGGGACTCAATGAGTTAGCCGGGTTGTCGAAAGGAGACTGAAATGCTTACCTTCTCGCGGTGGAGCAGCCGAGCGCTGCTCGCAGAATCCCTGCTGTCGCTATCGTTGGTTTCGTGTGGGGGAGAGCCGTTGGACTTGGGCGAATCCCCCACGCAGTCCAGCCCACCGCCGGAGGCAATGGCGGATACAGACTCACCGCCCATCGACCCGATGACCGTGCGGCCCGTCGACCGGCTGACCGCTTCCATCGATGCGGAAATCCGACAGGTCCTGACGGGACACCGACACCCCTTGGCCCGCGCGGAGCTCGAGGTGGGCGCGGCGGCTCCTGACCAAGCCATGGAAAAGATGATGCTGGTGCTCCAGCCCGACGTCACGCAGGCGCGGGGGCTCGATGCTCTGGTGCGCGCCCAGCAGGATGCAAGCTCGCCGCTTTTCCACCAGTGGCTGACCCCGGCCGACTACGGCAAGCGCTTTGGCGTGTCCGAAGCCGATATGTCACGCATCCTTGCCTGGCTGCGAACCCACGGCATGACGGTGGACGAGGTCACCAACGGGAATCGCCTGGTCCTGTTCAGCGGCACGGTGGCGGGGGTGGAAGAGACCTTCAGGACCTCTATGCGCGCCTACCGGGTGGACGGCGAGCTGCACATTGCCAACGCCACCGATCCGTCGATCCCTGGCGCGCTCGCGCCGGTCGTGTCGGGCGTGGTCTCGCTGCACGACTTCCGCTCGCGCGCCTCGTACGCGCACCGCGAATTCTCGCAGGCCGAGAACACCACGTATTTCAACGGCATCCAGCAGAGCGCCCTGGTGCCGGCGGATCTCGCGACCATCTACAACGCGAACCCGCTCTACGCGGCCTCCATCGACGGCACCGGACAAACCATCGCGGTCATCGGACGCAGCAACATCGACGTCGGCAACGTGCGCACGTTCCGTTCCATGTACGGCCTGCCGGCGAAGGATCCGACGGTGGTCTTGGGCGGTACCGACCCGGGCATCGTGTGCGGCGGCGACGAGGCCGAGGCCTATCTCGACGTCGAGTACGCTGGCGCGCTCGCCAAGCGGGCCACGGTGAAGTTTGTCGTCGCTGCTTCGACCCGGGCCAGCGACGGCATCCTTCTCGCGTCCGCCTACGCCGTGAACAACAAGGTGGCGCCCATCGTGTCGCTCAGCTACGGCCAGTGCGAGAAGTCGCTCGGAACATCGGGCAACAGCTTCTTCAACAGTCTTTGGCAGCAGGCCGTCGCGCAGGGCATGTCGGTGATGGTGGCCTCGATGGACAGCGGCGCGGCCGGCTGCGATGCCATGGAAGCGGCGACGGCAACCGGCGGGCTGGCGGTGAACGGCATCGGCTCGACGCCATTCAATACCGCCGTCGGCGGCACACAATTCGACGACGTCTACAATCGCAGCCAATACTGGGCAGCCAGCAATGACCCAATCACGCAAGCTTCGGCACGTGGCTATATCCCGGAATTGGTTTGGAACGAAAGTCGCGGCGGCGGGCTCTATGCGAGCGGCGGCGGATTGAGCACCCTTTACCCGAAGCCGTCCTGGCAGTTCGGCCTGGGCGTGTTGGCCGACGGAAAGCGCGGCGTTCCCGATGTCTCGTTCGCGGCGGCCATTCAAGATCCCTACCGAATGTACGCGGACAATCAGCCCTTCGGAGGCGGCGGAACTTCGGCGGCGACACCAGTCTTTGCCAGCATCATGGCGCTGGTACTTCAGAAGGTCGGCCAGCCCCAGGGGTTGGTCAATCCGATCCTGTATGGCCTGGCCTACAATCAGACGAACAGCGGCGGCGCGACTGTGTTCCACGACGTCACCAAAGGCGACAACACGGTGCCCGGCGTGACGGGCTACACGGCGGGCCCAGGATATGACTTGGCCACGGGGCTCGGCTCAGTCGACGCGACCCAGCTTGTGAATCATTGGCAGGAAGGGAAGACGTTGCCCGACTTCCTGATTGTGGCCACGTCACCTTCGGCGTCTATCTTGTCCGCAGCCACGACCACGACCGGATACGCCGTGAAGGCCAATAACGGGTTTACCGGCGCGGTGGCCTTGTCGATCTCGGGCTTGCCCGCCGGGGTGACGGCGCAATTCGCGCCCGCCCAGGTGACCGGCTCGGGCGCGAGCACGTTGACCCTGACCGCGGCAGCCACCGTGGCTGCGGGTAGCTACACCCTTACCGTGTCGGCCAAGAACAGCAGCACCACGCGATCGGTTCCGCTCAGCCTGACCGTCGTGGTGGCGCCGCCACTGGCGCTGGGGATTTCAGCCAGCTACCTCGACATCGCGGCGGGAGCAAGCGCGTCGGCGACCATCACCACCACGCGCAGCAGCGCCTTCAATTCTACCGTCGCCCTGACTGTCTCCGGCCTGCCGCAAGGGATCACGGCAACCTTGTCAGCAACGTCCATCAAAGCGCCGGGTGCGGGAACCAGCACGCTGACCGTGAAAATGGGTTCAACCGTGGCCGGCGGAAGCTATTTGGCGACCATCATCGCCAGCGGCGGCGGAATCACCAAGGTGGCGTACTTGACGGTCAACGCCTTGCCGGCCCCGAGCTTCTCGCTGACCCTCAACCCTACCACTGTAACCGGGACGCCTGGAGCGACCGTGAACACGGTGGCCAACACCATCCGCACAACGACCTTCAATTCGTCGGTATCGCTCAAGGTGACTGGAATGCCGGCAGGCGTGACCGCGTCGTCGGGATCCATCGCAGCGCCCGGGTCCGGCATCAGCACCCTCGGCATCTCGGTCGGTGGCACCGCTGCCCCAGGAACCTACACGCTGACCGTGACGGCCACCGGCGGCGGCGTAACCAAAACCGCGGAACTGACTCTCAACGTTTCCGGCATCAAGCTGTCCGCCGCCGCGACCTCCGTGTCGGTCAAGAAGGGCAGCACCGCGACCGTCAGCCTCACCACCGCGAGCTTGGGCGGCTTCAGCTCGCAGGTTGCATTTGCGGTCACGGGTCTGCCGGCAGGCGTGACGGCGACCTTCAGTCCCGCGGTCTTGGCCGCCCCTGGCAGCGGCAGCACGACCATGAAATTCTCGGCCAGCACGACGGCGGCCGCGGGAACCTACCAAGTGACTGTGAACGCCAGCGCGGGAGCAACCGTGAAGACGCAAGTCGTGACACTGACCGTGAAGTCGTAGCGGCGACCTGATCGGATTGTCCACTCTTGCGCGCGCGACTGTGCTAGGTGATACGAGCACTCTGGCAAGTCGATGCAAAAGCGGCGCTTGAGAGAACACGGGCCCAAGGCTATGCGCTCGGCCATGGCTGATGGTGCCGAACCGACCGTCGCTACTGCTTGCGCCGCGCCGTCGCGGAAGACCTGGGCCGCGGTCGGTCTTCTTGTCGTGGCGGTATGCGCCGCGTATGCGAACAGCTTCCGCAGCCCGTTCATCTTCGACGACGTGCCTTCGATTGTCGAAAACCAGTCGATCCGCCACCTCGGCTCCTCGCGGGTCCTGGCTGCTCCGCCGGATGCGATCACGACGGCCGGCCGGCCGGTAGTGAACCTCTCTCTGGCCATCAATTACGCCATCGGCGGATTGGCGGTCGAGGGCTACCACGTCGTGAATCTGGCTCTCCACATCCTGGCCGCGCTCGCGCTCTTTGCTCTTGTGCGCAGGACATTGCTTTTGCCGACCTTGTCCACGCAGCTTGGAACGGCCTCCACTGGGCTGGCCCTAACCGTCGCCCTCTTGTGGGCCGTTCATCCGCTGCAGACCGAGTCGGTTACCTACATCGTCCAACGGGCAGAGGCCATCGTCGGGCTGTTCTATCTTCTGACCCTTTACTGTGTCCTGCGCGGTGCCACCGCGGCACGCGGCAGCGCATGGTACGTAGCCGCGGTGGGGACCTGCGTGGTGGGAATGGCGAGCAAAGAGGTTATGGTCTCCGCGCCGCTCGTGGCGTTGCTTTTCGACCGGACCTTCATTGCGGGCTCTTTCAGGGAAAGTCTGCGACGACGCTGGGGCCTGTGGCTGGCCCTGGCAGCCTCCTGGGCGCTCCTCGGCCTCTTGCACCACCTATCGCGCAACCGCGGCGGATCGGCCGGATTCGGCCTGGGTATGACTGCGTGGGCGTACGCCCGAACGCAATTCGGCTGCATCGTCCACTACCTTCGATTGACTTTCTGGCCGAGCCCGCTGGTGCTGGACTACGGATACCCCATCGCTCGCAAGGCGGCCGAGATTGTTCCTTATGCCATGGCCGTGTTCGTGCTTGTGGGCGCGACGGTGGCCGGGCTGGTGTGGCGGCCAAAATGGGGCTTTCTGGGGGCATGGTTCTTGGCGATCCTGGCGCCTAGCTCAAGTTTCGTGCCGCTGCCGGGCCAGACCGAGGCCGAGCACCGGATGTATCTGCCGTTGGCGGCGGTCGTGGCCTTGGTGGTGCTGCTGGCCTACCGGACGGCTCGACGGCTGGGAATACGGTCCAGGCGTGCACCGGCGGCACTCGCGTTTGCCATCGCTGCGGCACTGGGCTTCGCAACCCACCAGAGGAACAAAGACTACCAGTCTGAGTTGGCCATTTGGGAGGGCGCCGTCCGGAATTGTCCGCTCAACGACCGCGCCTACCAGAACCGCGGTAACACCCGTTGGACGAAGGGCGAGCTCGAAGCGGCTATCAAGGACAACGAGCAATGTATTGCCCTCAATCCGCGCAACGCCAAGTGCTACATCGGCCTGGGCAATGCCTTGAGCGACCTGGGCCGGTACGATGAAGCCTTCAGGGCCTATGATACCGTCCTCAAGCTTAGGCCGGACCTCTCGGATGGCTACAACGGACGCGGGAGGATCTTCGGGTACAAAGGCCAGGTCGACGCGGCCATCAGGGAATTCAACAAGGCCGCCGAGCTGGATCCGGAGTTCGCGCAAGTCTTCTACAATCGGGCCACTGCCTACGATGCCAAGGGCAATTTCGACGCGGCCATCGACAGCTATGACCGGGTTATCCGACTGCGTCCCGATCACGCGAAGGCTTACAACAGTCGGGGCGTCGACTACGATAGGAAGGGCGCAACCGATGCCGCCATCCGGGACTATGGCAGGGCCATCGGCGTCAAGCCCGACTTCGTCGAAGCCTACAACAACCGCTGCAGTGCTCTCGAAGTCAAGGGCCAGTTCGATGCGGCCATCGCGGACTGTGACAAGGCCATTGGACTCAAGCCCGATTTCGCGGAGGCCTACAGCAACCGCGGCAACGCCCAGCAAAACAACGGTCAGTACCAAGCGGCCATCAAGGACTACGACAAAGCCATCGAGCTGAAACCGGACTTCGTGGCGGCCTACCAAAACCGTGCCATGGCCTATCTCCGCAGCAAGGCTTACGACAGGGCTTGGGCCGATGTGGTGATGGTTCGAAAGCTCGGCGGAGCGCCCATCCCGAGCTTCGTCGAGGACCTGACCAGGAAGTCCGGCCGGTCCGAGTAATAGCAGCGGGTGGCACGGGCGGTTCGGGCACGTTATAGACAGGCCCAGTGAACCACGAAGTTGGCACTCCGGCTGTCGTCTGCCGCGGGTTGCGCAAGGTCTACGACGGCAGACATGGGCTGTTTCGCAAGCCATCGCCTGCTGTGGTCGCGGTCGAGGGGCTCGACCTCGCCATCCGGCGCGGAGAATGCTTCGGGCTTCTCGGGCCCAATGGCTCGGGCAAGACTACCACGGTGGAAATGCTCGAAGGTCTGCTTGCGCCTACCGCCGGCGAGGTGGAATTGCTTGGCCTGCGCTGGCAGAGCGACGAGGCTAAGCTGCGCGAGCGGGTGGGGGTTGCCCTGCAGGAAACCCATTTGCCCGAGAAGCTCATGGTCGAAGAGCTGCTGACCCTCTTCCGCAGCTTCTATCGCCAGCCGCGCCCGCTGGCCGATCTGCTGGCCGACGTGGAGCTGGAGGAAAAGCGGCGCGCCTGGGTGGGCAAGCTGTCGGGCGGGCAGCGCCAGCGGTTGGCCATCGCCTGCGCCATGGTGGGCGAGCCCGAGGTGCTCTTTCTCGACGAGCCGACCACGGGGCTCGACCCGCAGTCCCGGCGCCAGGTGTGGGGGCTGGTCGCCGCATACCGCGCGCGTGGCGGGACGGTGGTCTTGACCACGCACTACATGGAAGAAGCCGAGCGCCTGTGCGACCGCGTGGCCATCGTGGATCACGGCAGGTTGGTGCGCGTGGACACGCCTGCCCGGCTCATCGCGGCCTTGCCGGGCGACCACGTGCTCGAGCTGGAGATCGAAAAAGGCGCCGCCGCGGGTTTGGACGCGGA
>CAZBIU010000238.1:0-10905 GCA_964491625.1 uncultured Myxococcales bacterium
CGAGCTTGACCGCTCGAATGGCGGTGTCGATGGAGCCGAAGCCGGTCACGATGATAACGAAGGGCGACGGCTCAACCTCGCGGATCTCGCGCAGCATGTCCAGCCCGTCGAGATCCGGCATTTTGACGTCGGAGACGACCAGGTCGACGCCACCCTGCTTGACCCTGAGGGCACCCGCGCGGCCGCCGGCCGCGGTTTCGACCTTGAAGCCCTCGCTTTCCAGCTCTTCCTTGACCCACTCCCGCATGTCGGCGTCGTCGTCGACGACAAGGATCTGGGTGCCCACGCGATCGGGCGAGTCCACTCGGGTCGTTTCGCTTTGGTCGGGAGGCGCCATGATGGGTCTTCGCGCTGATCCTTGCCCAACCCGCGCCGCCTAGCAAGGCGCGGGTTTACGGAATCGGCGCCTCGACTAGCTGAGGATGAACGACTTCAGTCCGCCAGCCGGAAATCGCACCAGAAGACTTGAGCGCAGCACCGTTTCGACCTTGCCGCGCCCGAATTCGGGATGGGAGATGACCTCGCCGACCTTGTAGCGCTCGCGGGCGTCGAAGTTCCGGACTTGGGCCGCCTCGGCGAGCTCGCGCCCCAGCGCGCGTAGCTCTTCCGCCTTCTGCTCGGCCCTGCGGACCGCCTCTGATTCCGCTGGGCCTGACGGCGAAGCGGACGCTGCCTCTACCTTGGCGCGGGCAGGGGTCGTGCGATAGCCGTGGCGGCCGCCGCAGGCTTGACAGACAACCTGTTTCGGCGTCCCTCCTACCATCGCGATGACGTTGTGAGTCGTGAGGCCGTCGCAGGGGCCGCACCAAGCATCCACTTCGCCGCCGACGCGCACCGCAAGCGAAAAGGCGGACGCCTTGGGCGCGTCGCTGCGCCAGGAAACGCCGGTGATCCTGCGTTCCTGGACTTCCGAGGGGCCCGCGCTTGCCTGGTCGCCTGTGTGCTCGCTGGCGATGGAACCGATGCGCGGTAGGGTGGACGCCAACCGGCGCAGGTCGGTAACCCGGCGGCCCAGCGTGCGTTCGATGGCCTCCCGTTCACTTTCCGGGCCGGTGGTGGAAAGTTCACGGTACCGTTTGGAGAGTCGCTCGACGGCGAGATGGGCATTCCTGACGATCTCGCGGTCCTCGGCCCGTTCCTGCGCCGAATGGACTAGAAGGGCGACCTCGCGGATCTCATCGGTGAGCTGCTGTAGCGAAGAAGATGTCATGCTGCCGGGTCTTACTCCCACGACCGGAGCCGGAATTCAACTGTTGAGGTGAGTAATGCCTTGTGATGGGAGTAACTAACGGTCAATTTGAGCAACAAGTGCTCATTGCTTCGGGCGTGAAGCCCGTCTAGCATAGCCCCGTCTCGCCTCCAGGAGCCCTACGAATGCGAACTCATCGGACCGTTCTTCTGACCTTGCTCGCACTTCTTGCTGTGCCGGTCGCCGCCGCAGCCCAAACGCCCCCGACGTCGCCCTGGCCACCGCCCAGTTATCCGACGCCGGCGCCAGCACCCGCGCCAGCATATCCGGCACCTGCGCCGGCATATCCGGCACCCGCGCCAAGTTATCCCGCTCCTGGACCTAGCTATCCGGCGCCTGCGCCTGCGCCGGCGCCGCCGAGCGCTGCCCCGGCGCCCGCTCCGGGATACTGGTCACCGACGCCCGCTCCGGCTGCGCCGGCGGAGGCTGCGCCCACGCCTGCGCCTGCTCCGGCACCTATGCCTGCACCGGTGGTCGCGCCGACGCCCGCGCCTGAGGCGGCTCCAGCCGTTCCCGCGCCCGTCGCGGCCCCCGCTGCACCCGCGCCTCTGCCGTCGCCCGAAGTGACCTCAACGCCGACGCCTCGCCGAGGGCCCGAGACTGCAGAGGCAGCCCCGCCGTCCGCGCCCGCGGTGGCGTCGGAGACCGACGAGCGTCCCCGGGGATTCGTGCCTCAGCTCAGCCTCGGCGGATCGGTCGGCCTTTTGCGCATGCCCTCTGCAGAAGTTGGATACCCTGGGCAGTTTCGTCTCAGCCTGCACGGCGAGTACTTCAGTGGCAGCAATTTCTTGGTGCAGAGCCAGGGACAGAATCCCTCCGCCAGTGACCAGGACACTCGGCTTCAGGGTGCGCTCACCTTAGGTATCACGCCCATCGATCACTTCGAGATTTTCGCGGCGATTCTTGGATCGTCGAACCGAAATCGTCGACTGTGCTCGACCAATTCGGCGGGGACGGAAGTCTGCACCTCTGAGGACGGCCGCACCGATCCCGAGCTCATCAAGTCGTTCGGAGATCTTATTTTTGGCGTCAAGGGCGCTTACCCTGTGGCGCCGGGTTTCTCCGTCGGTGGAGAGTTGGGTATCCGCATGATGTCCTCGATTACCGGCATCTCGTTCTCGGGCGATTCGACGTCGCTTTGGATAAACGCGCTGGCGACCTATGATCTCAAGCCGGCCACCGAGAACGTGCCGCTGCGCTTTCACCTCAACCTCGGCTACTACGACGATAACTCGAAGAATCTCGTGAACTACGACCAGAACAACACCACCGCGCCTTCTCGCTACGTCTCGGAGTTCGCGTACGGCATCTCGTCGAGCCGCTTCCGCATGGCCTTGGGCGCGGATGCACCGCTTGGGGACCTGGTCGAAGGCTTCTCGCTGCGCCCGATACTCGAATACCACTTCGAATACCTCACTGGGTCGGCGGATTCCGTCATCCTGCAGCAGGAGCATTCCAAGGTGAACCAGGACCAACACTGGCTGACCTTTGGCGTTCAGGGCCAGATTCTGCACGGGCTGACTGCAACCGTCGGCCTCGACGTGGCTCTGCGGTCGCCCGGTTTTGCCTACGCCCCGGCCTTGGTACCCTGGAACCTGCTCTTCGGCGTCGGCTACCCGTTGGATCTAGTTCCGCGGATTACTCGCAACGTCCCGGTCGAGAAGATCGTGGCTCGCGAAGCCCCGATGCGCGAAGGGCTGGTTGCAGGCCGTGTCATCAGCGCGTCGAGCACGCCGATTGAGGGCGCGGTGGTTGGCGTGGCCGGGAGGGAGCACTCCCGCGTGCTGACCGATGTCGACGGCACCTTCCAAAGTGTTCCGCTGGCGACTGGCCCGATCGATCTGGTCGTGACCGCAAACGGGTACGAAACTGCGACGGTTAAGACCGAGATCGTCGCCGGCCAAACCGCCAACATTGTGCTGAGACTCGCGCCCAAGGTGCCTGCCACGCGCGCATACGGTCGCGTCGTCGACGAGGCTGGCAAGGGCGTGGTCGCCAGCATCAAGCTGGCAGGGCCGCAGATAGGCGAGGGAAGGTCCGACGAATCGGGCAACTTCGCTGTCTCGGTGCTCCCAGGCCTCTACGCCGTGCGAGTGGATGCAGACCAGTATCTCTCGAAGGAATTCCAGATCAACGTCGTCGAAGGGCGCGAGGCTGCGTCGACGGTGACGCTGCATACTCGTCCGGCCGTCGCGGGAATCACCTTCCGAGATGGTAAGTTCAAGCTGCGCCAGCCCATCACCTTCAAGCCGGCTGGCAAGAAGGGTACCGGAGCAGAGCTTGGCCCGGCCATGCCACTCTTGCTGGACGAGTTGGTCGATATCCTGGTGAACCACCCGGAGATCCGGCAGCTTCGCGTGGAAGCCCACTGGGACAGCAGTCTGCCGGCAGCCAAGGCCGATGCGCTGACCGACGCCCAGGCCAAGGCGGTGGGGAAGTATCTGGTGGACCAGGGCATCTCCGCGGACCGCGTGTCGGCGGTTGGCATGGGGGCGAAGAAGCCCCTGGTTCCCAACCTGGGCAAGGGAAAGTTCAAGAATCGCCGCGTCGAGCTGGTGGTCGTGAACTAGAGGACCGTCCGCATAGACCGAATGCAGGGCCTGCCAGCGTGCAGGCCCTGTTTGTTATCGGGCTTGCCTGCACGGCGGGCTTGCGCGCGCCGAAAGGGTCTGCCGGGCCAGGTCGTAGCGCAGTCCGCGCGTGGCCTGGCCCGTGAGGGTGAGCTCGTGTGGGCCACGGATTTCGCGCCACGCGAGTCGGGGGTCACTCACCTTCGCGCGCGCCGCCCACCGCAGGCCACTTCGCGCGCATCGCTCACGCCACCGGTCACGCAGGATGGTTTGCGCGGCTCCGGTTGATTCGGTGGTCCGGGCTCTACTCGCGCGACTTCAGCACAAGCAGGCGGTAGTTCGCGTATTCGGCCTGGCCGCAGGAGTAGAGGACTTCGGTGAGCAGGCGGTAGGGCGTGGTCTTGTCCGCGATGATGGTCAGCTCGCCATCGAACTTCTGACCGGTCACCTCGGCAATCTTCTTCTCCCGGCGGGCCACTTTGCCAAGGATCTCCACGAGGGGCGTGATGTAGTAGCCGTTGTCGCCGTCACGCTTGAGCTGGGGATCGATGCGGCCATTGTTGATGGGCGCCACGGCATCGCCTTCGACCAGCAGGACGCGCTTGGTGATGGTGACCGGCACCGCCTGTTTCGGAGCCAACCTGGTCATCGAAGGCGGCAGGCTGAGGTTCTGGTCCAGATTCACCAGGGTTGCCGACGAAGTGAAGCTCTTGAGCAAGAACACCAGGATGATGGTCATCATGTCCATCATGGGCGTGATGTTGAGGTCCTTGATGTCCTCGGGGTCTGACAGCTTGCGGGCGTAGCTACGAATGGCCTTCTTCCCGGCCAGCCTGGCCGCAACTTCGGGCGAAAGGTTGCCGCGATCGGTAGCCATCACAAAATCCCCGCTGCAAACACGACATCCGGGAACAGCTCTTTTTCGCGCTGGTCCTTATCGTCCTTGTAGTACCGCATGGCGTCCAGGGTCTTCACCACCGTGTCGTAGGGCGTGACCGCATCGGCGTTAAAGGTTGCCTTGGTCTCGTCGGAGAATTCCTTCTTGATCTCGGTCAATTTGGCGGTCAGCGCCGTGTAATCGTAGTCGCCGTTCGGCAGCTTGGGGATAGGTGGCATCACGCCGCCGGAGCCGGCGAGGGTGAATCCCGTCGCGCCGACGGTAATCGTGAGATTGAGGGCCGGCTTCTCCGGTTGGCTGTCCCCGCCGCCACCGGCGCCGAACGTGGGTGAAGAGACGTTGACGGTGCCGAGTGGAACCTGGTTGATGACTGACGCCAACAGGAAGATGATGATGTTGGTGACGATGTCCATGTAGGGCACGAGGTTGATTTCGCCGGTTTCTTCCTCGGCCTCCTCGAACTCCGCCCGCATGTGACGCATGCGGGACCGTACCTGGCGTTTCGTCATTGGGTGTTACCGTAAGGATTCCGCCGCCGGCCTACTTTTGACCCTGTCCCGCTGCGCCACTGTGGGCAGATTCGGCGAGCAGGTTCTCAAGTTTGAGCGAGAAGGCTTCGAGATCGGCGACCTGGCGCTTCGAGAAGGAGCCAAGGACGGCGTGCGCGATGATGCAGGTAACCGCGATGCCGAGCCCCATGGCGGTGTTATTGAGCGCTTCCGAGATACCTCGGGCAAGCAGGTTGCTGCGCTCTTCCGGCTTGGCGGCGGCAACAGCGCCGAACGCTCGGATCAGACCGACGACGGTACCGAGCAGACCGATCAGGGTGGCGATGTTGGCCAGCGACCAGAGGATCTGGATACGTCTCTTAATCATCGGCGTCACGTCGACCAGCGATTCCTCGATTGCCTGGGCGACCGCGATCTCGCCCCGGTGAACCCGCTGCAGCCCCGCCTTGGCTACCTGTGCGACAGGGGCGGCCGTGGCCGAGCACAGCTTGACGGCCCGGTCCACGTTGTTGGCGAGCACGAGCTTGCGAACGTTTTCGAGAAACGCGCGGGCGTTCACGCTGCTCTTGACCAGGAAGAAGTAAAGCCGCTCGATGATCATCGACAGCACGATGGCCGACGTGCCCAGGTTGAAGTACATGAGGGTGCCGCCGTCTGATAGGAACTTTGCGAATCCTTGCATCTCGTCCTCCGCGGGCATTGAAGCCCGCATTTGCCAACCCGCACACGGGTGAGCCCAAAGCAGGTGTCCAGGGTCTTAACTACGGTCGTATCTTATAGGCAGGCCCTAACGTGTCAAGCTAGCGCAAAGTAAGAAGTTTAGGTCGATCGACACCAAGTGCCTGTGGCTTGAGTGCAGTCCAACCATCATTTTTTTCTCCGAGCGCGGCGTCTAGCGGCGGCTATTCTCAAGCCAGCATGTCTGCACCCAACAACCTGGCCGCAACGCGCTTCGCGTTTCTCACCCCGAGATCCCTTCCCAAGGCCGAGACCCTGGCGGGCCGGGTTGTCGTTCTCGACATCGCTTTCGCCGCGGATACCGGAAAGACATCGTACGCCACCGTGACCCTGCCGTTTATCCAGGGGCTGGGCGCTCGTCTAGCCGCCTGGGTCGACCACCACGACCACGAACATCACGCGGATTACGTGGGCGATCCCCGCTTTGTTCTCGCGACCAAGGCCGAGCACGGGGGATGTCCGGAAATGGTCACGCCCGAGTTGGTGGCACGCACAGGTCCGGTGGACACCATTGCCGTCCACGTCGACCTCGACGGGCTGTACTCGGGCGCCAAGTGGATTTTGGGCGGCATCGAGCCCTATCACGGGGCGGACGAGGACGCTCGCAAGATCGACACCCGGCGGGGCAAGCCGGGTCCCATCGCCGATCGGATAGACCGTGCCCTGCGGGCGCGCTTTCGCGACGAGAACCTTAAGCAGAGAATTCTGCAGTACCTCATCGCGGGCACGGAGGCGCCGGTGCATTTCCAAGAGATCGACGCGGCGGCGCGCCTGGTCGATCCGCTGCTTGAACAGGCCCAGCGCTTGTCCGAGCACTAACGGGTCGACGGCGGCGTCGCTTACCTCGAGGTCAGGTCGAGCGTGCCCTACGACAAGACCGAGCTTTTGCTCTTGGGCCAGCAGCGGGCTTTGGTGGCGGTGGTGCGCGACGCCGGCTCGCTGGCGGTCGCCGCCGACTTCGATTCGGGCCTCGATTTCGTCAAGCTTTTCGGCCTCGGCGGCGGCATGCCCACGCGGGTATCGGTTCCGGAATCCCGGCGCGACGAGGTTCTAGCCAAGCTCGCGCAGACGACGGCCGGTCTGCGGCCCGCGGGTGGCGCTACTCGTTCTTGAAGCGGTCGACCTTGAATTCCGCCGATTGGCCGGCGGTCGCCGGCGCCGGCGTGTAGCCCGATCGCCCGCCCGCGCCCGGGTTGAAATCGGCGCCCACGCTGCCGCCCTTGCTGACCCCACGGAAGAACAGGGCGAAGTCCTCGGCGTTGGTCGCATTGGCCAAAGCCTCATCGTAGGTGACGAACCGGTTCTTGACCAATTCGGTGAGCGACTGGTCGAAGCTGATCATGCCGTACGGGTCGCGGCCGCTCGCAATGGCCTCGTGGATTTCACGGGTGCGCTTCGAGTCCGCGATCAACTCCTTCACACGGGCGGTGTTGACCAGGATCTCCACCGCGGGAACCATGCCCATGCCATCGGCGCGGCTGACCAGACGTTGCGAAATGACGCCCTTGAGGACGGCACACAGTTGCAGGCGGGCCTGGCCTTGCTGGTGCGGTGGATAGAGGGCCACGATGCGGTTCACGGTCTCCATCGCATCGACGGTGTGCAGGGTCGAGAGGACCAAGTGTCCGGTTTCGGCCGCGGTCAGCGCGATTTCGGTGGTCTCAAGGTCGCGCATCTCGCCGACCAGAATGACGTCGGGATCCTGGCGCAGCGATGCGCGCAGAGCACGGGCAAAAGAAGTGGTATCGAATCCGATTTCACGCTGGTTGATCACGCTGCGCCGGTCTTTGAAGGCGTACTCGATGGGATCTTCGACGGTGACGATGTGGACAGCCTTGTTCGAGTTGATGTAATCGACCATCGCCGCCAGGGTCGTCGACTTGCCCGAGCCGGTGATGCCGGTGACGAGAACCAGGCCGCGCTCTTCATCGGCCAGCTCCAACACTTTGCCGGGCAGGTTGAGACGATCGAAAGGCGGAACGTTGGGCGGGATGAGGCGCATGACGACGCCCATGTACCCGCGCTGTTGCAGGACGTTCACGCGGTATCGGTACCCGTCCTCGGTGGAGTAGGCGAGGTCCACGTCCCAGTTCTTCTCGAAGATCTCGCGCTGGCGCGGGTTCATCATGCTAAAGCCGAATTCTTCGATCGCTTGCTGTGTCAGCGGGGGCACGTTGGCGACCGTGCGCAGGTCGCCCTTGACCCGAAAAATGGGGGGAAGCCCGACCTTCAGGTGAACGTCCGAAGCGCCCAGCTGGCGGGCAGCGTTTAGGACCTTGTCGAGAACGCTGATCATAATGAGCTCGCTTCCCTGCGCCCCGTGCGGAGGCGGCGCCTGACCAGGGTACCACGCCTTTACGATTCGGGTCGAAACCGGGCAGCCCTGGTACGGGTCAGGGCTTTTTGACCTTTTCCCCAGTCTCACCTAGGTTGATGGTGCGTGACTTCATCGGGTAGCCAGGTCGTTTCGGGTCAAGAGATCCTCGTTCTCGACGCGGACGAGAGCGTTCGCAAGGGAGCGGAGCGACTTTTGCGCGAGGCCGGGTTGACGGTGACCATCCTCTCCGACATCGAGCGCGCCAGGGATCAAATCGCCAATCGCTTCTTCCCGGTGGTGCTGGCCGATCTCGATACCCCGGTTTCCAACTCGGGTATCGAGCTCATCAAGTTCGTGCGCGAACGATCGCCGCTGACGGCGGTCGTGATCATGAGCCGGCGCATCGGCTTCGATGCCGTCGCACCCGTCTTCCGCGCAGGAGCCACCGACGTGATTCCCAAGGCGCGCGAGTACGTGCACGACCTGCGAGAACGCGTCATCAAAGCCGCGACCGAGGTACAGGCGGCCACCCGACGCGAACAGCTTCTCGCCGAGCTTGTCGATACGAACGAGGAGCTCTTGCGTCGAATGATGGTTCTGTCTCGCCAGGCCACCGACGCCGAAGACAAGTTGATCGCGCGCGAAGGAGGGTCGTCATCGTCGGCGGTCGGGCTCGGTGCGCTCGACTTGCTGCTCGTCGACGACGACACGACCCTGGCGGCGGAGCTCGAAAAGGAGCTTACCGAAGACAAGGGCTGGCGGGTGCGCCACGTTCAGACCGGCGGCGAAGCCTTGGACAGCGCGACCCAGGTCCCGCCGGCCGTGTTGGTCGCGAAAGACGCCTTGCCTGACCTGACTGGCAGCATGGTGGTTAAGAGCATCAAGGCCAGCGTGCCCAGCCTCATCGCCATGGTCTTCGCGCCGCCGTCGCCGGAGCACGCAGGTCAGGTGCGTATCGCAGACCAGAGCCGTCTGCACGTGCTCCTTCCCAACTTCGTCGCCTCCTCCGAGCTCATTGCCCAGCTCGGTGAGGTGCGCGCGGCTCTCTCGCGCAAGGCACGCGAAAAGCGCTACACGAAGATCTTCCAGAGCCAGCACACCGACATCCTGCAGAAGTGCCACAAGCTCAAGCAGGAAGTGGACAAACGCCAGTCGGAGAAGTGACGGCCGTCGCAGGGCGACTAGGCTGGCGGTTCGCGGTCAGCCGGGCTCGGGGAGGCTGCCTTGAGCGACGGCGCGGGCCGAGCCAGGAGATGGCTTGTGTGCACGTTTCCCAGCGCTGCGAGCATGGTCTGTCGAAGATTGGGATACTGGCGTTCCATCTCGATCAGCAGGGTCTTCATCTGCTTGCGCTGGGAGTTTGGCCGCGATCCGCACAGATTACACGGCAAGATGGGCACCCGGCGGCTTGCCGCGAATTTGGCCAGGGACGCCTCCGCGCAGTAGATAAGTGGCCTGATGACGACGTGGGCGCCGTCGTCACTCACCAGGCGTGCGGGCATGGCGGCCAGCTTGCCGCCGAAAAAAAGGTTGAGCAGCAGGGTTTCAATCGCGTCGTCGCGATGATGGCCGAGGGCGACCTTGGTGCAGCCGAGCTCGCTCGCGAGCCGGTACAGCACCGCCCTTCGCAGCCTGGCGCACATCGAGCACGGCGTCTGGTCCTCGCGCAGCGTCCGTTTCACGATGGCGTAGGTGTCCTCTCGCACCACGTGGTACTGAAAATCGTTGCCGCCAAGCCAGTCAGCCAGAGGCTTGGGATCGTGCCCCGGTTGGCCTTGGTCGAGGTGCACGGGAATCAGCTCGAACCGAATCGGCGCGCGCCGTCGTATGGCATCCAGGAGCATGAGCAGAGCATAGCTGTCCTTGCCGCCCGACATCGCCACCATGACTCGGTCGCCATCAGAAATGAGATCAAAATCGGCGATGGCGCGTCCCACATCGTGCAGGAGGTCTTTGGCGGCGTGCTGGCCCGGGGCCAAGATGGAGTGCAAAGATGGCATGGACGGAAGACGTACTCGGTCACGCTAATCTAGGGGACGATGGCGGACGAATCCAGGCATCGATCATCGCATCCCAAGGTCGTGTCCCGACAACGGCCTTCATGCCGCAATCCGGAATTAGTGGAAGCGGGACACCGATAGCTAAAATAGTGTGCTAAAGGCGAGGCGTTCTATGGCCAGCTTAGCCAAATCGGGGCGAGGCAAGCGCGGAACCATCCTGCGATGGGTGGTGCTGGCCGTGCTCGTCCACGCGGAGATTCTCGGCCTGCTGGGGGTGGCGCTCTACTTCTGGGCGCCACGCCAAACGGAGCTCGATGCGAAGCGCCGGGAGGCCGCCGCACGCGCCGAGCCGATTTCAGTCAGCACCGTCGACGAAGCGACGGCGCGGAAGATCATCGCCGACCTCGAAAGGCAAGAGGAGAAATCCAAGCAGGAGGAGGTCAAGAAGGAAGAGGAAGCGACCAAAGCGCCCGGGCAGGTGGTCGACCTGCCTCGTCCGCGCGACCAACGTCGTCCGGACGAGGCTCGCTTCGCCGCCGAGTACGATTCGTGGGTCGAGAAGGAGACCAGGAAGTACGGGAAGTTCGATCCCAACTCGCAACAACGTCGCAGTGGCGATGTGGA
>CAZBIU010000239.1:0-10836 GCA_964491625.1 uncultured Myxococcales bacterium
CATTGAGACCCGCGGCGCGGATTGCGAGTCCATTGGCGTCGAGAACCCCGCGACCTAAGAGCTTCGCATTTGTGATCTGATACATCCGGATCAACGAGTGCTGCATCCCTTCGATGTTGATCCCCCCACTGCCGGTGTTGAAGTCGCTGGTGGAGCTAGAGCCATAGAGAATGGCGCCGCAGGCGAGATACATCGTCATGTTGCTCTTGAGCCACAATTCGCCGACTTTGTACTTTCCCGGTGGCACATAGAGAATGTTCTGGGTGGCACCCGAAGCGGCGTCTATTGCCGATTGGATCTTCGATGTCACCAGCGCGGCACCCGTGCTGTCAACGCTGTAGTCCGCGAGGCTCTTCACATTGGCGTCCCCGACCTTCGGTGGACTGGCTTCTTCGGCGTCGAGCAAGATGAACAGCAGCTCCTTGGAGTCGAACTGAAGAATCAGGTAGTTGGGGCCGGTGTCGAATGTGATCGTGTTCCCGCTCTTGGTGGCGGAAAGCATGCGGCTCTTCGGGCTTATCGTAAACGAGTTGAAGCTCTCGCTGACCGTCACCGCGACCGTCGCAGTACCGGTCCCCGAAAGTGAACCGGAAGCGTAGTGCACCTGCATCTCCGGGGAAAACTTGGTCAGCTTCTCCACGAATAGGGGCGTGCCACCGACGGTCACCGAATAGAGCGGGCTCTTCGTCGCACCCGGCAGATCAGGGCAGGCGACCAACGTCGCGGCCCCGGGAGTTCCCGTGCTGCCGCCAGTCCCGGAAGCCCCGCCGGCAGTGGTGCCGCCTGAGCCGGTGCTTCCGCCTTTCGCCGAGGTCGCGCCACCTGTGCTCCCGACGGTTGTCGCGCCGCCACTCCCGGTCGCTGTGCCGCCGCCCCCTATCGTTGCGCCTCCGCTCGCTGCCGTCGCGCCTCCGCTCCCCGGCGTCGTGCCCCCGCCTGCTGGTGTCGCGCCTCCCCTCCCCGTCGTCACGCCTCCTGCGGAGCCGCCGAGGCCCGTGCCACCGCCCGTCGAGATGGCTCCGCCAGTCAGCATCGCACCGCCGCTCCCGCCGCTGGATGTAATGCCGCTGCCGCCACTTGTTCCGCCAACTGACACGCCGCCTCTGCCTCCCGTCCCTTCGCCGGTCCCGCCCGAGCCAGGGGTTCCGGTGGCCCCGCCAGAGCCCGAGCCGCTGCTCGCTCCACCGGTAGCTGCTCCCCCCTGGCCACCTGCCCCGCCGCTGGTCACGAGACCACCGGTTCCGCTTTTTCCTCCGGTACCGGGTTGAACTTTATCGGTCGATGAGCAGCCAGTCAGGCCAGCCGCCAAGACGGCCAAGAAAGAGGCCAGGAAGGAAGCGTGGGTTGAAATTGGACGCATTGTCATGAGCACTTCCTCGAGATCAAGACGTGGTTGTACGTGGGCACAGGTGGCATTGGTACTAAATCTCCGGATCTTCGATTTTTGATCTCGGGCCAGCTCGGTTTCGCACCAGCGCGCAGGAAGCGCGATGCATTGGACTTCTGGACCCATCGTTGGGTCTTGTGTCAACCTAGGGTCGTGTTCTTGGCCAGCACGATTCCCCTCTTCGCGGCCGTCGTCGGCCTGGCAACGACGCCCGATCCGGCGACAAAGGTCAAGCCTGTCCAAGTCGAGATCGATGCACCGAAAGGGTGCGCGAATGCCGATGGCTTCTTCAGCAGCCTGCAATTTCGCACCAGCCTGGTTCGGCGGGCCACCGCCGACGAGCCACGGACGATCCTTCAGGTGCGACTGCTTGAGACGCGCCGGTATGTTCTTGGCGAGCTTCGCATGGTGGACGATCGCGGGGGAACCGACACGCGCAGGGTGCAAGGGCCGAACTGCGACGATGTAGTGCAGGCCCTGTCGCTCGCCGCGGCCGTGGCACTGGATCCCGGCGTTCTTCTCCATGCGACGGTTACCATCCCCGCTCCGGAGGCCACTACACCGGCGAATCCTCCACCGAGTATCGCTCCGGCCGTTGTGCAGCCGGTAGATGTCCGAACGCCGAGCTCGCCTTCTTCGAACAATTCACGAAGGAATCCCCGCTTCGAGCTTGGTGCGGCGTCGGTTGGCTCGGTCTTTCTGTCTTCAAGCGTAAGCCCAGGGATGGCGGTCTTTGGGCGCTGGACACCAACTGGCAGTGGATGGTTTCGACCGACGGTGGGGATGGCCTTCACCTACCTGCGCAACGATGTTCTAGGGTCTCCTGGTGCCGCCGAAGCAAGTCTGTCCGGGCTCATCGTGACCATCTGCGGAATAGGTTGGAGTGCCAGCGTCATCACGGTGAAGCCTTGTGGCCTGGCGATGGCCGGCATGCTTTCCGTACGTGGACACCAGGTCGCCCGGCCAAGCTCGGTTGATGTCCTTTGGCTCAGCGCTGGCGCAGCCGTGCGAACCAAGGTCTACCTCGGGCGCAGCTTGTCGCTCGACCTGGAAGTCGGCGCCAGCGCGCCATTCCTCCGACGAGAGTTCTACACCACACTGCCGAGCAACGTGGTGGAGAAGACCCCAGCCCTTTCGCCCCTGGCTGGGCTTGGCCTTGCCTATGGATTCTAAATCGGGGCTTGCCCGGCCTAGCGGCGACACGCGGCCCAGGGGCGCCTTGTTCGCGCCTGGACTTGTTGGTACGCTTGCCAAGATGGCAAGTCCGAAGACGGCGAAGTCGCGTCTCTGTCGACTGGTCGACGACCATATCGACTTCGTGGCGCGAATTCTCCGCAACGCCGGGACTGCCGAGGCCGACATCGACGATGAGGTGCAGCGGGTGTTTATCGTCCTGTCCAACCGTCTTGATGACGTGCAGATCGGCTCCGAAAGGAGCTTCTTGCTCCAAACCGCACTCCACATCGCCGCTCGTTCTCGCCGTACCATCGCCCGGCGGCGCGAGATCCTGACCGACCATCTACCTCAGATCGCCGATCCCGTTTCGACACCCGAAGAATTGGCCGACCGACGGCAGATGAGGCAAACCGTCGATCAGATTCTAAGCCAAATGGACAGTGACCTTCGCATCGTGTTCTTGCTTTATGAAGTTGAACAGATGACCGCCGCGGAAATTGGCACCGTGCTAAAGATTCCGAATGGAACAGTAGCTTCCCGCCTGCGAAGGGCGCGGGCCGATTTTCGCGATCGGGTTTCCACGCTCGAAAATGGCTTAAGCTCCCAGGTGGGGTGATGGACGAACCGCGACGCCTATTGGACGGTAGCGGCACCGCGCTCGAACGGACGTTGGTGCAAGAGCTGAGGTCGTACCATGGCCCCAAGAGCATGCGGGCCCATACCTTGGCCGCGCTCGGCGTCACTGGATCGACGGGACTCGCGGCGGGCGCTTTGACCTGGTTCTGGGCAAAGGCCTGGGGCAGCAAGCTGCTTCTGATAGTTTCGGCAGCATCCGTCCTGGTAGGCGCCCCAGTTGGCTACCTCGTCCTCAAGCAAAGCGCGACTCCGTCGGCGTCGCCTACGCCACCCATGGTCGCGGCCACGCTGCCCATGCACGAACTGCCTGCGCCAGCACCCGTGACGACCGCGCCGGTTCTTGATATCCCCGCCAGTCCGACTCCGTCCCCGGTCGCCAGGGTTGCGAGAAGAGGCGTGACGACCAGCGCGGATCTACGCGCCGAGCTCGAAGCCCTCGATTCGGTTCGCGCCACCCTCGCTGGCGACGACTTCTTGGAGGCGCTTTCCTTGCTCGACGCCTACTTTCAGAACTTTCATCATGGCCGACTCCGTCTGGAGGCCGAGGTTCTGCGCATCGACGCCTTGGCCAAATCTGGCCGGCCGGACGCTGCTCGGTCGTACGCCAAGGAATTCCTGCGGCGTCACTCGAAGAGTGTCCACGCAGCCCGGTTGCAATCCATCGTAGGAGAGTGATGCTCCCCCGCCGCGTGGTCCCCAGGTTGGCCCATGTCGGACTTGCGCTTGCACTGCTCACTTCGTGCAAGTCCACCCTCCATTCCATCGGTTGTGGCGAAAGTAGCTATAGCCTGAACGGTGGTGCCTCGCTTGCGCCACTTCTCGTGCCTGCCTCCTATCCCAATGCCTTCCGCGACGTGCTCGGCAAGAGCGACTCCGACATCAACGCCAAAATCGCTGCCACGTTTGACCAACTATTCCATGGCGATCCATCGAGCGAGGCGATCTACTTTGCGACCGGAACCGACCAAGCGTACATCCTCGACGTCTTTCACGACGATGTTCGCAGCGAAGGCATGGGACTCGGCATGATGATCGCGGCTGAGCTTGGCAAGCGGGACGAGCTCGACCGGTTGTGGCGTTACGCGAAGGCTAGCCAGTATGCGAATGGACCTAGCCAGGGCTATTTCCCATCGTTCTGCGACAAGGGAAGTGCCGTGGTCGCGTGCGACGATCCCTATGGTCTCGAGCAGATTGCCACTGCGCTCCTCTTGGCGCGTGGACGCTGGAAAGACACGCCCGGAGACATCGATTACGGCCGGGAGGCGCAGAGCCTCCTCGATATCATTCGCTACAAGCAGGAGTACAACTGCGGAATCGTCGATGGCGTCACCGGCACTTTTGATCCCGATAGCAAGCTGGTCTACGACACGCCCAGCGTCGACTCCGCGAATACCTCGCGACCTTCCATCGCCATGCCCGCCTATTACGAGCTCTGGCGGCAAGCAACCGGCGATCCCTTCTGGTCCGAGGCGGCAATCGCCGGCCGAAACTATTGGAAGGCCTCGGCGAATGCGACCACCGGGCTGCTGCCGTCGCGAGCGACGTTCGATGGAACGCCGGTCTCGGGTTCGAACACCTTCAACACCGATAACTACCGTACCCTGATCAACATCGTGCTCGACAACATGTGGACGGGCAGCCAGCCGTGGGCCGTGGACGAGAGCAACCGACTGCTGCCGTTCTTTGCCGGACAAGGCATCGATTCGTACGGAGGGGCATACTCCTTGGACGGAAGTACCGTGCTCGACTCGACCCACCAAAATTCCCTTGTCGCTGCAAACGGTGCCCTCTCGCTCATCGCCACCGTCGACCAGCGCACGGAGTTCATCAATGCAGCCTGGAATTTGGTTCCGTAGACCGGAAGGCCTCGCTACTACTCCGGAGTCATGATTATGCTGGCGCAGCTGATCTTGAGCGGGCAGATGGCCGTTTACTAGCGCTAGCAACGACGATCCGGCCGAAGGTCGGTCGCGGTGGGGGCGCTCGACCCGCAAGGTCCGGTCGGGCGAAACCGGGCGCCCGCCACGGCCGGGCGGGCACATCACGGCGAACTTGACGGCTGCGCGAGTTGTTGACCTTGCCGCGCAGACAGGCAAGATCACGAGCCGTACGGTACGAAAACCGGTACGCCTGTCCATGCCCTGTCGATGAATTCCAGGGCCGTAGAAGCCAAGTCGGAATCATGGCAACCTAGCCCACTGAAATCACAACTGAACGACTCACCCGCCGGGGTGGCGAAATGGTAGACGCCGCGGACTTAAAATCCGCTGTCGCGAAAGCGGCGTACGGGTTCGATTCCCGTCCCCGGCACAAATCGAGAGTCCTCCGCCTTCCGCAGCAATCCGAGGTTTCAGGCAAAATCAGCTAATTGTAGCTGTTGCAGCTCCAGCGGCGTGCCGTGGGAGGACTGCGACGATGCTTCAACGTCCGCGGGTAGAGCAAGTGCGGCCCTGGCTGCCACTACGATGGACGCTGCGGTGACGGCATCGTGCAGCTCGGCTACCAAGAATGCGACGACGGGCCCCAAAGCGGTGGAATCTGCAGACAGCACTGCAAGATCAACATCATTCCGGAGCCGCCGATAATGCACAACCAGCACCTCGCGGGCGCCAACACACCTACTTTTTGATGATCTCGATGCCCTCGATGGTGGCGTTGTCGGTGACGGTGTTGAAGTTGATCACGATCTGACCTGAGGAATTGGCGGTGGCCGTGAACTCGCGCAAGACCGCCTTGTAGTTACCGCCGGCTGCCGCGTAAATGTCGAAGTTAGACAGCACGGTGGTGCCGTTGATGAGGACGTTGAAGACGCGCTTGCCAGTGGCGGTCTGGTACAGCTCCGCGAAGTGCAAGCGCACCGTGTATTGGGGGCCAGAGGTCAGGCTGGGGAAAGTATAGGTACTGGTCCCCCAGCGCTCGCTCTGGTAGACCGCCTGCGGCGCCGGGTTGGTGATGCCGCTGATGGTGATAGTGTTGGTAACCGTGCGCTGGGTGCCGCCGCTGCCGTACTGGTCGGCCTTGAATGGTGAGGCGGCGCTGGTGCTGCCACAGTTGATCTGGTACACGACAGCCGACCCCACGGTGACGCTGGCGGTCCCGCTGATGGCGCCGCTCTGGGCGGTGACCGTGTACGGGCCACCCGCGGTCGCTCCCGCCGTGTAAAGGCCGCTCGCGCTGATGCTGCCGCCGCTCGCGGTCCACGTGAAGGTTGGCTGAGTGGACAGGTTGGTCGCGAACTGGTCGCGCGCGGTGGCGGTGAATTGCTGGGTGGCGGACGTGGTGATGGTGGCACTGGATGGGGACACCACAATGCTGGTTAGGGTCGCGTTGACCACCACGCTGACCGTGCTGATGGCGGTCAGGCCGGGCTGATCCTTCACGGTCACCTGGAAGGCATAGGTGCCCGCCTTGGTGAACGTCGCCGTGGTGGCCTTGGCCGCGTTGGTGGCGTTCGCGCTGAAGGTGACTGCTGCTGGCGGCGTGCCGGTGGTGGCCCAGGTGTAGGTCAGGGCGGACTCGCCGGCGTCATCGGCTCCGAGCACGGACAGCAACCCAGTGGTGCCCGTGACTGGGTTGGGATTCGCCGCAGCGGCCGTCGCGATGGTCGGGGCGGCGTTGGGCAGGCTTACCGTGACGCTGGCTGTGCCGCTCACGGTGTCGCTCTGGGCCGTCACCGTGTAGGGGCCGCCCGGAACGACATCTGCGGTGAAGAGGCCACTCGTGCTGATCGCCCCACCGCCGCTCACGGTCCAGTTGAACGTTGGCTGGATGGCCAGGCTGGTCGCGAACTGGTCGAGTGCCGTGGCGGTGAATTGCTGAGTGCCTGAAGTGGTGATGCTGGCACTTGGCGGGGAGACCACGATGCTGGTCAGGGTCGCGTTGACCACCACGCTGACCGGACTGGTGACGGTCAGTCCGGGCCCGTCCTTTACCGTCACTTGGAGCGCGTAGGTGCCAGCCTTGGTGAACGTCGCCGTGGTGTTCTTGGCCGCGTTGGTGGCGTTGGCGCTGAAGGTGACGGCAGCCGGCGGCGTGCCGGTGGTGGCCCAGGTGTAGGTCAGATTGGGCTCGCCACTGTCATCGGCGCCGAGCACGGAGAGCGCCGTGCTGGAGCCCGCCACCGGATTGGGCGAAGCTGCCGCAGCCGTCACGATCGACGGCGACCCATTGGGGATACTGGTCAGGATCTCGATGCCCCCGATGGTGGCGTTGTCAGTGACCGTGGTGAACTGGATCATGATCTGCCCAGACGCGTTCGCGGTGGCGGTGTATTCGCGCACCAGGGCCTTGTAGTTGCCGCCGGCCGTCGCGTAGATATCGAAGTTCGACAGGACCGTCGTGCTGTTGATAGCCACGTTGAACACGCGCTTGCCGGCGGCGGTCTGGTACAGCTCCGCGAAGTGCAGGCGTACCGTGTACTGACTGCCGGCGGTAAGGTTGGGAAACGTATAGGTGACGTTGCCGTAGCGTTCGCTCTGATATACGGCCATGGGCGCCGCATTGGTCACGCCGCTGACGGCGATGGTGTTGGTGACCGTATGCAGTGTGCCGCCGCTGCTGTATTGATCGGCGGCGAAGGGTGAAACCGCGCTCGTGCTGCCGCAGTCGATCTGATAGACCGCGATCGGAGCTGTGGTCACGCTGACGCTGGCGGTGCCGCTGATGCCTCCGCTCTGGGCGGTCACCGTGTACGGGCCGCCGACCACCGCGCCGGCCGTGAAGAGGCCGCTGCTGCTGATGGTGCCACCACCGCTCACGCTCCAGGTGAAGGTCGGCTGGGTGGACAGGCTCGTCGCGAACTGGTCGAGCGCCGTGGCGGTGAACTGCCGGGGGGCGGAGGGACTCACGGTGGCGTTGGGCGGAGCCACCGCGATGCTGGTGAAGGTCGGGCTGACCGTCACCACGACAGCGCTGGTGGCCGTCTGGTTGCCCTGGTCCTTGATGGTCGCTTGCAAGGTGTAGCTGCCCGCCTTGGTGAACGTCGCCGTGGTGGCCTTGGCCGCATTGGTGCCGTTGGCACTGAAGGTGACCGCCGCCGGTGGCGTTCCGGTGGTGGTCCAGGTGTAGATAAGGTTCGCCTCGCCACCATCGTCGGCGCCGAGCACGGAGAGCGCCGTGGTGGAGCCCGCCACCGGGTTAGGCGTAGCCGTCGCAGCCGTCGCGACCGACGGCGGATTGCTGGGGGGGATGGTTCCATAGTCGTTGTCGAACGCCACGCCGTCGAAGGGCACCACGATGATCTTGCTACCGTGGTTCGATCCGGCCGGAATCGAGTTGTCCTTGTCCACGTCGGCCACGGCCCAGGTCACGTGCGTGACGTGGCCGTTCTGGAGAACCACGGAAGGCCGCTCCATCTTGTACCATTGGGTATAGGTCGTGCTGCCCACGTAACCGAAGATCTTCTGGTACATCCTCGGATCGAAGGCCAGGCCATCGTCCTTCCAATTGGTGATGCCGTCAGTCGAATACAAATGGTAGCCGATGCGATCGCCGGAGCCCGAATACAGAACGTGGTAGACGCCTCCACTGTACCAAATGTGTGGATCCTCCTCCCACGCATAGGTTGGATTGGTAATCGCCGGATCCGGCACCGAGGTCCGATGCGGGTAGATACTGTCGATGCTGGGAAGGTTGGCAGCCGGATACGTCCACGTGGGCTTCTGCATCTTGTAGGGGCCACAGATCGTATCAGCGATGGCGATGAGCCCGTGGCGCTGCACGAGCTCGAATTTTCCGTCTGCGCGCGCCGTAACGCTGACATTCGAGTCCCAGTGCGTGTCGGTTCCGGCGTTCACGCCATTGGTTTGGATGAGCTCGCCCGTCGGGTTGGGACAGGCCGTCCACGGACCGTCGAGAGAGCTTGACGTGTAGATCGTGAACGGCACGACCTCGCTCACGATGACGGCGTAGGTGCCGTCGGGAAGCTCGAGCGCGGAGGTGTTGTGGCCATGGTGCGAGCCACTGCTCCAGACGTACCCTTTCCTTGTGTAAGGTCCTAGCACCCCTTGCGTGCTGACCGCGTGGTAGCTCTCGGAGTTCGTCCAGCCTGGGTTGAATCCGAGCGAATCGGCCCAGGTGCTCATGAACATGTGATAGGTGCCGTCTTTGCCAGCGATGATTTGGCCATCCCAGTAGAGGTAGGTTGGGGCAACCCCTGCGCCGTTGGTACTCTCGATCCCGTTGCAGAGGTCACGCGGAAGCACGCCCGCGACGCCCCAAGTGGCCGAGCTGAGCGGTGAGCACGTGATGGGCGTGGGCTGGAGATAGTCGATAAACGTCTTGCCATTTGCCTGGGAGCGGGCGACTGCCAACGGGCCGATGCCAACGCTGCTAGTAGTAGTAGTAGAACCGCCGGAGCCAATCGTGCTGCCGCTTGCCGAGGCACCGCCCGAGCCCTCGGTTGCGCCGCCCGTTCCTCCCCCGGGGAAAGCATTTGTATCGTCGGAGCAGCCTGCGCCTGCGCCCACCGCCAGCAACAAGGCCAAGGTTGAGCAATTGCATAGTCGCATCATCATGGCTACAGACTGCGTGCGCATGGCGATTCATCTCTCACGAAGCCCAATCATTGTCACGCTGAATAATCGAGATCGCCGGGACAGCGAGAAGATGGGGGCCAAGGCACCAGAAGTTCTGGTTTTCCGTCGAGGCTATCCCATGCCAGGGCAGGCGAATAGTGAGTGACCTTGACCGCTACGGGCTCTCCGCCAGGCACGAGGGCTGGCCGGAGGTCGGACGCGGGTGGTGCGGGACACGACAGCCCTGTAAGCGGCCTCGATCTTAGCGCGCTCCACTGGTCGACGTTGTTCGTCGAGCAAGGTGCGGATACGGGCCCCCCCTGCGCCGATGTTGGTCCGAGCCTCAGTTCGCTGTGACGTTTGCCACCGGGAAGTCGATCGTTCCGGCGCCGCCACCCACTTCCACATTGATATGAACCATGGTCAGGCTCCCCAGGCTCCAGCCCTGGGCCGCCCACGCCTTGAAGTGGTCGCTGACGGTAATGGTTCCGCATTGGCGAGCCGCGGACCGAGTACTATGGATCTGAGTCCAACTGCCCGAGTGACCTGACTCGCAGGCGTTGGCGCCTCCGGTTCCGGTCGTTTGTTGTGTGGTCAAGTAGTAGGTAGCCCCATCAATGGTGGCGCTGACACTGCCCTTCCCGCCCATGCCGTTTAACGAATCCTCGTTGATGTACCATTCAATACATGGACTGTTCATCCATCCATATATTCCAATGGACGACCAGGGGGGGTTAGTGGTCACTGTCTTGACCTCGGAGAATTCTGCCACGATCTTTCCGTAGGCCGTGGAAGCCTTGGCAGGTCTGAAATCCAGGCCGAGATGGGCCAGGAAGTCCTGGCTGTCGCTCCAAGACGTACTGAACGCGTGTGCATTGGTGAAATAGGTGATGCTTCCCCCGCTTCCATTCGTCCAGATGCCATAACCGAGGCCGTCGGCTGTGCCATTACAACTGGTTCCAGTGCACGTCTGGCCGCCGGTCGGCATGGCGGCCGAGCAATCCACCGTTACCGATCCGCCGTCGATCACGACACCGCCGGTGCCAGGGGCGCCGCCACGTCCGGGGCCACCTTCCCTGCCGGAGTTGCCACCAGAGCCTGTGACTCCGCCGGTGCCGGTGG
>CAZBIU010000240.1:0-10831 GCA_964491625.1 uncultured Myxococcales bacterium
CGGGTCAGTCACCTGCTCGGCGAGGGGGGCATGGCCGTGGTGAGGGCCGGCGCCAACGAGCGGACCGGTAAGCGGGTTGCGCTCAAGGTCATTCGGCCAGATTTCATGGCCACGCCGGGCGCCGAGGCGTTCCTACGCAGCGAGGGCTTGGTCGCCAGCCGGGTGAACCACCCGAACGTGGTCACAGTCTTCGACGTGATCGAGCACGAGGGCATGGCTTGCATTGTGATGGAGCTCTTGCACGGCCTGCCGCTCGGAACCTACGTCTTTCGCAGCGGACCGCTTAGCCTGCGCGAAACCGCCAGCATCTTGCTGCCGGCGATGCGCGGGGTTGCGGCCGCCCATGCCCAAGGGGTCATTCATCGCGACCTCAAGCCCCAGAACGTCTTCCTATGCATCGATCCCGATGGCCGCATGGTCACCACCAAGGTGCTCGACTTCGGCGTTTCGTCCATGATGGATTGGGCGAGAGCACACGCCGTCGCCACGATGCCTGGTTTGGTGGGAACGCCGGCCTACATTGCGCCGGAATGTATCGAGGGATCGAAACGAATCGATGAACGCGTGGATGTCTACGGGTTCGGCTTGTTGTTCTTCGAGTCCCTCACCGGGCAGGTTCCGTTTCCGGGGGAAGACCAGGCCGAAGTGCTGCGCAAGGTGCTGACCGATGCTCTCACGCCCATGCGGGAGTTGCGGGCTGACTTGCCAGCGGGGATTGTCGGCATTGTCGACAAGGCGACGGCCAAACGCCCCGATGATCGCTTCGTCAGTCTCAATCAGATGGCGTCAGAGTTCGAGGACGTGCTGATGCACGCGACGCTGCGGTCGCCGTCCCTAACGCCGGTGGCTGGGGTACCGGGCAGTGCGATGAGCTACACCCTGTCCGGGCCGCTTGCGCTGGCTGTCCCGACGCACATCGGGGCCGAGCCTTCAGGGTCGAACCGGCAGACGATCGTCTTTGGCGGGCAGCCCCCGAGGCGTGCGGTCGAAGAGGCTGCACCTGCGCTCGTAGCGGTCGAAGAGCCCGGCCACAAACCGGCGGCAGCATCGGGAGAGCCGGTGTCGCCGTCACCGCCAGCGCCGGCGATCCCGCACAGCGCCTTTCCACTCACCGTGGTGAGGGTAAGAAGGGGCGCAAGGGCCCTGTTGCGTATCCCGCAGGATTCCCGCGTGCTTATCGCCGCAGGCATCGGGCTCGTCGTCCTGATCGGAATTGTGCTCGCGAGCGCCAGCCGTCGGGTCAAGACCGCGGCGGGGATTCCGTCCGAGCAGGCGACGGCCCATGCGGGCCCATCGGCCAGCTTACCGCCCGCCCATGTACCGCCCGCCGTGACACCCATCGCTCCGTCGCCGCCGGCGGCCCCGCTGCCGCCGTCATCCGAACCGGGTCTTGGCACGGACACCAATAGCGCGTTCCAAGAACTGGACGGCAATCCCGGCCAGCGCGAAACGCAACCCGTGGTGGGGAAAGTGCCCCGCTTGGGCCGCGCCGCGCCGCCAGCACAGCAAGCAGCTCAGGCTCGATTCCGTGCCGGTAAACGTCCCACCCCACGCGCGGGCGCGCTGCGTGTGGGTGACTTTTAGGCCACGGCCGCGCTCCGGCGGGCGTGATCCGCCTATGGCGTGATCGAACGCTGTGCCGTCGGAGTACAATGCCAGCATGGCTGCACTGCTCGCGCTCTTCGGCCCCAAGCAAGGGCTTCGCATTCCGCTCGCGGGACGGCTGGTGCTGGGGCGGGCTCCATCGGCGGATCTACAGCTCATCGACGGCAAGGTCTCGCGCGAGCACTGTCGGCTGGACGCGACCGGCGCACGCCCCATGGTCGAGGATCTCGCCAGTCAAAACGGCACCTTCGTCAACGGCGAGCGCATCACGCGCCCCACGCCCATCGCCGAAGGCGACGAAATCGCGCTTGGCGACACCCTTCTTCTAGTGGCCGACGATCAGGTCGAAGTCGGCAACGCGCGCTATGGCGCCGGCACGCTGGTGGTGTCGCCACAGGGCCGGGCGAGCACCGCGCACAATCCGGGTCCGCCGCTCGGGTCGCAGGCCTCCCAGGAAGGGTTTCACGGCTTGGGGGAATTGGCCGGTCGGCTGGCGAACGCGCACAGCGAGGAAGACGCGGCGGACGCGATTTTGGATGCGATTGAGAATGAGCTTTCACCCAAGCGCGCGACCCTCTTGCTTCGGCTGTGGCAGGGCGATGGCGGCAAAGAGAAGGTCGTGCCACTCGCCACCCGCGGACGGGAAGCGGTGGTGTCGATCTCGCGCACCCTGCTCGAACGCGCGGCGACTGCCCACCGGGGCGTGCTGGTCGAGGACGCCTTCGGCAGCCGCGAGCTGCGCGGCGTGCGCAGCGTGGTCTTGCACAGCTTGCGCTCGGTGATGGTGGTGCCGTGGGGACACGGTGAGGAATCACCGCGCGGCTTTGTGCACGTCGACCGCGAGCCCGAGCGGCCGTTCACGTCGCCGGATCTGGCCTGGCTGGAGGCCGTCGCTCACCTGGCCACGCTTCGCCTTGGCGAACGGCCGCAGCCCGCGGCCACCGCGCTTTTGGAAGGTCCGGTGGGCGCAAGTCCCAGCTTCGTCTCTGCCTTGGAGATGGCCACCGCGGCGGCAAAGGTGAGCTCGACGGTCCTACTGCTCGGTGAAACCGGCACCGGCAAGGAAGAGGTCGCGCGCCTGATTCACAACCGCAGCCGGCGCGACCACGGCCCCTTCGTGGCGGTCAATTGTGGCGCCATCGCCGAGAACCTGGCCGAAAGTGAATTGTTCGGCCACGAGAAGGGCGCCTTCACCGGGGCGACCGGCACGCGCCTTGGGGCCTTTGAAGCCGCCGATGGTGGAACCCTGTTCCTCGACGAGGTCGGCGATCTCACGGCCGCGCTTCAGGTGAAGCTTCTACGCGTGCTGCAGGAACGGGCCGTGGTGCGGGTAGGATCGAGCGTCGCAAGGCCGGTCGACGTACGCATCATCGCCGCCACCCATCGCGATCTCGCCGCCGACGTGAAGGAGCGCCTGTTTCGCGACGATCTGTATTTTCGCCTGAACGTGGTGAGCATCGTGCTGCCGCCCTTGCGTGAGCGGCGCGATGACATTCCGCTGCTGGCGCGGGTGCTGGTCGACCGCACGGCGGCCCGACTTGGCCTACGCGCGCCCGGGCTTGGCCCCGACGCCGAGGCAGCGCTCTGCGCGTGGGAGTATCCCGGCAACGTGCGTGAGCTTGGCAACGTCATTGAACGCGCTCTCGTTCTGCGCGACCCGCGCGATCCGGGTGCCATCGACCGCGACGACGTGATGGCGGCGCTAGGGTGTGCCATGCGTGCGCCGACCCCTGTTTTTTCGGCTGGCGATGACCGACTGTCAGACGCGGTCGCGCGGGTCGAAAAGCAGAACATCGAGGTCGCGCTTCGTCGTGCGCGCGGGGTGAAGAGCCACGCGGCCCGGATCCTCGGCATCAGCCGCCCGACGCTGGACAAGAAGATCGGGGACCTTGGGATCGATTTGTGGGCGAAGGCGCAATAGTTTTGGGGAGGGCACAGAGATACGTCACGAAAGCAATTGGTAGTACGATGGTTGCGTGGCCTCGTTGATAGCGGTCCGGTTTCTTTGTCCTGCTTGCCAGACGCCGCTGCCTGCGCTGGCAGCAGGATCGGCGTCTTTGCAATGTCCGACCTGCTTGGCCGAGGTCGACGTCGCGCGGTTGGAGACCCTGGTGGGCAAGCCGCGCTTCGTGGCGGAACGAAGTTGGTCGGGTGTCGAGGTGGGCGGCATCCTGGTCGAGGATGTCATCGGCGCCGGCGGGATGGGAACCGTGTACCGGGCGCGCGGCCACGACGGGCAGGCCCTGGCGGTGAAGTTTCTTTCGCCGTCGCTGGCGGCCGAGACGGAATTTCTAGCCCGCTTCTGGCGTGAGGTGGCCCTGCTCGAAAAGCTGGATCATCCCGGCATCGTCAAGATCCGCGCCCACGGCGAGGTGCAAGGCGTGCCTTGGTTCGCCATGGATCTGGTGGACGGTCCAACGCTGGCGGGCCGGCTTGCCGAGGGTCCGCTCGACCTGCGCGAGGCCGAGCGGATCTTTGCCGGTCTTTTCGATGCGCTCGGGTACGCGCATGAGCACGGCGTGGTCCACCGCGATCTCAAGCCCGCCAATGTCTTGCTGGCGTCGGACGGGGCCCGCCTGGCAGATTTCGGTATCGCTCGGATCGATTTGCAGGCGAGCACGGCGAAGACGCAACTGACCCAGACCGCGGCCATTCTCGGGACGCTTCCCTATATGTCGCCCGAGCAGCGCAAGGGGCGCACGGTGGACGCGCGCAGCGATCTCTACTCGGTGGGCGTGATGTTGTACGAGGCCTTGGCGGGCCAGCGGCCCGAGGGCGCATTTCCGCCGTTGCGACGGGCTCGCGGGGAGGTTTCCGGCCGCTTGGACCGGTTGGTGCTGCGCTTGCTGCAGCCGGATCCGGAGGCGCGCATTTCTTCGGCGGTCGAGGCGCGGCGCGATCTTTCTCGCGCGCTGGCGCGTCCGAGAACGCCCCGGCCTTTGGTGCTGGCCGCCGGCGGCGCCGCGGCCTGTGCGCTGGCAGCGAGCCTACTTTTCGGGCGCGGAGCTCCGGTGGCGAACGATCGGCGCATTCCACCACTGCAGGTTTCCTCGTCCGGGGTGCCCAAGCCGGAACCCGAGATTCCGCCGCCGCCCGACAAGTCGCAGCCAGAGCCACCAGCGATCGCGCCACAGCCTCAGAAGACCGCGACGGGAGCCGCCACGTCCGAAAAGGTCACGCGCAAGCGGGGTGGGACGGGCAAGGCCGCGCCCATGCCGAAGAGCAAGTCCGTGGACATGGACCGCCTCCACAAGAGCGAGACCTTTCTCGATCTGAAGAACGCACAGCCGGCGCCGGTAAGGCAATCAGCATTGCCACTGGCGCAGCAGGCAATTCCATTGCTGAAGCAAGCAAAACCGCAAGGCGAGGAGGAAGCGCCGGCTGGGCCGGAAGCTGGGGCCAAGTCGCCCAGCAGAAAGTCGCCTTCCAAGGGAGGCAAGCTGAAGGGCGACTGGGGCGACGATTCCTTCTTGGGCCCGGCCAAGAAGTAGCGATGTAAAGCCACCTTCCATTCTGCAAAGCGCTCGCGGTTGCGTCGGCGCCGAAATCGGCCGTTTTCAGGGCGATCACCCCTGGCGCGGGACTTGCGTTGTCAGTCAGGCGGAGGTGCCCAATGAGAACTTCGCTCGCTTGCACAATTGCTTTCGTCGCCCTGATTTCCGTGCCGTCTCTTTTCGGTCTGCGCGCAGCTCGAGGGCAACCCGCCGCGCCCGCGCTGGCCAGCCTTGAGCTGACCGGGCCGTACGTGTACCAGAATCTGGCCGTGTTCGCGGTTCACGATAAGAACGCCGCCAAGCACGACGATATCCTGACCTTGCAGGAGGCCCTGGCCCAGAAGGTCGTCACCGTCGCTGAAACTGGCGACGTCAACCGACTGGTCGCGCGCAACCATGGCAAGAGCAGCGTGTACTTGCAGGCGGGTGACATCGTGAAGGGCGGCCAGCAGGACCGCATCCTTCAACACGACACGTTGGTGCCGCCGGATGGCAAGCGGGTCATGCTGAACGTGTTCTGCGTGGAATCCGGTCGCTGGCACGAGCGGGGCAGCGAGCCCGCGCAGCACTTCGCCTCATCGACCGCGACCTTTATGACCAAGGGACAGAAGATGGCGGTCAAGGTGGCGGGCAGTCAGGTTGCCGTATGGAGCTCGGTGGCCGCTGCACAGGCCGAGATCGGCGGCCGGCTCGGGCATTCTGTGCACGCGCCGGCGTCCGCGACCAGTCTGCAACTGAGCCTGGAAGACGAGAGGCTCGGGCGAACCGTCGACGACTATGTTCGCAACATCGAGAAGCAGATCCCACCCAAGGAGGACCTGGTCGGCTATGCGGTCGCGGTGAATGGCAAGGTCGACTCGGTGGACGTGTTCGCGTCGCCGGTGCTGTTCGGAAAGATGAAAGGCAAGTTGCTCAAGGCGAGCGCCGGCGAGGCGGTGGCCAACAAATCGGACAAGCCGACCTCGACGCCTGGCACGGACGCGGTCCGCACCCTGATCGCCGATGCAGAGTCGGGCACCGCAAGGACCGAGAGGCAAAATCTGCGCACCAAGGTCACGCGCAAGGAGACCGCCAAGAACGTTGTCTTCACCACCGACGATCCGTTCATTCCGGGCAAACCGGTGCATAGGAACTACCTCGCTAAGTGAGGGGGGTGTAAGGCCGGGCGATTTGACGCAATTCCCGGATTCTAACCACAGAGGACACAGAGAACACAGAGACGGATGAGAAGGGAAGGGTTTCGGATCGAGATCCGAAGAACCCTTCATTTTCCGGGCCTCTGTGTCCTCTGTGGTGAAAAGGAGGCTTGCGCGCGCTCCGCACAGTGGACGCACTCTAGACTCCGATCCCCAACTCCCCCAACTGCCTCCGAAAATTCTCCGCGGTCGTGAACACTCGCCCACGAATCCCAACCGCCGACGCCGCGTCGGCGAATTCCTTGATGTCGTCGAAGAAGGCGGCGTCTTCCGCTGCGACACCGGCTCTCGCCAATGCGACCTCGAAGATCTCGCGGTCGGGCTTGGCCACATGCAATTCGTGGGACAGCACGAAGTCGTGGAAACGCGAAAACTGCGGGATCAGGGTGCGCACGAAGCGCCAGTGCACTTCGTTGATGTTGGAAAGCAGCAGCACCTTAGCTTGGCCGAGCAGGGCATCGACCATGGGCAGGACTTCGTGGTGAACGCGAAAGTGGCAGGTCCACAGCGCGGCGAACGCCTCGGGTCCGAGCGGCTCCGCCGAGCCGGCTACGCGACAAATGGTTCGGCGCAGGTCATCGCCAGCAATGATGCCTCGGTTGATGGGCGACCACAGCTCAAGCATCTGCTTGCGAATGTCCTCGGGCCGGGCGCCGCCCCAATGCGACATGCGCTGAAACAGCACCGGATCGTCGTGAAAGGCGAGGACGTTGCCGAAATCGAGGAAGACTGCTTGGACTTTGCTCATGCGAACCGGGCGATCGAGCACCACGCCGCCGAGGACCGCCTACGCCTCGTCGATCGGGATGAACTTGATCTCTTGGATCTGGTATTCGCGTGGGCCCTTGCCGGTGCGCAGGTTCACGGTGTCGCCTTGCTCGCGGCCGATAATCGCGCGGGCAAGCGGGGCGGAGATTGCGATGCGGCCTTCCTTGATGTCGCCTTCGTGGTCACCCACGATGCTGTAGACCACTTCTTCCCCTGAATCGGTGTCGGTTAGGCGCACCGTCGCGCCAAACACCACGCGCGACCCGGTCAACTTGCCCGGATCGATCACCTCCGACAGTGCGATCGTGCCCTCCAACTCGCGAATGCGGCCCTCGAGGAAGCTCTGCCGCTCCTTGGCGGCGGAATACTCGGCGTTTTCCGACAGGTCGCCGTGTGCGCGAGCGATCTCAATGTCCTGCACGTTCTTGGGGCGCTCGACTTCGCGCAAACGCTTGAGCTCGTCGCGCAGCTTCCTCTGTCCGCGCGGCGTCATGGGAATGCGATCAGCCATGTTGGTATTCCTGGATCGAGCAGACCGAGATGCTGCCGGAGCGAAGTCGTGCGATGGCGTCGGCGACAGCACGCGCGGCTGACATGGTGGTGTAGTAGGGCAGGCCACGCATGAGAGCGGTCCTGCGCAATGAGAAGGAATCCTTGATGGTGGGCCCGCCGGCAGTGGTGTTGACCACCAGGTGTACGTCGCCGTCGAGCATACGGTCCACACAATGCGGGCGCCCTTCGCTGACCTTGTTCACGCGTTCGCAAGCGATGCCGGCCGCGGACAGGCGTGCGTGAGTTCCGCTGGTAGCCATGATGCCGAAGCCGAGCCCGACCAGGGTGCGGGCGAGGGAAATGGCCAAGGCCTTGTCGGCATCCTTCACCGCGATGAAGGCAGTCATGGGCTTGCCGTCGGGAACCGGCAGGCGCATCGATGCGGCGAGCTGGCTCTTAGCGAAGGCGGCCTCGAAGCTGCGATCGATGCCCATCACCTCGCCGGTGGAGCGCATCTCGGGACCGAGCAGGATGTCCACCCCGCCGAATTTCACGAACGGGAACACCGCTTCTTTGACCGCGACGTGCTTGGGCACCACCTCGCGGACGCCGAGCTCTTTCAGCGTCTTTCCGGCGGCGATCTTGGCGGCAATCTTGGCCAGCGGCACGCCGATGACCTTGGACACGAAGGGCACTGTGCGCGAGGCGCGCGGATTCACCTCCAGGATGAAGATGCCGCGCCCGTCGCGGGGCACCGCGAACTGCACGTTCATGAGGCCGCGCACGTCCAGCTCGCGCGCCAGGGCACGCGACTGTTCTTTGATGGCCTCAATGGTAGCGGCGGGCAGCGAGAAGGGCGGCAAGGCGCAGGCAGAGTCGCCCGAGTGGATGCCCGCTTCTTCGATGTGCTCCATCACGCCGCCGATCAACACGTCTCTTCCATCGGCGACCACGTCCACGTCCACTTCGATGGCGTCGCGTAAGAACTGGTCGACCAAAATCGGAGCGGACTCGTCACCGCGACCGCCGCCGGTGGCCAGGCTTTCCCTGCGCGCAGCCTCCAGCGCGCGGCCCACGAAGGTTTCCAGGCCCGAGGCGTCGTACACGATTTCCATCGCGCGTCCGCCGAGCACGTACGACGGGCGCACCATCACCGGGTAGCCGATGCGCTCGGCGATGACGCGGGCTTCTTCGAGGCCGTTGGCCGTGCCCCACTCGGGCGCGCGCAGGCCGAGCTTGCTGACGAGCTCGCCGAAGCGCTGCCGATCCTCGGCGCGGTCGATGGCGTCGGCGCTGGTGCCGAGCAAATTCACGCCCGCCTTCTGCAGCGGCACCGCCAAGCGCAGCGGGGTTTGCCCGCCGAACTGTACGATCACGCCCTCGGGCTTCTCCGCGTCGATGATTTCCAGAACGTCTTCGCGGGTGAGCGGTTCGAAGTAGAGGCGATCCGCGGTGTCGTAGTCGGTGGAGACCGTCTCGGGGTTGCAGTTGACCATGATGGTCTCGTAGCCGTCTTCGCGCAGGGCCATGACCGCGTGGACGCAGCAGTAGTCGAACTCGATGCCCTGGCCGATGCGGTTGGGGCCGCCGCCGAGAATCATGATCTTCTTCTTACCGGTCGGGCGTGCTTCCGATTCTGCGGCGGCCTCGGCCAGGGTTCCAGTTTCGATCGCGTGAGGACGCGGCGGCTTTGCTGGCGCCTCCTCGTCGCGGGAGGTCTGGAACCCTGCCAGGGTTCCAGTTTCATACGTCGAGTACAAGTAAGGCGTGTGCGCTTCGAACTCGGCGGCGCAGGTGTCCACGCGCTTGAACACCGGCCGGATGCCGTAGCGAATGCGCGCCTGACGCACGTCTTCTTCCTTCGCGCCGGCCAGCTTCATCAGGCGTCGATCGGACATGCCGATGCGCTTGCGGCGCGCGAGGGAAACTGGATCGTCGAGCAGCTTGGCACCATCTTCGCGGGCCGATTCGTCCTCTTTGACCATGGCATTCAAGTGGTCAAGGAACCACGGGTCGATGGCGGTGAGCTGGTGCGCCTCTTCCACCGAAAGTCCAAGCCGCAGGGCCTCGGCGAGCTGCCACAGCCGGTCGGGACCGGGCTCGTGAATCAGCCGCTTGAGCTCGTCGAGCGGCGGCACGCGGTCGAGATCCAGGCCCCAGCGGCCGATTTCGAGCGAGCGCAAGGCCTTGCCGAGCGATTCGCGGAAGGTGCGGCCGATGGCCATGACCTCGCCCACCGACTTCATCTGCGGGCCCAGCGTCGTATCCGCGCCCGGGAATTTCTCGAACGCGAAACGCGGCACCTTGGTGACCACGTAATCGATGGTCGGCTCGAAGCAGGCCTGGGTTTCGCGGGTGATGTCGTTGGGGATTTCGTCCAGGGTGTAGCCCACCGCAAGCTTGGTCGCGATCTTGGCGATGGGGAAGCCGGTGGCCTTCGAGGCCAGCGCCGAGCTGCGCGACACGCGTGGATTCATCTCGATGACCACCATCTCGCCGTTCTTCGGGTTCACCGCGAACTGGATGTTCGACCCGCCGGTGTCGACGCCTATCTCGCGAATCACGGCCAGGGCCGCGTCGCGCATGACCTGGTATTCCTTGTCGGTCAGGGTCATAGCCGGCGCAATGGTGATGGAGTCGCCAGTGTGGACACCCATCGGGTCGAAGTTCTCGATGGAGCAGATGATGACGGCGTTGTCCTTCCCGTCGCGCATCACCTCCAGCTCGTATTCCTTCCAGCCAAGCGCCGACTGCTCGACCAGGACCTCGCCACGCGGGCTCTGCTGAAGGCCCCAGTTCACTTTGGAATCGAATTCCTCGGCGTTCCACGCGATGGCCGCGCCCGATCCGCCCAGGGTGAAGGACGGGCGTAAGATGACCGGATACGCGGTGCCAGTCTTGCCGGCCATGTCGGCCTGGATGGTGCGTGCCTCGGCGAGCGAGCGCGCGTAGCCCGAGAGCGGCACCCTGAGGCCGATGTTGTTCATCGCCTCCTTGAACAGCTCGCGGTCTTCCGCCTTTTCGATGGCGGCGACCTGTGCCCCGATCAGCTTGACCCCGTATTTTTCAAGCACGCCCGCCTTGGCCAGCTCGACCGTCAGGTTGAGCGCGGTCTGTCCGCCCAGGGTCGGCAGAAGCGCATCGGGCCGCTCGCGCTCGATAATTTTGGTCACGATGTCGACCGTCAGCGGCTCGACGTAGGTCCGGTCGGCCAGCTCGGGGTCGGTCATGATGGTCGCCGGGTTGGAATTCACCAACACGACCTCATAACCTTCT
>CAZBIU010000241.1:0-10808 GCA_964491625.1 uncultured Myxococcales bacterium
GCCGTTGCCGGCCGTTCCCCCGGCGCTGGCGCCCCCGCTGCCGGTCTTTCCGCCGTTGCCCGCTACGCCACCCGAGCCTTGGCCGCCGGTTCCGCCTTGCGGGGCAGGCGCATTCGACGAGCAGGCGATGGCAGCGAGGGAAAAAACCAGGGGAAGAAACGAGACTTTCAGTTTGCGACTCACGACATGCCTCCGCGGGTTCGGTTACGCGATTATCCACGAAACAGTCGCCGCCGGCGCATTTCTCGGTTCATTGACTAGCGGCCTGCGCCACGATGGCGACGCGATCCGGCAGACACAATCATCCCTCTACGGCTGCACGCGTTCGAACAACACCACGTACCTCGGTGGGCCACCGATCCAATGCCATTCCCAGAATCGGTCCACCGGGCGATACGATTCTGTCCACCCGGGCTGCGCAAGCAACGCGGTTTCGCCTTCCCAATAGCCTGGGTGATACCATTCGCCGCCCTCGCCAGGCCTGGTGGTGCTGTTCAGCACGACCAGCGCGGGCTTGCGTGCCAGCACGTACGCAGCGTCGAATTTGTGGTGCGCGGCGCCCGGTCGCTGGTGGGCGATGTGCCAGTCGGCAAGGCCGGTCATGTCGATGGCGGGGTTGGGCAGCGCGAATGGCAGGGCGCCCGCATGGTTCACTGCCACAAGCGCATTCTTGGGGTAGTGATCGGCGATGTAGCGCGCGGCCTCGAACGAGGCGCTCGTCAGGGTGCCCTCCTGGGCCAACGTCGGAGGTAACCGACCGCCGCCCAGCGCGTCCAGCAGCAGCGACGCCTTGGGCGCGAAAGTCGACCAGACGAGCAGGCAAGCCAACAGCGCCACCCATCGGCGCTGGCCGAATCCGCGCGCGATCGCGGCCGCGGCCAGCGCGACCAGCGCGGGCAGCGCCGGCGCCACCATGCGCCCGTGCCACATCCAGTCCCCGCCCTCGCCTACCACCATAGCGAGCACCATGCCGAGGAACGTGAGCGTCGCGATCAGCTTCCGATTGAAGCTGCCGCCAAGCCAGCTCGCCGCCGCGGTCATCAGCCACGCGAGCAGCGCCCAAATGGAATAGATGAGCCCGGCCTCGATCCTAGGCCCAAGCACGCCGGTCGCCTTGGCGTAATACGGGTTCGGGAGCCAATCACCATAGTAGACGCGACGAAAAAGAAACCACAGCAGCATGGGCAGAAACGCGAGCGCCAGGCGATGCGCGCCCAAGGCGGCGCGACCGTGCGCGAGGCCGACCAAGGCGACAAGCGCAAGGGCGAGGAACGGTCCTTCGGGCCGCGCGACGCCGAGAAGCGCGGCCACCGGCACCCACCCGCGCGGCACCGATGCGACCAGCGACCAGGCCGCAGCCGTGACCAGCGCTGCGAACATGGTGGTCTCAAGGCCCGCGGTCGCCCAGTAGTAGAGCGGATAGAGCAGCGCCACGGCCAGGCACGCGCAAGCCGCCGCCCGCCGACTGTCACAGAGAGCGTCGCACAACCGGTGGGTGAGAAACAAACACGCGGCCAAGAACCCCGCGCCAAGGGCGCCGGCCCACGCGGGCAGCGGCAGCCCCAGCGCCCCCCCCGCGGCCAGCAGCCCGAGCCACAGCGGCGACGAGAAGCCCTCCACCGTCTCGCCCGGATTCCACACCGGCCCCTGCCCTGCCAGCAGATTGCGTGCGTAGCGAAACACGATGAAGGCGTCGTCGGAGAGATCTTGCCAGTGGTATCGCGCAAGCACGGCAAACATCAGCGCCGCCGCCGCGAGAAGCGACGGCTCGGCGATGGCGCGGACGCGACTATCCAGCTTGCTGGCGGGCGACACCGATCCGCATCCTACGGCGCCGCAAGAGATTCGTCACGTGGTCGGGCGTGGCCGTGGCCGTGGCCGGACCTTCTGACGCCCAAGCTACACGGCCGGTGCCCGGTTCGTCGCTCCAGCGCCGCCATCCGTGTCCCTGGTGCGGCGTTTGGTCGGAATGGCGACAATCTGGTCTGTCCGTGCCGCATGCTGCAGGCATGCAGGTCGCCCCACACGATCACCACGCCACCGCGCGAATCAGGACCGTCACCGACGGCGCCCTCCTCGCAGGCGCGCTTCTCACCTTCGCTTCCGGATTGGTCCTGTTCTTCGCATTCCACACCGGGCACGGATGCCTCCGCGCGCAGGCGCTCGGGCTCTCGCGTTTGGCCTGGCAGAACCTTCATCGCCTAAGCGCGGTCGTGGTCCTCGCGGCCGGTGTGGCTCACGCGACCTTCAATCGCAGGCCGATCGGCGTTCGCCTTTCGCGCGTCCTGCGCGGAGATCCGGCGCGCCACGATGTGCACGAGCTCGCCGTCTATGTCTGTGTCGCCGTCACGATCTTCACCGGCTTCTGGGTCTGGCTCGGGGTTGGCGGCTCGATGCCCATTTTCGGGCCTGTGCGCCTCGGACGGGTTGCAAACTATCGCCATCCCTGGATCGACACGCACAACCTGGTCGCCCTGCTTGCGCTGGTTCTAACCACCACCCACGTACGACGGCGCTGGCGCGCGCTGGGTGTGCTCCTCAAGCGGGCGCACCCAGCGAGGCCCGAAGCCTCGTTGAGGTCCTTGGCGCCCTCGCCCGAACCTAGATCTCCGTGGCCCTGGGCGCGTCCTCATCAGACCCGATTCATCGCGGTCGATACGCATCAATGTGAAGCTTGCTGGAATTGCGTTCGCGCCTGCCCGCAGAAGGTTCTGGGCAAGGTCGAAGTCTTGTGGCACCGCCACGTGCGCATCGATCACGCAAACGCCTGCACCGGCTGTGGCAAGTGCGTGCGAGCCTGCGAACACGGCGCCATCACCGCCATCGCCAAGCCCGTCCGCGCCGTATCCTCGGCCGCATCCTCGGACGGGTCGGCACGCCTCGCGTGATACCATTCCACCATGCCGGCAGCCAGCGCCGAACCAGCAAGGAACCACGTGCTCCGATGGGGCGCGGTGCTGGTGCTTGGGCTGGCCCATGGCGGACACGACGCCCTCCACGGCGATCCGCTACTGACCGCCATGCTACCCACCGCGGGCTTCGTGGTCCAGGTGGCGCTGCTCTCGTACGGACAGACCCTGGCCGGGCGGCGGGGCTGGTCGCTTGCGAGCAAGGCCTTTGCCGTGGTTCTCGTGACCTTCCTAGGCGGCACGTTGACGGTCGCGCTGCATGTGACCAGGTCGGAAAGTACCGCTGCCATGCTTGCGGCATCGGCCAGCGCGGGATTGGGCGTGAGCGCATTCTGGCTGCTCGTGTTCTACTTTCCGGCGCAGCTTGGCCAAGCACGCACGCGCGCTCTGGCCGCCGAGAATGAGCGTCGCAAAGCCGAATTGGCGCGGCTGCGCGCCAACCTCCATCCGCATTTTCTGCTCAATACCCTCAATGCCGTGGCCGGCTTGCTGGTCGCGCAGCCCAAGCTGGCGCGCCAGCTCCTGGTGGCGCTCGGCGATTTGCTGCGCGATTCGCTCGAAGAAGAAGGGGAATCGCGCTCGCTCGCCGAGGAAACACGTTGGCTAAAGCGCTACGCCGAGATCCTCGAGATCCGCCACGCCGGCGCGCTCTGCTTTGAGTGGGATATGGCGCCCGACTCGCTGTCCCTGGAGCTGCCGCGCTTGCTTGTGCAGCCGCTGCTGGAAAATGCGGTCAAACACGGCGCGCTTCGCCGGCCGGGCGGCGGCACGGTCACGGTTCGCAGTCGAGCCGCGCCTCTTGCCGTCGAGATCGTGGTTAGCGACGATGGCCCCGGCATGTCGCCCGATCGGCCCGCGGGCTTGGGGCTTCGTCTGGTCGAGGATCGGCTGCGACTCGCCCATCCGGACGCGACCCTGTCGATCGACACGTCGAGTGCGGGCACCAGCGTCACCCTGCGCGTGCCCAAGACGAAGCAAAAGACGGAGCAAGCCTGATGACCGAACAACGCCGGGCCGCGCTTCTGCGGGCGCTGGTCATCGAGGACGAATGGCCGGCGCGCGAGTACTTGGTCGAGCTTCTGCTGGCCACGGGCGAGGTCGAGGTCGTCGCGGCCGTGGCCAGCGCCGCCGAGGCACGCCAGGCGCTCGGCCCCGGCGGCATCGAGGTCGAGGTTGCCTTCGTCGACATCAATCTCGCCTCGTTTGGCGGCGGCGAGGCGGGACTCGAGCTCGTGCGCGAGCTCGCGGGCAGCAGGGGCGCGCCGCTTTTCGTGATGGCCACCGCGCTCAAGCAGCACGCGGCCGAGGCCTTCGACCTCGACGTGGCCGACTACCTGCTCAAGCCCTTTTGCGACGAGCGCGTGCGCGAATGTGTGGCCCGCGTTGCCCGACGGCGCGTACGCCGAGACGGGTCGACACCGACCCGGGTCGTGGCGCGCAGCAAGCGCGGGCTGGTGTTTCTGGAGCCAAGCGAGGTGTGGGCCTTCGAGGCCAGCCTGCGCCTCACCTGCGTGCATTCCGCGGCCGGCCGGTTCGACGTGGATCTTTCGCTCGCCGCCATCGAGGCAAGCCTGGGCGCGGGCTGGTTGCGCGTCCACCGCAACTGGGTGGTGAGCCGCGCGCACGTGAGGGCCATCGAGCGCGATGAATTGGGCAGCGTCTTGGTCCTGGGCGGAGCCACTGGACCCGAGACCGGCCACATCCGTGTCCCCATCGCGCGCGACAAAGTCCAGGCAGTGCGCGAGGCCCTGCTAGCCGGAACCACCGGCATCAGGAGGTAAGTTTCCACCACAGAGAGCACCGAGGGCGCGGAAGCGGAAGAGTTCTCCGGACCGCGATCCGAAACCCTTCCCTTCTCATCCGGCTCTGTGTTCTCTGTGCCCTCTGTGGTGAGATCCGAAGGTGAACGGTTCGGACTAGCGTGCCTTCGGTTGCGGTTGCGGCTGCGGCAGCGGGCGCGTGCGGGGATTGCGGGTGCTGAAGGCCGGCTTCTGATTCGGGTCGCAGTTAGGACCGAAATTGTCGGCTTTGAAGTCGTACTGCAGGCGGCCGCGCATCGCGCCCTTGACGGCTTCGATCTCTACATCGTGCTGGCCCGCCCGCGCAGGCGAGCAGTAGGAAAGCAGGTAATAGCGTCGCGAGAAGCCCTCGATGCGCTGGCCGATCTCGTCGAAGCCCCGCCGGATGTCGGCAGAATTGTTCGAGGTAAAGGTGCCGTTGCGACCGATGGCGTGGATCTCGCCGGGGTTGACCTCGGCGCCCACAGCGATGGCGTAGATCTCCACGTCGGCCTGGCCGAGGGCGTTGTACAGCGCCTCGCGCGAAACTCGCGCCGCGTGATCGGTGCCGTCGGTAAACACAACCAGCGTGCCGAAGCGTAGGGGCAGCGACGATTGGCTCATCTGATGGTCGAGCGTCTTGATTGCCTCGACGATTGCGCCGTTGAGGTTGGTGGACGGATCCTTCGGATGGAAGCTTGCAAACGCGTTCAAGGTGCCCTGCGGATTGCCCGCGCCGAAGGGGACGATGGGCGTGATGTGGGGGCTGCCATCGAAGGCGAAGACGCCCATCTTCTGATAGCGCCCGACCCGCTGTGCGAACGACGCCGCGCCGGCGACGACCTTGTCCATGTCGGGTGAGGCCACGACGCTGCCGCTCATGTCTACCAGCAGCAGGGTGAAGTGCGCGGCGGCTACCTCGGGCTGCAGGATGGTTTGCTGGCTTTCGAACACCGAGACTGGCTGGCCGTCCTCGTAAATGTGGAAGTCGGTGGGCGCCAGGTCGGGGACCGGGTCGCCACGCGTGGTGTCGACGGTGAAGTAGACGGCGATGTTGGATGGCTTCTGGACCGACCGGTCGACCATTTGCAGACGCAGGCCGGCGCAGCCCGCCAACAGCGCAGGCGTGAGCAGGGAGACCAGGTGATGAAGTCGGATGTGCATTCGGCGAAGTATAGCCCTGGCGCCCGATGGAAAAACAAGGCATCTTTGCTTGCGGTGCACCTTCCGTCCTTTGGGCCCGGCATTCCTCGGGCAAGGATTTCCAGATACACAGAAGCGTGGGAGTCTAGCGATGGCCGCATTCGGAAACCTAACTCTTTTAGTCTCCTTTATCGTGGCCGCGCTCGCGGGGGTCGCCTCGCTGGTCGGTATTCGCAGGGGCTCGGAGCGGCTGCTGCGCGCTGGACGCGCCGCCGTGTACCTGCTCGCCACCACACTGGGGATGTCCATTGCCACGATGGCGCACGCCTTCACCTCCAGCGATTTTTCCATCAAGTACGTGCAGCATTATTCGGAGGCCGGACAGCCGTTCGCGTACAAGCTGACCGCGGTGTGGGGCGGCCTCGACGGGTCGATTCTGTTTTGGGCGTTCCTGCTCGCGCTCTGCTCGGCCATTGCGGTGAGGACGCTTTACCGGCGCGATCGTGAAATCACCGCCTACGCCATCGTGGTCCTCATGGCCGTGTGTGATTTCTTCCTGTACCTCGTGGTCTACGAGAAGAACCCCTTCGACACCTTCCTGGTCGCGCAACCGACCATCGGCCAGGGCATGAATCCGCTCTTGCAGAACCCGTACATGGTCGCCCACCCGCCGTCGCTCTACGCCGGCTTCGTCGGGTTGACCATTCCCTACGCCTTCGCCATGGGCGCGCTCATGGCGGGTAAGCTCGGCAACCTCTGGTTCCCGATGGTGAAGCGCTGGCTTTTGTCCGCGTGGTTCATCTTGTCGCTGGGCCTCACCCTGGGCATGATCTGGGCCTACGAGGTGCTGGGCTGGGGCGGTTTCTGGGCATGGGATCCGGTGGAAAATGCCGGGCTTCTGCCCTGGCTGATGGCCACTGCGCTCATTCACTCGGCCAAGGTGCAAGAACGGCGCGGGCTGTACGTGCGCTGGAATTTCAGCCTGGTCATCTTCGCGTTCTTCCTGACCATCGTCGGCACCTTCATGACCCGCTCGGGAATCGTGCAGTCGGTGCACGCCTTCGGCAAGGACATTCACCTTGCCTACGTCTTCGGCGTGTTCATGCTGGCGATTCTTGGATTCAGCTTCGGCCTGATGTACTGGCGGCGGCGGGAATTGCGCCCGGCCGAGAAGATTGGGTCGGTGCTGTCGCGCGAGGCGATGTTTGGCATCGGCAACTGGTTCTTCGTGCTCGCCACCGCCATCGTGCTGGTGGCGACGCTGTTCCCGACCATCTCGGAATCCGTCCTGCACGAGCGCGTGAACGTCACATCGGCGTTCTTCAACCGCACCATGGTCCCGGTGGGCATCGTGCTGCTTCTGCTTACCGGAATCGGGTCGCTGTTCCCGTGGCGCGGAATGGAAAGCACCGTGGCGCGCCGGCGCGCGCTGTTGCCGATCTCGGCCGGCGCCGCCATGCTGGTCGTGGGCGGGCTTGCCCAGGCCTGGCGCTCGCCCGCAGCCCTGCTTTGCTTCGCGGTCTGTGCGTTCGTCGCAGCCGTCATCGTGCAAGAGCTGGTGCGCGGCGCGCGCAACCGACAGAAGGCCAACGGTGGCTCGTTTGTGGTTGCTTTCGCAAACACCGTCTTCCGCGCCCGCCAGCCGCACGCCGGCTACATCGTGCACATGGGCCTGGTCCTGATGTTCGTGGGCTTTGCCGGCCAGGCCTTCCAGCGCGAGGAGACCGCGGTCATCGCTGTGGGACAAAGCAAAGACTTCGCCGGCTACCGGCTGCGCTTCGACGGGATCAAGCAGGAACGCACCCTGGTCAAGGAAACCTATATGGCCGACATCGCGGTCTCGTCGGGCGGCAAGAGCCTCGGCCACCTGCAACCCGGGCGCGATTTCTACGATCAACGCCCCAATGAACCGGTAAGCCAGGTCGCCATTCGTCGCAGCGTCACCGAGGATCTTTACCTAACCCTCGGCAGCTACGACGAGGCCCGGCGCGCGGTCGCGCTCAAGCTGGTGACCAATCCGCTGGTTGATTGGATGTGGCTCGGCTTCCTGGTGATGGCCTTCGGCGCGCTGCTGATCCTCGGCCCGGGTCGAACCCAAGAGGCAGAGGCGCCGCGGTCGCTTGCCGCTCAAGTCGTCACCGCGCTGGGCGTGGCGGCCATCGTTGCATTCGTCGGCAAGGCGGTCTTGCACATGCCGGTCTCGGCCCAGCTCGTGACCCTGGCCCTGTGCGGCCTCACCGTCGGATTGGCGGGTCTGGCGCTCTACGCTCTGCTGCGGGCTCTGCTGGGCGGTGAGCCGATCGCTGCGACAAATCCACCGACCGTCGGCGCCGACGGATAGAGTTGTTAGCGGGTGCCGGGAAGTCACTGCCGCCCGAAGGACCGGCACGCGGAGGGCGGCTCGTGGGCCGGGTGGGCGCTCAGATGCTGTAGTCCCAGTCCAGCTCCTGTTTGAATTCGGTCGGTTTGCTGTCCCGGTACTGGAGCTCGGGGTTCTGCGCGCTTACGCGCGTGTGGGGGGGGACCGACTGTGTGATGACCACATTGCTGTTGATAACCGCACCTTCGCAAATCACGGTGTCGCCACCCAGGACCGATGCGCCCGGGTAGATGGTGACGTGATCGTGGACGGTGGGATGCCGCTTCACCCCACGCAGCAACTGTCCGCCGAGAGCTGAAAATGCGCCCAAGGTAACGCCCTGGTAGATCTTGACATGACTGCCAATGATGCTGGTTTCGCCGATCACAACGCCTGTACCATGGTCGATGAAGAAAGCCTTGCCGATCGTCGCGCCGGGGTGAATGTCGATACCAGTCCGGCCGTGCGCGAATTCACTCATGATGCGTGGGATGAGCGGTACGCTGCGGATTTGCAGCTCATGGGCCAACCGATAGATCATCACCGCCCACAAGCCGGGATAGGCGATGATGATTTCGTCCACGCTCGTGGCAGCCGGGTCGCTGTCGAAGGCTGCCTGAACGTCGGTGGCCAGCAGGGCGCCCACCTCCGGCAGACCGCCGAAAAAGCCATCTGTGGCGACCAAAGCGAGCTCACCGACACGGTCGGTCTTGCGGCCGCCTCGGACGGCCTGATGAAGGAACGCGCGCTCCACCTGCTGCAAGAGCTGGCCTCGCAGTGTCGCCAGCGTGTCTCGCACGTGATGAACGAGAGCCTCGGGCTTGAGCCCTCGGCGACCGAAGTAGGCAGGAAACAAGACCTCGCGCAGTAACTCGAGGATGGCGATGACCGCGTCTCGGCTGGGCAGGCCCACGGTGCTGATCTGGGCGATGCGTGGTTCGCGCTGATATCCACCGAGCAGCGCGCCCACAAGCTCGCTCATGGCGAAGGCACGCGGTTCGGTTGATTCCTCTTGTCTGCTACTGAGACGCGGCATGGATGCTACCTCTCGTCGAGCGAGACACGCTTTGGGCCCTTACCCTTGCGTCAGTTGCTGACTGTTACAGGAAGCGATTTTCCAATGAACCGACCTTCGGCGTCCTCGGCTACCACCGCGATTTGTTGCGCGTCGGTCCTGACCTCGACCACCGTATCGAGCCCGTTCCAATCGGCCGACCCGATGGGCCACAGCGACCTCGGATGTGCACCGCCGATGACGAGCCAACGTGCGACTTCGGTCGCGCCATTCCAGATCGCGTGCACTGCGACCGTGCCGTCGCTCTCGCGTTTTGCGGTCGCAGTGGGCTCGGTGTCGGGCCGCCCCCGCCAGACGTGGCGAAAGGCGCGATAGGTGTCCCAACCACTCGGAACGCTGGCGTCGAAGAGAAGATTCCCGCCGAGATCGAACTCGGAAAAGCGTCCGGTGGCCCCCCAACCGACAAAAGTGTCGCCGTTCGCAAGCGACTGCGCATCCCCCTGCGAACCGGCGGACAGCCCATCGGGGTGCACGATTGATCGAATCAGGGTGGCGGTATGGCGCCATAGATCGCGGCGGATCCAAATCACGCGAGAGGCGGGCAAGACCGCCGGCGACGCCTCGTTGTCGAACAGCCGAATCGTCTCTGCGTCGACCGCTTCTGGATTGTGCTGCCACGCGAACGCGGCGCCCGGTCCCAAGGCAAAGTTGGTCTTCGTTCCGCCGAGCCGCCACAGCACGCGCCCGGAACGGCGGTCGACCTTGTAGAACGCCCAGGCATTGCGCGAATCGATGAGCAGGTTACCGTCGACGTCGAGGCTAACGCCGTTGATGTGGAAGTAGTCGTAGGGCGTGCTCGCCGAGGTCGGAACCGGCGCGTGGCTCTCGTCCAATCCGACATGGTCCAGGCTGTGCCATTCAAAAAGCACGGCTCCCGTGGCGATGTCGATCTCCTGGACGATACCGTCGAAGACTGAACCATCGGCCGGACCGCCAACCGACGACAGGTCGTGGGCAACCTGATTGTAGACCAGGATCAACGCAGTGCCGTCGGGGGTCAGGCGAAACTCATGCGTGTCCGCGGCGTAGCCGTGACCGGCACTAACCGTGGCGATGAGGTGGTAGGCGTGGTCGACGATGTAGTCGACGCCCTCGCCGTGGCCCGGCCCGGTGTGGCTCTGCCCCTCCCACCAAGTGAGAACCGATTGACCGTGGTAGGTCTGAACGCGGAAGTCCGCTGCTTGGTTTCCCTCGCCGGCTGGGTGGAACCATACTGGCCGGCCATGGTTGTCGATGATCTCCGGACCCTGCTGCAGACCTGGCGAGGGCGCCGTCTTGGGCGCGACGAAGATAAGGCCCCGTTCAAGCCCGGGCTTCGACTGGAGCACCGTGATCGGCGGCGGCTGCAGGTCTTGTGGTGCGATCTCGGCGGCTGGCGCTGGCGAGTCCGCGTGTGCGAAGGTGGCGATTGAGGCGGCCACGAACGCGGCGATGGCGCCGCGCCATGGACGCAGATGCAAGGGTGTACGTATTGCGCTGATTGAGTTTCGCATGAGATTTCTCCGTGATTGAGGTGGTCTGACTTCATATAGGACATATGTCCT
>CAZBIU010000242.1:0-7069 GCA_964491625.1 uncultured Myxococcales bacterium
CCGGCTGGGTCCTGAAGTCCGCCAGGTGGACGCCGCTGCCGAAGTCCGTGGCCAGCGTGTCCAGGTACGCCTGCTCGAAGGTGAACGTGCGGTCGCCCCAGGTTGCGTTCACCACGTGCAAGCGAAAATTGGCCGAATCCGGGGCCGCACCGGGGCTGCCGCTGCTCTTGTACATGGTTTGCGCTTGTTTCAACGCCGCATCCGCCCTGGACTCGAGCTGCTCATCGAGCCAGTTGAGCGAACGGAAATAGACGTCGCTGGTGCTGGCGACGTGCATCGAGCTCTTCATCTGCGAAGCCGTATTTCCCTGGGCACCGGCATACGTCATCCCCAAGGCGAGCGAGATGCTGGTCGGCGAGAAGACGAAGTTGTCGGTGGTGGACGGATCGTTGCGCAGCCCTTGCCATAGGGCAAAGGCGAAGCCCGACAGGCTCGTCGCCAGGTCGCTCTTTTCCGTATCGGTCAGGGTTGCCGTCGCCCGCGCCAACGATGAGCTCGCCATCTCGCCCGGACCGGGCCCCGCTTCGCTGGTCCCGGCCTCCGTCTCTGCCTGCGTGTCGACTCCCGCGCCGTCTTGCGGGCTGGTTTCAGCCGCGTTCTGCGTGTCCGTTGCTGCCACGTCCAGCGGAGGAACGTCCGCGGCGTCTTGCGGGCCGGTTGCCGCGACGTCTTGCCGGGCATCCGCCGCCGCGGCGGGTAGGTCGACGGCCGCATCCTGCTTGTCGGTCGACAGCGCGTCCGGTGGGTTGACGTCCGCCGCATCCTGCTTGTCGCTTGACCGCGCGTCCGGGTCCCCCCTATCGTTGCCGTGGTCCGATCCGCACCCGGCACCCAGGAGGAAGGAAGCAAAGACCGAGGTGAGCAAGGTAGAAGATCGCATGGTGGTCTCCTTGATTGTCTGAGCCGCTAGAGGGTCATTGTACGCCCGACCGAGGTTGGCTCGTACGGTTCGGCTGTGATCACCACCACGCGCGGCGCACGGCGCTTCGACTGCGACGACCGAGTCGCGACAGGAGTGTCAGCGCGAGACCCCCGATGCCGCCCCGGCCACGCAAGCCACCCTCGCAAACCTGGTGCTCCTTCCTCGAGAACCACGTCGGGGCGTTGGCATCGATCGACTTCTCCCACCACCGCTACTCAAAGGGGACACGCGTCCCCGTGGATCTAAAGCGACGTCAACCACGGCCACAGATCTCCCGGGACCCAGGAGGATCCGCCTGGGCCGTATAGCGACGAGCTCCCATCGATTGGAGCAGGGGTGTGACCTGAGCCGTGCACGCACCAGCGGAGTGGATGTCCGGCTGAGCATCCAGCGTAGCTGGTACAAGTATGTGTCAGACTGCCATTGGCCGGCTGGGGTGGGTTCTGGGCGGTGCAGGCGTTGTTCTTGACGAATTTGTCGCGCAGCGGGGTTGCCATGGCCTCAGTGCACGTGGTGTCCGCGGTTCCGACCATCTGCCAGTATGCGATGGGATCGTTGCCGCCGTCGCACCCACTGAGCTGCGCTCCTTCGAAGATCGCCACCGCACGGAAGACCTTGGCGCGGGCACAGGCGATTTCGTAGCTCATGCCACCGCCGTAACTGAACCCGGTGGAGATGACGTGCGTCGTATCGACACAGTAATTGTCCTCAATCAGCTTGACCATGTCGTCAGTGAAGGTCAGGTCTTGTCCGCCGGAATTCGCCCAGCCGGCGTTGAGCCCGTCGGGCGCGACGAAGATCGCGCCGTTCTTTGAGGCCTTCTGGAGTCCGTAGTAGGACCAGTCGTACCCAGAGGTACCGCCATTGTCGACCTGGGCGGAGTTGCCGCCATTCCAGTGAAACCCGAAGATCAACCAGTAGGGCTTGCTCATGTCGTAGTTGTCGGGAAGCCGCACGGCGAAGCCCCGGGTCTGGCCGCCGCTCTGGATCGTGAGATAGCCGCCGGTCCCGAATCCCACACCGTTCCCCGACCCCGCGGCAGCGGACGCGCTCTCGTTGGGGACCGACGCGAACTTCAGGGTCGAGGTCTTGCCGCAACCCGTGCTCCCTGCAGCGGCGCCACCGGGGGTAGTTCCACTCGTGCCGCCCGTGCCCGCCGCGCCGCCACTGCCAGAGCCTCCGATTGCGGAGCCGCCTCGCCCCGACCCACCATTGCCGGCCGTGCCGCCGCTTCCAGAGCCTCCCTTCGTGGCGCCACCACCGCCAATGCCGCCATTACCGGAGCCGCTACTGACCGAGCCACCGTTGCCAGGTGTGCCGCCGCTACCCGGTCCAACGTTCCCACCATTTACGGCACCGCCGCTCTCGGAGCCAACGTTCCCACCATTTACGGCACCGCCGCTCCCGGAGCCACCATTCCCGCCATTCATGGCACCGCCGCTCCCGGGGCCACCATTCCCGCCATTCATGGCACCGCCGCTCCCGGAGCCACCATTTCCGCCACCACTGAAGCCGCCGTTGGCAGATCCGCCAGAGCCATTCCCGGATTTGCCTCCCGAGCCGTTGCCGCCAGCGCCGCCGCTCGTGACGCCGCCCGATCCGACGACGCCCCCGGTGGCGGGCGTAGACCCTCCGCCGGTCCCCGGGCCTGAGCCACCATTGGCCCCAGGGAGCGGGCTAGACGTACACGAGACACCAAAGAGCGTAAGCGCTGCAACCCCGAGCGCGTGTAGAAAGCGGCTCGATATCATTCGTCCCTCCTTGGTTCACTTACGGGAATCTGGCAATCCCAGCCCGTGGCACTGGCCCAAGGATATGGAGGGCGGATTCACTAGGCGATGGTCGGGTTGTCCGAAGTTGGGTCCATATGGGAAGTGAAGGGACAGGACGAACCGGCCGACCCGTGGAAGTACCTGCCACTATCGCATGGTTCGCCGGTATGAAGCTGGGCTAAGGTGCTGAAGGCGCCGGAATACTTTGCTGAAGTGATTCGCATTGGCAAAACCGCAGGCCGAGGCGATCGCTTTCAGCGTCTTCGGCAGTTACTCGCAACGCCACCGCGTCTTCCAAGCCACACTGGGTTGCGCGTCTGCGTCTTCTTCAATTCGGGCCTCCGCCGCATGATCGAGGCCACCTTCGCGCCCCTTGCCGAAATCGAGCGCTGATTCCCACCGAGATCTGCGCCAACCTGATGTTCGCATTTTTTGGGAAACCTGCGCCGGTGGCACGCCTTGGCCGTCCCAAGGAAGCGGTCGTGTTGATGGGAGCGAGCGGCAAACACCACTGCGTCTGCAAATGAGGGGTGTCAACACAATGACCAGGCTGAAGACAATGCGGCTGATGCATCTCGCACTCCGCTTGGCAATCACGACTACGCTGCTGAGCGGTTGCACCACCCCCGGCACGGCTAGCCAGTCGAGCGGGGGGACCACGGGCCGCGGCGGCACGCCAGCCAGCGGCGGCGGAGGTGGCACGGCCGGATCGGGCGGCTCGACTGTCTCGGCGACGGGCGGAGCCGGCGGCCGCACGCAGGCCACGGGCGGCAACCAGGGCGGCGGTGCCGGCGGAACCGCGGGGACCGGAGCGACCGTCTCCGCAACGGGCGGGACCGGCGGCAGCACGCAGACCACCGGCGGAAGCCAGGGCGGCGGCGGCATCACTGCGTCGGGCGGCACGTCGTACGGTGGCTCGACCGGCAGCGGGGGCAGCGGCACGGTTGCGTCGGGCGGTCGCGGCAGCGGCGGCTCCGCCGGCGGAGCCTCGGGCGGCGCTCCGTCGAGCGGCGGACAGACCGGCTCGGGCGGATCGACTGTCCCCGATGGAGGACAACCTGTCGGTCCGCGCCTCGTGCAGAATTTCAACCAGTCGTGGAAGTTCAAGCGCGCCGACGTCTCGGGTGCCGAGGCAACGGCTTTCGACGATTCCGCGTGGGGCAACGTCGGCCTGCCGCACTCGTTCAGCCTACCCTATTTCATGTCAGCGAAGTTCTACGTGGGCTACGGCTGGTACCGGAAGCACTTCACCGTCCCGTCGTCATGGTCGGGCAAGAGCGTGTTCCTCGAGTTCCAGGCCGCTTTCGACCAGGCGCAGATCTACGTCAACGGCAAGCAGGTCGGCCAGCACATCGGCGGGTACAACGGGTTCTCGATCGACGTCACGTCCGCCATCAAATCCGGCGACAACGTCGTGGCTGTTCGATTGAACAACAACTGGAATGCGCAGTTGCCTCCCATCACCGGGGACCACACCTTCCAGGGCGGCCTGTACCGGAATGTGTTCGTGGTGGTCACCGATCCACTGCACGTCGACTGGTACGGCACCTGGGTCACCACGCCGACCCTCGCTACCAACACCGGCTCGTCGAGTACGGTGAACGTCAAGACCGACGTGCGCAACGACCGCACCGCCGCGGTCAACGCCACGCTCAAGACCGACATCGTGGACAGCAGCGGCAAGGTGGTCGCCACTATCTCGTCCCAGCAGCCGATCGACGCGGGCAAGACCGTCACCTTCGACCAGACCACACCCGCCATCAGCAGTCCTTCGCTGTGGCACCCCGATCATCCCACGATGTATCAGGCGCTGTCCTATCTCTCCGACGACGCCGGCACCGTGGACACCTTCACCACGCCGTTCGGGTTCCGCTGGATCAGCTGGACGGGGGACAAAGGCTTCTTCCTGAACGGCGCGCACTACTGGATCCAGGGCGGCAACGTCCACCAGGACCACGCCGGCTGGGGCATCGGCGTGACCGACGCGGCGCTGGTCCGCGACGTCAAGATGGTCAAGGACGCGGGGATGAACTTCATCCGCGGCTCGCACTATCCCAAGGCGCCCGCGTTTGCGGATGCCTGCGATCAGCTCGGCGTTTTGTTCTGGTCGGAGAACTGCTTCTGGGGCGGCTTCGGCGGGGGGCCGGGCGGCTGGTCCTACAGTGGCTCGTACCCCAGCACGTCCGCCGACTTCGATGCCTACGACACCAACGTGCTCGCCAGCCTGACGGACATGATTCGTATTCATCGCAATCACCCGAGCATCATCGCGTGGAGCATGGGCAACGAGGACTTCTTCAACGGCGGCGGCCCGGCCGACCGGGTCGTCGGGCTGCTCAAGAAGGAGGTCGCGCTGACCCACCAGCTCGATCCCGCGCCGGTGGGACGGCTCGCGGCCATCGGTGGCGCCCAGTCGAAGATCGGCAGCACCGAGGCCGGCACGCTGGGGGACATCGCCGGCTACAACGGCGACGGCACGGGGTACGACAACCCCGGCTTCCCCAACCTGGTGTCGGAGTACGGCAGCACCGTCAACGTCGTTCGGCCCGGCAGCTACGATCCCGGCTGGGGAAACCTGACGGTGACGAACGGCATGCCCGCCCAGCCGGCGTGGCGCAGCGGAGCGTCCAAATGGTGCATGTTCGACTACGGCAGTCAGATGGGCACGACCTACATCCACACCGGGATCATCGACTACTTCCGAATTCCGAAGCGAGCGTACTACTGGTATCGCAACACTTACGCGAAGGTCGCGCCACCGACCTGGCCGACCTCGGGTACGCCGGCGGGGCTGAAGCTCACGGCCAGCACCACCACGCTCACGGCCGTCGACGGTACGCAGGACGCATGGCTCCTGGTAACGGTGGTAGACGCGAGCGGCAAGGCGATCAGCAACACCGTCACGGTGACGCTCGCGGTGACCTCAGGCCCGGGCGAGTTCCCCACCGGCCCGAGCATCACGTTCACACCCGGGACGGGCACGACGGCGAACGACATCGCCATCCTCGACGGCCAGGCCGCCATCGATTTCCGCACCTATTACTCGGGCACCAGCGTGATCACGGCGAGCTCGCCCGGCCTGACCTCGGCCACCGTGACCATCACGTCGCAGGGCAGCCCGGCGTACGTCGAGGGACAGACGCCGCCCGCGGACACGCGACCGTACACCGGACAGTAACTCGAGCACAGCTGCACGCCGGGGTGATTGAGGATGTTCGCCCGTGAACAGGAGGAAATGAAGATGCTCAAGCGCAGTAGGATTTCGCTGCTGGTTCTCGTTTCGGTGCTTTCTGCGCCCGTCTCGGCGTTTTTCGCGTCGAGCGCATCGGCTGCCACCAATCAGTTCAGAGGTGTCAACTGGGCCGATTCGCGGGACAACTTCCAGTCTGGCGTCCTGTACGTTTCCGGCCTCTCTTCATCGGACACCTACGCCTCGGCGTTGGCCACGGGAACCGGCATCATGGACCAGTTCGTGTCGAAGCTTGGCGCGAACGCCGTCCGAATGCCCATCAACGAGGCGACGGTCTCGACGTTTTGGAGTACCTACACGGGTGCGATCGACGCGGTCCTGGCCAAGGGCAAGGTCGTGCTCGGCTATTGGGACAGCGCCAAGAGCAACAAGCCCCCGGACATGAACGCGTTCTGGAACATGTGGAAGACCGTGGTCGACAAGTACGGCAGCAACGACAACGCGTATTTCGAAATTTTCAATGAACCGAACATGTACAGCCAGACCGATCTGGTTACTCTGTACACGAGCTGGCTGACGCAGTTTTCAACGGTGCCAAAGGGCAGGGTCATTCTCGACGGAACCGGCAACGCGCAGAACGTTCCCGACATCGGCCAGGTCAGCTCGCTCGACGGTTGTCTGCTGGCCGTGCACGATTACAGCTTCTTCGGCTCGGATACCTGGACCACTGAATCTCAATGGGTCAGCCAGTTCAAGGGTGAGGTCGGCAGTTACTCCGACCGGACCGTCTGCACGGAATGGGGCGGCCCCATGAGCCCTGGCAGCAAGAACGGAATCAGCTATGGATCCTTGGATTACAGCCAGCCCCCGACGAACTACTTCGAAGCCTACCTTCGCGGCATGAGCAGCCAGCTGCGCAGCTGGAGCATGGGCAGCTTCTACTGGCCCGGCCTCCGCGACGGCGACTGGTACAGCATGATGACCCGAAGCGGAACCGGCACCTCTGTGCAACTTACCGTCTCGAATCAGTCCGGGTTGGCTCAGCTACAGAATGCGTGGACGAGCGCAGCCCCGACTGCCGACGCTGGCGCCGGCGGCAGTGGCAGTGGCGGCCGAAGCGGATCCGACGCCGGGACCGGCGGAGCCACCACGGGCGGCGCGGGCGGAGGCGTCGGCACGGGCGGC
>CAZBIU010000242.1:7169-10779 GCA_964491625.1 uncultured Myxococcales bacterium
CGGGACCGGCGGAGCCACCACGGGCGGCGCGGGCGGAGGCGTCGGCACGGGCGGCGCGGGCGGAGGCGTCAGCACGGGCGGCTCTACCTCCGGCGGGCGAGGTGGCGTGACCGGGACATTCACCAGCTCCGCTGGGGGAAGCTCGGGCTTGGGCGGCACGCTCTCGCCGGGGAGTGGGGGCGTCGCGGGGACATCTGCCATCTCCCAAGGGGGAGGCTCGGGCGGTCGAGGCGATGCGGACGCGGGCAACGGCGGAGCGGCGGGCAGCACGGCTGGCGGCAGCGGCGGGGCTATCGGAGCGGGAGGGTCGACCGCACCCGGGACAGGCGGCGTGACCATTGGGTCCGGCGGCACGACGGCTGCTGCCGGCGGCAGCGGCGTGGGCGGGAGCGGCAGCGGAGGCGCCGGAGAGGGTGGACACAGCACCGCAGGAACCTCCACGGCATCGACACGCAGCAGCTCTGGGTGCTCGTGCGAAATCGGCCGGGCTTCCGGCACGGGGCTCGATCGGCTGGGCTTGCTTCTTGGCCTTCTCGGCCTAGCGACCTTCCGACGCTTGCGGCAGCGGGGCTGCTCGACAGCCGCTACGACCAAAGTCGCGTTGGCCTTCTCGGGCTTCATCGCGGGCCTCCTGCTTCCGAGAGACGCGTTTGCCAAGACCTTCACCGATTACTTCAAACCGACTCCGATCGTCTGTCCCGCCACCTCGAACACCTGGGGGGACAAGGCCGTGCTCCCGCGCGATACGTGCAACGGGCTCGAGGATGCCACCGGAACGCCGACCGTCAAGCCCCAGTGGATGTACTGGGATGGCAAGATCCTCCGCGCTGGCGATGGCAAGTACCACATGTTCGCTGACCGCTGGCCGCACGAAAGCGGCATGGGCGACTGGGTAAACTCCGACACCGTCCATGCGGTCAGCACGGCCCTGCTCGGCCCGTACGTCGACCAAGGGTACGCCTTCGACAATGGTCCCGACAGCAAAGATCCGCACAAGGGCCACAACGTCACGGCCAGCGAGCTTCCCGACGGGACCTATTGCCTGATCGTCGACGAGATCGTTCCCTTCACGATCTTCACGGCCGGCTCGCTCGACGGACCCTGGACGAACCGGGGGCACGCGCAGATCGACACCAATGGCGTTCCCATCAACATCCCGCAGCCGGGAGACCAGCACCTCGAGTCGAACATCAGCTTCGTGGTGCGCCCAGACGGCAACTACGAGATCATCCAGCGCCACGGCATCATTGCCATCAGCACGACGGGGCTGCTCGGTCCCTACAAAGTGCAGCAGCCCACCACCACCTATGCGTCGGGGCAAACGCCGCCGTCTAACCTGGCGACCATCTATCCCAATCGGCCGAAGCACCTGAGCTCGCTCGCACCGCAGACCCCCGAAAGCGTCTACGTCTACGCCGAGGATCCCATCATCTGGTACAGCGGCGGCCAGTACCACGTCATCTACGACTACCCCGACGACCGGGTTGCCTATCACCTCACCTCGCCCGACGGCATTCGCGGGTGGACCGATCAGGGCCTGGCCTTCGATCCGAGGGATTCGCAGAAGCTCTTCACCAACAGCGATGGCAGCGTCGGCCACTGGTACAACGTCGAACGGCCGAACGTGATCATGGAAAACGGCCACGTCGCCTACTTCACCTTCGCGGTAAGCGACGTGTTCAAGATGGGGATCTCGGGCAATTCCAACGATGACACGAAGGTCGTCGTGGTGGCATTCGACGGAGTCACGTTCGACCAGGAGACCGGGATCGGGGGGGTCGACGGGGGAGCGGGCGGGAGCGGCGGTGCGGGAGGCAGTGGAGGAGCCGACGGCAGCGCGGGTGGCAGCGGCGGCAGGGATGCGCCCGCGGCCGGTTCGGGTGGCGGCTCGGGTGGCGCGGGCGGCGGTTCCGGCGGCGCGACCTCGTCTCTGCCGGGCACGGGCGGAACCGTTTTGGCCGGCGGCACCTCGGGCAGCGCCGCGACAGCTGGACGCGGCGGCTCCGGCGGCGCAGGCAGCACGGGGGCCACCACGGGATCCGGCGGGACATTGACCAGTACAGTCACAGGCGGTCGTAGCGGGACCGGCGGTGCGCCCTCTTCCGGAGGGTCGGGCGGAGCGCAAAGCTACGGCGGCTCGAGCTTGGGCAGCCACCCCGGCACCGGCGGATCAGCGACCACGTCAGGCAGCTCGGGCGGGACTGCAGAAACCGGCGGCGCGGGCGGAGATGGCGTTGGCGGAGGCCTCGGCGGCATGCACGGCGGCGCGGGGGGGACCGCGAGTAGCCGGAGCGGATGCGCTTGCGGGCTTGCCGACCGCCGCCGCCCAGCGGCCGATGGGCTGCTCGCTGCCTTCTGTGCACTTGCGTTGTTCCGACGGCGACGCCGGCCCTGTCGGGGAAACTCGAGCTCGAAGGTATGCATTAATAGGGATGCTGGCCTCTGAGAGCGGAGAGGTTAGAAGCCGCGCTTTCTGCGGGTTGGCGCGAATGCCAAGGGCTGCCCCGTCGAAGCACACCCCGCCCTATCGCATGGTTCGCCGGTATGAAGCTGGGCTAAGGTGCTGAAGGCGCCGGAATACTTTGCTGAAGTGATTCGCATTGGCAAAACCGCAGGCCGAGGCGATCGCTTTCAGCGGCAGGCGGGTCTCGATCAGCATGCGGGCAGCCTCGTGCACGCGCACCTGGGTTGCAAAATGCGCGGGCGTCAGACCGGTGCGCTCGCGGAAGAGGAAGCTGAAGTGCTTTCGGCTCACGCCTTCGTGGTTGGCGAGGTCGGCGACGCCAACGGTCCCGGGCAAAGCCGCGAGAATGCGCGCCCGAGTCTCGTCCAAGAATCGCTGTCCCGCGCCGAAGCTGTCGTGTCCTTGTTCTGCCCATCGCTCATACGCGAGCACGAAATCGAAGAGGGCCAGCTCGACCTCGAAGCGGTCGCGAAAGTCTTTCTTGATTACACCACTTAGGAGCCGCAGAACGCTGGCCGCTAGGACACCGTCGGGCTCGACCTCGACCAGGGGACCTCGGGCGGCAACCTGCTTGGTCACTCGCGTAACCAGCCAGGGATTGTGAATGCCAAACCACGCAAAGGTCCAGCCCGGCGAATCCGCGGGCAAGTAGTAGCGGTGGCGCGAAGGAACCAGGATGAAAAATGCCCTGCCCGGCGTGATCCGTTGCGGCTCCTGACCGTAGAGCTGGAAATGTCCCCAGCCACTCAAGCCGAGCTGAAAGTAGACCACCGGAGGGTCGTCTGGACCCGGGCGGTTCATCCCGTCGAAGTAGTAGCTGGTCGGATCCATTCGGGTCTCGATGCTTCCGGTGTACGCCGACTTGAGTGTCCACCACAACGGTGGCGGCACCGGCTTGCAGAGAAGATCGGTCAGATGGCGAACTGACTTCGCCCATTCTGGCGGGGGCGGCGGTCCGACGTTCCACCTCGCGACCACATCGCCTGTGAGCACCTGGTAGCTACGGCGCCGCCACTCCGCAACCTGCGATTTCGACGGGCCCTTCATGGACACTGCTATATCTTACTGCTACCGCCGAGCCCCTCGCAATGCCCGCTGGCCTGCTCGGCCCTCCGCTCTGCAAGCGCTGCGTGAATCTGCGGTTCG
>CAZBIU010000243.1:0-10756 GCA_964491625.1 uncultured Myxococcales bacterium
GGATGGGGTCGATTTGCATGTGTTCCAGAAGCGCGCCATCGAGCCCATGATGAAGGGGATCTACGACTGTTCCGTGACGGGCTTGCTATTCATGGTGAGAAAGGTTTTCGGCGCTTTGTTCCGCATCGACACAAACTTGAACAATTTCCCCATTCCAGGCTGCCGGGAAAAAAGCCTTCGGGAGCGTTTACAGGAAAGTGATCTCGAGAAAGACACGCCAGAACGCGCGATGGACATCTCCACGCAAGACTATATGAGTTTCTTGCCGGTCTATACCTTCGCCGACGAAACGCTCCATGAACTCTCCAATTCCACCGAGCATGCATTGATGCACTATGCCTGGTCTCCTTCTGGGGAAGGGAAGTGGAAAGTCCGTATGGCGGTGTACGTTAAACCCAGGACCTTTTACAGCGCATTTTATATGAGCTGCATCCGACCTTTTCGCCATTTTCTCGTCTATCCCCATATTTTCAGGATGTGCATGAAACACTGGGAAGCGCGAAAGGCATCACCAAGCATTTAAGCCTCAAGCATGAGGGATGATTTCGTGTGGATAGGCGCTTCACTACCTCGAACCTCCGCAGAGCTTCGGCGGAGCCACGAAAGACGTCGACCTCCTTCGGATCCTGATGGGCGGCAAGACGGCGTCCGGAGCTGATGTTCCCATTAGCCTGGACTTGTCACTATGCAGCCCGGCCACGTGCGCGTCGTCGGGCGTGTCGTGCGGAACGATCGCGGACGGCTGCGGAGGGACGATCAGCTGCGGCGCGTGTCCTCCCAACCCGAAGTGCCCGAAGGGCAAGCACTGGTGCGGCCCCGACGAAAAGTGCCAAATCAACTGCGACGCCCCTGGGTCATTTTAAGGAAGAGGGATTGGCTACATCAATACCTCTTTGAAATCGAGTTGCGGGCTTATCGTGTTCATGCGCGAGTCCTCGAAAGTGCCGGCTTCAACGTTTTCGACATCGAACACTTGAAAGAGCATCTTGCCGGCTTTCGCTGGCCGGGCCACCTTGAAGAGTCGTAGATTGTCGACTAATGAGGCTGGCTAACAAGCTAGCTGTGAATCAGGACATTGCAGAGATTTTGTCGTGCTTTTGCAACATGCCTGAAAATGCAGAGGAATCCGACGTGCCGGGCCCATCTCGGACAGGTCGCCGTGAGCTGCGACGGGGTGGAGTGCGGGCAGCTCGACCGATCGTCGAGCGTGCAATTGTCGGCGAGGGCCTCAGGCAAATACAGCTGATGCCGAATCCTTCGCAATTTCACGGTTGTTGCACTTGCACGCGCGAGAATCTGGAATGTTCCGATTCGCAGCTGTGCAAAATGTCTTCGTTCGCAGCAGGGACCCGAGCAATCGCCCCTGCGACGCTTGTGGCGCGCCGAAGTGTACTTGGGGTGGCTGCAGCTGCGGTCCGTGCCACTGCTAGGTCAGCCGGTCGTCGTGTACGAGTTGTCCGTCGATGGCCGGCTGGCCGATCTCGGTGGCGCCGTTCGAGGTCGGACCCAGCTCGCTCTCGATCTCTCCACCGAGATACTTGACCAGGATGAGCAGGTTGGGACACCCAGGGACATAGGACAGCTCGTCGACCATCGCTCGCATGACGAAGATCCCGAGACCGGACTCTGGCAACGATGCCAGATCGGGCGGAGGAACCTGGGTCGGGTCGAAGCTCGCGCCGGTGTCCCTGAGCTCGACGCGAAGTCGGCGGAGCCGCCGCACGATCCTCAGCTGAACCCAGCCCGCTTTGCGGCCCGCGTAACCGTGTGAAGCGATATTGTTGTAGGCCTCGCCGACCGCGGACACGAGCGCTATGCGCAAATCGTCACCGCACGTGCCAGGGTGATGGCCTGCGGGGATCGCCAACTTGCACGCAATCGAGACCGCACGCACCACGACATTCCGGTACTCGACCTTTCCCGGGACCTCCAGGCAGATGATGTTGCGATCGTACAAGTCGTTGTATTCATTCGTTGAGTTACGCGCCACGATGACACCTTGACAGTCTTGCGCGCTCAGGACGGCGCGAGTCGAGCTTCGAAGAGCGCGTTCATGCCTGCGTCGCCGATTCGGCTACCCTTGAGCAGCTGGGCTACTTGAGAAACTTAGGGCCGGCGATCGAGTCGGACCAAGCTGATGGATTAGAACCCCTTCGGGTCCAAACTATTGCAACAGATACGTCATTTGTGAGTTGCCCCAGAGTGGTGGAACAAGCCCGAATTCCTTAGTGAAGCCGTCGTGACCGCTGGTCGAAGCAGCCTATTCGCGAAAGTGTTGCAACGATGATACTTGAACCCTCCTCGATGAGGCGCATTGTTATCGTACGGGCGCTGACGAGTTGTTGGGTCTTGGTAATCGCGCCGGACCGCACCTCACGCCGCTCGACAGACTTAGCCACTATTGAAAAACGATGAACTTCGTTCTCAACAAAGAGGAGCACGCTTCGGTGCTCTCGATTGCGGGCGAGCTTGATGCAGTCACAGCCCGCGACCTTCGACCGGTCATCGCTACAATTGACGGCGACCGGCCGCCGAAAGTGCTCGTCGACTTGTCCAGGCTTCGACTGATCGACAGCTCGGGTGTCGGCGTGATCGTCGCCCTGTTCAAGACAGTCAACGCCTACCAGGGTTCTCTGTCCGTGGTGGGAGTGCGCGATCAGCCCCTCGCCATCCTGCGTCTCCTCCAACTCGACCGCGTGCTGACCAGGGACCCGCAGTAGACGCGGCAGGCGCCACAGGTTGAAGGAGTGCGCCTGAGCGAGCAAAGTGGCGACCAATACTGCTGGCGGCGCTCCAATTTCTCACGGCGATGATCGCGTGTGCGATCAACGAGCGGATGCAGCGGAAGCTGGACTACACGCAGAAGGAAGTCCGGGTTCTCAAGGAGCTCCTCGCGGCGCTCACTGGCAACGGTCGGATCTCGTCGTGGCGGGCAAGGCACTGAGCCCGGAAGAGCGGGAGAAGTGTTGCCAGATCGTGAAGCCCAGAACGATCTTGGGGTGGTTTCGGCAGATGGCGGCGCGGAAGTACGACAGCTCGGAAAGCAAGGTGGGTCGACCGCTGTCCCTCGCCAGGTCCTCATCCGAGCTGCGGATTTCCCGACGGTCTGGCTGTGACCGCCGACTTCGCGCATTATCCCGCGATGGTCGCGCTCATCCCAGCATCTTTGCCGCCGCAGCCTGAATCGTGGCAACATCTTCGCGAAAAACGAAGAACCTACGGACGAAGAATCTATGCTCAAGACCCGACTCGAAAGCTTCTCTGACGGCGTCTTCGCCATCGCCATCACCCTGCTGGCCCTGGGCGTCCGCCTCCCGGACGCGGCCCCGCCCTCGGACGCAGCGCTGGCCGCGACCCTGGTGGCCCTGGTCCCCTCGTTGCTGACGTATGTGTTCACGTTCCTGGTGGTGGGCGTATTTTGGGTGGCGCACCACCGCATCTTCGCCCTGGCCAAGCGCCCGGACGCGACGTTGATGTGGGTGAACATCGTCTACCTGATGGCGGTGGCCATCATCCCCGTGCCCGCGGCGATCCTGGCCAGGACCCCGCTGTTCCGGTCGGCGATCCTGTTCTACACGGGGACCCTTTTCGTGGTTTCGTCCCTGCACTTCGTGTTCCTGGCGCACATCTACCACCACCCGGACCTGCGCGAGCCCCACTTCACGCGCGCCTTGCTGAGGATGGCGCGGCGCACGGCCCTGGTCGGCCCCTGTTGCTACCTCTGCGCCGCGGTCTCCAGCTTCTTCGCGCCGGCCCTCAGCTTCACCTTCGTGCTCGCCGCGCTGGCCTTCTACATCTTCGTGGCCAACCGGGTGCGCCTGTTCCGGATCGAGGCGACCGTCTAGTTGAATCCCGGATCTTCGGCAAGCTCCAGATGGTGAGAACCGAACTGAAGAGACGACAGCACGAACCTATCCCGAAAGTCGGCGCTCGTAGAACTGGCTGCCGATTTGGCGAGCTGAAGCTGTCTGGCCGCGAGACACTCCTCGACTACGGAACCGGCGTCGTGGCGCTCGGGCTCGCCCCGCTCGCCGGACAGGTATTCTGCGCTGACTCCTCGCGCGGCATGCTGGACGTCCCGCGACATGGTGCAGAGTCATCGAGCTGACGATGACATCTACGCGCGGGGGATCCTCTCCTTGCCCGCTGTGCTCTAGGTCGAGTCGGACTGTGCGGGCTCTGGTGGGAGTGCATTGACGGACAATGGGGCTATGGGCCAGCCTGCCCCTGCATCAATTATTAGCGTCTCCGACTCGATCAGAGCTCGGACATTTCCAAAATGCGACGTGGTGGTGGACGGAAAGTGGCGCTTGATGCCTATCCACCAGACTATCAGCCCTTCCGCAGCAGCCATTCTGGGCGGACGTCGGCAGGATCGAGCAGAATGCAGTTCTCAGGGGCGGAGATTCCGGACTGCCAACCGGTTGGACTGGCCAGGAGGAAACGGTGAAGCCCCGGCGTCCAAAGCAGGTGATGGGTGCGCTCCACGTCGGTGGCGCTGGCGGGGCCGTCGGCGGTCAAGCATGACAGGGAGGACAGTCGGCTGCCGTGGCGGAAGATCGGACCAAGCGCTGTCAACAGGTCGGCGACGGCTGGGCTCCATCGGCGCCACGACAGAGCAAAATCAAAGAGGCACAGGTCAAGCGGGCCAGTCAATTCTGGACGCCAACTGCTCTTGAAGCGAAATACGCCGTCGCGAAGGAACGGTCTACATCCACCAAAGTCGACTGCAAAGGCCCCGAGCTCGCGGGCCTGCTTGCATATGAAGTAGTACACGGCCGATTGACCCCCAAGCACGGTCCAGCGTGGATCGCCGTCGCGCACGCCCAGGGCGGTAAGCCTGAGCACTCCGTCGCGCTGACTGACGAGGCAGCCGCCGATGCGTTGCCCGGCTCGCTCAATCCACAACAGAAAGCCCTGGCGGAGTGTCGCCCGCAATCGGGCAAGCGTGTGGATGAAAGCATAGTCGCCGTGGCGCCGCTGCATCGTGGGCAGGTGGTAATCGGCCAGAAAGCCGGGTAGCTCGTCCGGGTCTCGCGAGATCACAGCGCGAAGCTTCTCGCGGCGGAAGGTGCGCAGATTCGAGCGGACGCTATCCGACAGCTTGCCGAAACTGAACGGCTGCTCGGGAATTGGGCGTGCAAGCGCAACCCACGCGGGCAACAGAAGGTGGTCGGACGCCAAGGTGCGGCGCGCGTTCTCACAGTCAATCAGCGCGAGGACGAGGTCGGCGCTCGCGCGCAATTCACGCAGCCGTTCGGGGAAGGTCCAGATGGTGCTGTTGCCGAGCTCCTCGACGGCGGGCGCGGACAGGAACAACAATTGCGAGACGTAAGCGTGCAGCCAGTGCGAGCGCCCGGCGACAATCACGGTCGCCAAGTGGCCGTTCGGACGTAAGGGGCCGCGCATGCGCGCGAACGGAATGCCAACCCCGAGGTGTGGTGTCAGGCCGAAGTAGAGCGACCAAAGCGGGCGCTGGAGCGGTTCGGGCAGATGCGGATAGAGGAGGTCGAATAGATTCATACCCTGCGTGCTCCCGTCACGGCGTGGTCAGCACGAGGGGCTGTTTGTTGCCCGGGCGCCGGGGAATTTCCGTCAACGCCTCGATCGCCCAATCGCTCGCCTCGGGCACCGCCTCGACCAGGGCGCGACGGACCACGGGAACCACGGCGGGCTCTGCCGCGAGCTGCACGAGCGGCGTCTGCCCGGGCGGAGCTACCACACGCCACTGTCTTATCTCGCTAAAGGCCCCCAACACTTCGTGGAAGAACGGCCAGAAGACACGGCGGCCGGACGGCAGAACTATCGACTCGATGGCACGGCCATGGATCTGCCGCAGGTGGGGCAGGCTTCGGCCACAGGAACACGGCAACGGCTCCCATTCGGCATGGTCTCCCGTGTGGTAGCGAACCATGGGCGCACCCCACAGGCCCAAGTCGGTCACCACCATCGCACCGTTGTCGTCGACTTCCACCAGATGACTGTCGGCGCTGATGTGGAAGCCAGCGCGCTTCTCGCATTGCCACGCGAAGTTCGACAACTCGGCCAAGCCGAACATGTCGATGGGATCGCTGCCCAGCCGCCGGCGAATCAGGTCGCGCATGGTCGGCGTGAGTGGCTCGCTGTCAGAGAAGATCAAGCGCGGTCGATGCGTGGGCTGATTTCCCGAGCAAGCCTCGGCCAACGCCGCCAATGTGCTGGCGCCTGCGACGAGGACCTCCGGCCGCGTGCGTTCGAGATGGGAAAGCCACGACGACGGCGGATCGAGCAGAGACAGCCAGTCCTTGCGCGCGACGCCGAGCGACTGAATGAAAAACCGGTCGCCGAAGATCACGCGGATTTCCATTGTGCGATCGGAGAGCCGGTAGCCATGCTCGAACAGAACGCGCCAGGCGGTCGCGCGCTGCCATCGTTGGTCCGCGGCATTGAAATAGAGTTGCAGAGGGCTACCTGACGAACCGCTGGTGGCAATCACACGACAGTCGTCAAGCCCCATGCCCTGGGCCAAGCGATTCTGGGGTGCCGTCGTGCGCAGTCGATCTTTGGTGAGCACGGGGACTCGACCGATGTCGCCGATGCTGCGCAACGAGCAGGGATGAAAGCCCGCCCGGTCGTAAAGCTCGCGGTACATGGGCACGCGCTGGTAGGCGTGAATGAGCACACGCCGCAAGCGCTGCCATTGCCATTCGCGCAGCTTTTGCGCCGGCCAGTGGCTGGAGGCCAACCCCCGCCGAAGTAGGTGGATCGTCGCAAGGCTATTCCAAAGCATGGGATGACGTGCCGAAGAGTAGGCCAAGTCATCGAGCACCGTCGCCGCCCGTTATCCGCTGTCGAGCGCGTGTTCGCAAGCACAACTCCCGCTGCGTTCCGTGATCCCAATACGTTTTCGGAAAACCCCACCGGCCCCATGTACGTGACTGTCATTGACGCCGACAACGAAGGAGGTGTCACCACGACCTGCGATCCCGACAGCGCGCCTTGCGTGTTCGACGAATTGCGTGCCGGGCCGGGTCTGACGGTGGAAATGAGCGCTCCCGATTGCGAGGCGATCACTTTGGTCGTCGAGCTTGTGGATAGTCCAAAGAAGCGCCCTTTTGCTTTCACCGGCAGAAACGCCGACAACAGATGTTCCGTCAACTACACCCACCTACATGGGCAAACTAGCCATACCCAAGTCAATGTGATTACTGCAAGTGCCAACGCCATCAGGCCGAAGCTTCCAGGATTGAGAATCCGAGCAAGGATGGCAATTTGCGCGAGGTTCAGGGCTGCGCGCCCGGCTACGGACAGGGTTGTCCAGCGCGGTTTGTTGCTTGAGGCCCATCCTGGTCAAGAGAAACGTTATGCGTTTGCCTCACCCTGACCATGTTCAGGCAGCGCCAGCTCACCCGGCCCACGGGACCGCATCACGCATCCGCCGTCGTAGTCTGCACCGACGCTATTCCATTCGTACTTCCTGGGAGTATTGTCGTGTTTCAAGAAAGGGAAAGGCGGAGCGCCAACCTGTGTCCTGGTGTGGAACATGACTGCGAACGACGGTGGACAGTCGGCTGACTGGCCAGGCGTCACGTTGATGATCCTGGGCGCTGCCCGCTGCGGCACTTCGTCGCTGCACGAGTTCTTTCGCCGGCACCAGGATGTATGCGCATCCTCGCCCAAGGAGCCCGCCTTCTTCGAGGACGAGTACGCCATGGGCCTCGACCACTACCAGCGCACCTACTTTCCGCACTGGAGCGGCGAACGCGTCGTGGTGGAGGGCCGCCCTACCAACCTGATACTTCCCTACGTGGCACGCAGGATCCAGCACAGCTACCCCGGGGCTCGCTTCATCGTGTCGTTGCGCGATCCAGCCGAGCGAGCCTTTTCGCACTGGGCACTGAAGCATTCTCTGGGGACCGAGTCTCGGCCCTTCGCGCGCGCTATCCAACAAAACTACCAGAGGCTCAAGAGCGGCAATGTGCTGGAAGGTCCCGACGGAGAGCGCCTTTGGCGCGAGGCCCTCCGGCGTGATTCGCAGGGAATGACACAAGGGGTGTACCTGCAAACCGGTTTCTACGCCGCCCATCTCAAGCGCTTCTTTTCCCTGTTCCCCCGCGAACGGTTCTGCATTCTGACCGTGAACGACCTTCGCGCCCATTCGGCCGAGGTGGCGCAGCAGCTGCTCCACTTCGCCGGGCTCGATCCGTCGCGCGGCCCGGCCAGTCTTCCCCACGAACATGCGAATGCGGCCGTCGGGCTGAGAATGCTCCATCGCATCGACAGAGCCCTGCATGTGCCGCAGATCTTTCCGCCCTGGTTGCGTAAGCGCGTGCGCGCTTGGACCGCCCCGCTGCAGCGCCGTCGGAGGCCTTCGCCAGAAACCATGCGTTGGCTGCGCGACTACTACGCGCCCCACGATAGGGAGCTTTGCGAACTCCTCGGGTGGGCGAAGTGTCCGTGGCAAAGCGAAGGTTGATTGGAGCTGCGGGGCCGTCATCTATCGAGCATGGGTCCATCGGCGGTAGCGCCTGGTTGTCTAGTTGACGTGAGGCGTCTTGTCGGACTTGACAGGCAGACAGCAAGACGGCGTTTGATGCCTAACGGCTGCCCTGGGCCACCTTGCTGGGGCACCTTGCGTCGGGGAGGAATTCGGCACATCGTTGCGACACCAATGGAACATCAGAGGGTCTTGAACCCGAGCAAGATGGGGATGATCGCGACAGTGCTCTTCGGGGCATTGACGGCAATGAATTGCGGTGGGGCTTCCGCGAACGCTCGGCCCCCGGCTACCGCTGCCAGCGCCTCCGACGTCGACGAGGTCGCGGCGGGTCTCACTGAACACCACCGCCACCACCACCACGGTGGCGTGACGCTCATCATCGCCTTGAGCCTCGACACGCTCGGCGTCTCGCCCGAAGAGCGGACGACTGTGGAGAAGATTCGAAGGGAGTTGCACGCTCGCATGGAGCCGGCGCGCGTCGCGCAGCAAAAGCTGGCGGCTGCACTGGCCGATGGGGTTGCCGCGGCCAACCTCGACGCAACGACCGTGGAGGCCGCAATCGCCCAGGTGTCAGCCGCGGCTGCGAAAGTGCACGATGCATCCACCGACGCGCTGAACGAGTTGCATGCGGTGCTGACGCCACCCGAGCGAGCCGCGCTTGTCGACAAGGTTGAGGCGCACTGGTCGGTCTGGCAAAGGGCGAATGCCGAGGAGACCGATCCCGCGAATCTGGATGGCAGTCGGCTCGCGATGCTCACGACCGGTCTTGGTCTGACGCAAGATCAGGTGAACAAAATCCGCGCGGGATTCGGCGAGGGAATGAAGTCTGTGCCGCGGCTCAATCCGCAGGAGATCGCCACGCACATCCGGGAATTTGGCGATGCTTTCCGCAGCGAGAAGTTCGATGCGAAGACGCTCACGGGTGCGAACGTCGCGAACGCGCACCTAGCTGGCTGGGGCGCAGCCCATTTAGCACACTTCGTCGAGGCAGTGAGCCCTGTGCTCACCCCTGATCAGCGAACCGAGTTTGCACAGATGCTCCGCGAGCATTCGGCTCACAGCAACGGAGGGAACGAATGAGCCTAGGCAACCAGACAAGAATGCTTCGAAGGTTTGCGTGCGCAGTCACCTTGAGCGCGACGCTCGCTGCCACCCCAGGATGCGTTCCCATGATTGGCTACGACGACTACCCACCCGATGGGTATGTCGCTACGACCGCGCCTGTCTACTTCGAAGGGCGGCCCGTGTACTGGTATGGCAATCGGTGGAGCTATCGGGAAGGTGGTCACTGGAACCACTACGACAGGGAGCCAGCGGGGCTTTACCAGCGTCGCATGCAAGGTCCACCGGTGCGCCGCAACTACGAGCCGTCCCGCGCGCGTCCCGCCGCGGGCGGACCAGGCCGTCGACGCTGAACGAGGACCATGCGTTCTGGCAGTCGAGGAGGGTGGCACCTGAGTTGCCGTTCGCTAATTGGCTCGACACCGTCCACGGACTCGGCGAAGAGGATCTGCTCTTGGGTCTGCGGCGCCAGCACTCTCCTGGATACCAGGCTACCAGCACGGCGCTCACGTGATCGAGCCACGGCATCAAGACCGCGCCCGGAACATGCAGCACGACGATGGTACGGGGATTGACGGCAGCGATCGCGGTGATAAGGGCGTCCACGTCCGGATTGCAGCCGGGCTGGCTATCGTTTCGGCGCAACACGCATCGCCGAGGCCAGATCGGGCAGAACGCTCTCGACGCCGTGGATGACGAACTGGACTGCGATGGCGGCGAGAACCAGGCCCATCAGCCGTGTGGTGATGTTGAGGCCAGAGGACCCCATGAACTTCTGGATTCTTGCGGCATTCCGCAACATTACGAAGACGATGACCATGGCCACGACGATGGCAAGGAAGAGGATCGCCATGTTGGGGATAGCGCGGGTCTCGCCGGAGAGGACAACGACCGTGGTGATCGCTCCGGGCCCGGAGACGATGGGGATCGCCAAAGGGACGACAGCGATATCCTCTCGGCTCATCGCCTCATCCATTTCTTCGGGCGTCTGATGGGTCCGGGAGGTTCTGGCGTGGAGCATACCCATGGCGACCGAGAAGAGGATGAGCCCACCGGCGATCTGGAAGGCACCGATGGTAATCGAGAAAAACTTGAAGATCAGGGTTCCGGAAACCGCGAAGACCAGCAGGACGATGAAGGCGACGAGCGTGGTCTTGCGAATGATCGTCCGCTTGGCCTCCGGTGTGGTGTTCGCAGTGAGGGTATTGAAGACCG
>CAZBIU010000244.1:0-10688 GCA_964491625.1 uncultured Myxococcales bacterium
CGGCATCACCCGCGTTTCGGACGGCATGGCGGCGGTGCTGTGGAAGAATCGGTGGGGTTACGTGGACCGCAAGGGCAAGGAAGTCATCCGACCGGTTTTCGTGCGAGCCAAGCCCTTCGGCGAGGGTTGGGCGGCGGTTTGGCTGCCCGACCGGCGAGACCAGGATTTCGGCGACGGCAAGTGGGGATTCATCGACAAGCAAGGCAAGTTCAAGGTTCCGGGCAAGTACGGTGCCAGCGAGGTTGGCGTCTTCTCGCAAGGCTTGGTCGCGATGGAAGGCCTTCCCATCAAGGCTCTCTACGGAAGCCCGATCGGTCGAGCCTGCCTCGCCAGCCAAGGCCAGACCGCGGACGATCTCCGGGACAGTCCGGATGCGCAGGCGGAGTGTGCGGCCTATATGGACAAGAACGGAAAGTTTCGCATCGCAGTTCCCTTTTGCGCGCTCGACGACGTGTACGCAGGAGAACGAACCCCGCAGGACTTCGTGGGCGAGTACGCCGAGCTGGTCATGCAAGAGCCCCTGAGCGTGTATCCCTTCAAGTGCGTACCGGCGCTGACGCCGGACGTTCGACTGTTCATCAACCGCCAGGGCGAATTCGTGTCGCCTAGCTTCGTGCTGGCATCCCGCGCACCCGAGGGCTTGGCGCCAAGCTGCGGCCACCGCCGCAACGGACACGACGTGAATCCCCTGATCGGCACCCAATGACCCACGGCCGCGCGAAACGAGGCGGGGCGCGGCCCCCTCGCACCGGTCGCAATTCGTGCTAACCCTAGCGGGCTCATGTCCCTACCGGTCATCGTCTTCGACAACGTCCACAAATCCTACCGCGGGGTGAAGGCGGTGGACGGGATTGGCTTCGACGTCCCGCCGTCGATTTGCTTTGGTCTGCTCGGCCGCAACGGCGCGGGCAAGAGCACCATCCTGCGCATCCTCTACCGAAAGGCGGAACGCGACCGGAGCCCGCGCGGAACCGTTTCCGTGTTCGGCTTCGACCCCGAACGCGACGAGCTCGACATCAAGTGCCGTACCGGCGTGGTGCCCCAGGAAGACAACCTCGACGAAGAGCTGGACGTCAGCCAGAACTTGCGCATCTTCGCCAAGCTGAACGGCATGCCGCACGGCCGCGCCGAAAGTCGCATCGCCGAGCTGCTCGACTTCATGGAGTTGGGCGAAAAGCGGACCGCGAACATCCGCGAGCTGTCGGGCGGCATGAAGCGCCGGCTGGTCATCGTGCGCGCGCTGCTCAACGAACCGCGCCTGCTGATACTCGACGAGCCGACCACCGGCCTCGATCCGCAGGTGCGCCACACCATCTGGGACAAGCTGCGCCAGCTCAAGCGCGGCGGCCTGACCATCATGCTGACTACGCACTACATGGAAGAGGCGTTTCAGCTTTGCGACGACGTGCTGGTGGTCGAAAAGGGCAAGGCCGTGCTGCGCGGCAATCCCAAGACGTTGGTCGAGCAAAGCATCGAGCCCTACGTACTCGAGCTGACCGACATCGCGCTGGCGCCGTCGGTGCTCGAGCGCTTGGGGACCGGTGCCGCGCGCGTCGAACGGTCCGACGAATCGGTGCGCATCTACGCCTGTGATTACGCCGTTCTTCGCGGCGTGGCCGACGAGCTGCCGCCCGGCGACCATCATCTGCGCCCGACCACCCTCGAAGACGTCTTCCTCAAGGCCACCGGAAGGAGGCTCGATGCAGGCCAGTGAGATTCGCCCGCCCGCGCTTGCCTCGCGGCTTTTCAGCGTGTGGTACCGCCACATGCGGGTCTACACCCGCAATCTGATCAGCAACGGCCTGCCGCCGTTTCTGGAGCCGGTGATCTTTCTGCTCGGTGTTGGGTTGGGCCTGGGCCGTTACATCTCGGCCATGGACGGGGTTCCCTACCTGGTATTCCTCGCCACCTCGCTGCCCATGACCTCGGCCATGTTTACCGCGTCCTTCGAATGTACCTTCGGAACCTTCGTGCGCCTGGATTTCCAGAAGGCCTACGACGGCATGATCGCTGCGCCGGTGACGCTGGCCGATCTTTTCGTCGGTGAGCTGCTTTGGGCCGGCAGCAAGGGACTGTTCTTCAGCGCCTGCGTGGTCGCCGTGATGGCGGCATTTGGCGCTATTCCCCTGCCCATGGGGCTGTTGGCCGTGCCGGTGGGATTCCTTGCCGGAAGCATGTTCGGTGCGCTCGGCCTCTTGGTCACGTCGTTCGTGAAGAACATCAACCACTTCAATTTTTACTTCACCGGTTTTCTCTCGCCGATGTTCTTCTTTTCCGGGACGGTCTTTCCCTTGGCCAGTTTGCCGCGATGGCTACGTCCGTTCGCCGAGATCTTGCCGCTGACCCACGCGGTGCGATTGACCCGCAATGCGACCTTGTCGCGCTTCTCGGCCGTGCTGCTTCTCGATTTCGCCTTCCTGGTGCTGGTTACGGTGCTGGCCGGCTACATGGCGATTCGCAGGCTGCGTCGGCGAATTGTGGTGTAGGCACCGCCCGGTCTCAGGCCGCGCGCAGGCGTTCCAGCACGGAAGGGTGGGCGCGGACGTCGAAGATGACCGCGTCCGGTTGGTACCGCTCGCCCAGCACCTCGCACGCCGCGAAGATCTCTTTGCGCAGGTGCTGCTTGTCGTAGGGCACGCGCAGCTCGCCGACCACCGTGTCGCGCGCGAAGAACGCAATCAGGCGCAAGCGCAGCTTCGCCACGTCTTCGGGCCGACGCGCCGACATGACGAACGAGTCGGGCCAGCGGGCGGCGAGCTTGTCGACCAGCGCGGCTTCGCTGGCCGCATCGCCGAGCTTGTCGATCTTGTTGAAGACGATCAAGCGAGGTATGTCGCCGGCGCCGATGTCGGCTAGCACCTCGTGCGTGACCTCCAGTTGGCGCTCGAAGCCCGGATCCGACGCGTCCACCACGTGGGCCAGCAGGCCCGCCTCCAGCGCTTCATCCAGCGTGCTCTTGAACGAGGCCACCAGCCCGTGCGGCAGCTTGTCGATGAAGCCCACGGTGTCCGAGACCAGAATGCGCGGCCGTGACTCGGGCACCAGCATGCGCACCGTCGTGTCCAGGGTGGCAAACAACTTGTCCGCGACCAGCACGTCGCTGCCGGTCAGAGCGCGCATCAAGGTCGACTTGCCCGCGTTGGTGTACCCCACCAAGGCGACGCGATTCATGTCGCGACGGCGCGCCCGCTGGGTGCACTGCTCCTCCGCCAGCGCCGCCAATTCGCCCGCCAGCTCGGCGATGCGATCGCGAATCTTGCGCCGATCGAGCTCTAGCCCCGACTCGCCCGCACCCTTGCCGCCGATGCCGCCGCGCTGGCGATCCTTGCCCGCGCCGGTCTCGCGCATGCGCGGCGCCATGTACTGCAAGCGAACGATCTCGACCTGTGCCTTGGCCACCCGCGAGCGAGCGTGGCGACGGAAAATCTCCAGAATCACCGCCGTGCGATCCAGGACCTCCGCCCCGGTGGCCTTCTCTAGGTTGCGTGCTTGCGACGGCGAGATGTCGTGATCCACCAGCACGACCTTGATGGGCTTGCCGTCTTCCGGCGCGACCGCAGGCGCCGGGGCGTCCTCGTCCGCCGCAGCCGTCCCGGTCATCGCCTGCAGCTCCTTCAGCTTGCCGCTGCCGATCACTGTGCCCGGATGAAACGATGTCCGCCGCTGGGTGATGGTCGCCGCCACGTTCAACCCCAGCGTGCGCGCCAGCCGGTGCAGCTCGGCCACCGAGGCTTCGAACACACCATCCTCCACGCCCTGCACCTGCACCGCGACCAGCACCGCCCGCAGCGGCTCGGATTCCTGTTCAAACAAAAGCGCCATCTGCGCAGAGTATAGGCGATGACAGCCGAAGCGCCTGCGAGGAAGCGCCTGGTTGATGGAAACGCGCGCTGACTACTTCGCGCTAGCTACTTCTGGACTATTTCTGGTCCAGCACCTTGATTGGCGGCATCTCCTTGCCTTCCAGATATTCCAGGCTGGCGCCGCCGCCGGTGGAGACGTGGGTCATCTTGTCGGCGAGGCCCATCTTCTCGACCGCCGCCGCCGAGTCGCCGCCACCGATCACGGTGACGGCGCCCTTGCCCGTGGCCGCCGCGATGGCCTTGGCCACCGCCAGCGTGCCGGCCGCAAAGTCCGCCGCCTCGAACACGCCCATGGGGCCGTTCCATACGATGGTGCCAGCCTTGCCGATGATGTCGCTGAAGGCCTTGATGGTCTTGGGGCCGATGTCCATGCCCATGAGCCCATCGGGAATGTTGGCGTCCGCCACCACGGTGGGCTTGTCGCCGGTCATGGCCTTGAAATCGAATGCGCCGGCCGCCGCGTGATCGCAGGGCAGAACGATCTTGCCGCCCGCACCGGCGAGCAACTTCTTCATCTCCTCGACCTGATCCTCTTCCACCCGGCTCTTGCCGACCTTAACGCCGCTGGCCTTGAGCAGGGTGTACGCCATCGCGCCGCCGATCAGAATGTTGTCCACCTTGCCGAGTAGCGCCGAGATGAGCTTGATCTTGTCGCTGACCTTGGCCCCGCCCAGGATGGCCACGAACGGACGCTTGGGCGACGACACCGCCTCGTGCAGGTAGCGGATTTCCTTTTCGACCAGGTAGCCCGCGACCGCCGCGCCGCCCTTGGCCTGGATGGCCTTGGCCACGCCGAACATGCTGGCGTGTTTGCGGTGGCAGGTGCCGAACGCGTCGTTGACGTAGGTGTCGCCCAACTTGGCCAGGCCGGCCACGAACGCGTCGTGCTTGGCCTGCTGTTCGGCGGTGAGCTTCTTGTCGGGATTCTTCTTCGCCTTGTCGGGCATGGTCTCGCCCGCGTGGAAGCGGACATTCTCCAGCAGCACCACCTCGCCCGGCTTGAGACCCGCGACCAGCGCCTCGGCCGCCGGGCCGATGACCTCTTGCGGACCGAGAGCCACCTTCTTGCCCAAGAGCTCGCCCAGGCGATCCGCACACGGCTTCAGGCTGCCTTCCGGATCGAAGGCGCCGTCGGGGCGGCCGAGGTGGCTCATCAGCACCAACTTGCCGCCCTGGTCCAGCACCTGCTTGATGCTGGGAAGGGCCGCGCGGATGCGGCGATCGTCGCTGATCTTGCCGCCCTTCAAGGGCACGTTGAAGTCCACCCGCATAAGTACGGTCTTGCCGCTGGCGTTGATGTCGGAAATCGTCTTGGTAGCCATGGTCGCTGCCTCTTCTTGTTGGGTTAATGCTTCGCCCCGTGGTTGGGACGGCGGCAGCATACTACGGTTCGGCCGTGCCAGCTCACGGAGGTTCGCAGGGAACCCGGTAGAGGTTGGCCGCGGCGACCGGGCTCAGTTGGAAACCGGAACCGGACCGCAGGCGGGGCAGCCGCACGCGGTGGCGCTCGGCACGACCTCTCCCAGGCAGGCGATCATCGGACACACGACGGGCAGACACGCGCCTGCGTCGCCCGCACCAACGTCGGGGAGACCGGCGTCCAAGGGCGCGCAAGTCGGACATCCGCACGGGGTAGGGGTTGGAACATAGCCGTTGATGCACGCGAGCGCCGGGCAAAGAATGCCGCCACAAATCACCGGAGCGTCGCTGGCACCAGCGTCGGTGCCACGAGCGTCGCCCCTCGCGCCCGCATCGCTCGGCGCGCAGACTGGACAATTGCAGGGCGGTGGCCCTTTCACGGTACCGTTCGGGCAGTTGGGCACGATGCAGGCAGCGGTGCAGACCGCGGGACCGTCGATGCCGACGTCCTGCTTGCTCGAGGCATCTGGGATTGTGCCTCCATCCGGAGCCGGAGCGCAGATGGGGCAGCCGCACGGCGGGGGGCCCGGCATGGTGCCGTAGTCGCACTTCGGGACCACGCACGCGATGGCGGGGCAGATGATCGTTCCACCCGCTCCGCCGCTCGCGACGGCGAATCCTCCTGCCCCGCTGCTCCTGCCTCCTGCTCCGCCGCCCGTCGCGCCGCCTACGCCAGCGCTCGCTCCGCCGGATGCCGTCGTGGCCCCGCCGGAAGCGCCGGGCATTCCACCCGCCCCCGCGCCTCCGCTGGGGTTGGTCGAGCTGCCCGGCGTGCCGCCCATCGAGACTGTGCCTCCGCTCGCCTTGACGCCCCCGGCGCCCAAGTTGCCACCCACACCACCGGTTCCATTGAGCGAAAGACCCGAAGAGTCCATGCACCCCGTAAGGATCGTAAAGCCTGCAAACAGGCCGATAAGACTTGTCGCTTTGCTGCGCATTGCATACTCCTGTTGGTTAGGCGCAAGCTACAGCAAGGTTCGTACCGGGATTGCGCCCTGGCCCAGCACCGTGTTTGTCCCAGGATCTTCGTCGATTGCAATGCGGCGGCACTTCAAATTCCTGAGGGCGAGCTGTCGAGATCTGCGTGCCCGTGCCATCTCGCGGCGGCTCCGTCGGGCTTTTGAGGAGTGCGTCGGGCTCGCCCGACCGCGGTCGGCACGCCTTTCGCAACATCGTCGCCTCATGCTGCGATATCCTTCCAACGCTGACCGAAATGCGACCATCATCCCGCTCATCCGGCCGGAATCTGGACAGCCCGGCCCGAAGTCGGACAGCCCGCAGCCCTTGCTGGAGCTAGTGAGCGAGGCCCTGCGCACCCGCCACTACAGCGTCCGAACCGAGAAGGCGTACTTGACCTGGATCCGGCGATTTATCGCATTTCACAGGAACCGTCATCCGCAGGAGCTTTCCGAGGTGGAGATCGGCGAGTACCTTTCCAGCCTTGCCCGCGACAGTAAGGTAAGCGCTTCCACGCAGAACCAGGCGCTGGCCGCGTTGCTTTTCCTGTACCAGCAAGTACTGGAGCGCGAGCTGGCGTGGCTCGGCAACCTGGTTCACGCCAAACGTCCCACCCGGGTGCCCGTCGTGCTGGGACGGGACGAAGTGCGTGCCCTGCTCGCGCACCTGGACGGCGTTCCGTGGATAGTCTGCGCCCTACTTTACGGTGGGGGCTTGCGATTGCTCGAAGCGCTGCAGTTGCGCGTGAAGGACATCGACCTCCATCGGCGCGAAGTCACCGTTCGCCGAGGCAAGGGCGGAAAGGACCGCCGAACCGTCCTTCCTGCTGCTCTGGTCGAGCACCTGCGCCTTCACCTCATCGCCGTGAAGCAGCAGCACGACCGCGACCTCGCCAAGGGCGCGGGTGCCGTCGCCCTTCCCGACGCGCTGGCCGTGAAATACCCCAATGCGCCCCGCGAATGGATCTGGCAGTGGATCTTTCCGGCCACCCGAACCTACGTCACCGCCAACGAAACCCGCCGCCATCACCTCCACGAAACCGTCATCCAGCGTGCCGTCCGCCAAGCCGCCCGTGCCGCAGGCATCGCCAAACCCGTCAGTCCCCACACCCTCCGGCACTCCTTCGCCACCCACATGCTGGAAGACGGTTACGACATCCGCACCATCCAGGAACTGCTCGGCCATCGCGACGTGAGCACGACCATGATCTACACCCACGTCCTGAACCGTGGCGCCTGCGGCGTGCGTAGCCCACTCGACCGCTGAGAAAACAGCGGCCTTGCAGTGTTTCGATATCGCGTTATCAAGCCCGTCCCCAACCCCGCTCGACCCGCGCAGCCCCCGCAGCCAGCGGTCCCTCGGAGACAACCCCGCGGAATCACGAGCCTCGCCTGAGGCAGAATCTCGCGCATTCCGGGTCTTCCTCGCTGTAATATTGGCGAAGCCTTCGCAGGCTAAGAGTAAGTTAGACCGACGTCCGGAGCCACCGACGGAGATGACAGTGGGAATTGAAGTCCAAGCGGCGCTCGCGGAAGGTCTCCGGATCCGGAGGTCTGCTCTTTGGAAACCGAGGATGGCTTGGAAAGATTTGTAGGTGGAATTGTTGCGGTCTAACATGCCGTTGCAGCGGACGGTCGCCTGCGGCGCCCGCCGCTGAACGGCCAACCGTTCGCCCGACTTGCCGTGTAGCTACGAAGTAGGTACACTCATGGATGCGTGAAACGACTTCGCTTCGAATGGGACGAGCGGAAGGCGGCGTCAAACCGTCGGAAGCACGGCGTGTCCTTCGAGGAGGCCCGGACAGTCTTCTTCGACGACAACGCCTTGATGCGCCCCGACGAGGAACATTCCGGTGACGAGGACCGGTTTGTGCTTCTCGGCCTCAGCGGGCGGCTGCGAACGCTGGTGGTCTGCCACTGCTACCGTCAGCAGGACGAGGTCATCCGCATCATCTCCGCGCGCAGGGCAAATTCCTTCGAGCGCGGGCAGTATGAGGATCGGAGAATGAGATGAGGAAGAACTACGATTTTTCGACGGCAGTCCGGAATCCATACGCTAGGCGGCTCAAGCGCCAGCTCACAATTCGGCTGGACGAGGCGACCATCGACTACTTCCAGGGGCTATCGCGTGAGATGTCGCTGCCGTACCAGACGCTCATGAACATGTACCTTCGCGACTGCGCCGAGACCGGGAAGCGTCCTCATTGGTCCGTGCCTTCGGCCCCGAAGCGGGCGAACAAGCCGATGAAGCGGACGGGCTTCGCCCGCCGCTTATCGGCATAGCGTTGGACGGACGAACAGATGCCGTGGTTGCCAATCTATATGGACGAGATAGACGCCGCTGATCTGGCTGGCGAGTTGAACTTCGATCCCGAGATCGCATTCATCATCACCGCCGGACCAGGCAAATGGATCGCGTGCCGAACAATCGACGAGGTGGTCGACGGTCGATATTGCCTGTGGCATATCCCCGGCGGCTCCCTGCCGCTGTTTCGGGGACCAGGACGCCCCAGCGGGACCATTTCCGATCCGTGGTCAGGCTGGACCGAAGTCAAAGGCGGAGCAGATGCGTCGGTGCCATATTTCGGGGGCAGCCATCCGGCCATAATCTGGTGGAATGTTCGAATCCGTTCGCCGAAAGTACCCGGCGGCATTGGTCTCACGAGCTTCGAATGGATCGGAAATCATTTCCGCTTGCTGGGTCTAGCGGCCGATCCCAAGACCGAGGCTTGGTGGGCGAGGTTACGGAAGCGGGTCCGGCGACGAGGCGCACGACGTATTCCGAGGACCGGTTCGCTGGATGGCCCAAAGGCGGAGATCTGGGCTCTCCCTTCTGCGCTTGCGAAAACAATGTCCGGAGTACACAGGGATGAGAATCCGTGGTAATCCGCCGTCCAACAAGCCGTTGAAGCGGATGGTCGGCCGCAGACGGCCGCCCACCGCTTAACGGCAAAGCGTTAGCCGGACTGTGGTGATCCATGGAGTCGACAGATCAGCAGACGAATCTCCCCAGGGCGCGATCGCAGCGAACGCTGGCGCTGTACCTCATGATTGCGGTACTCGTCGGTACGGTGCTGTTTCTGCTCGGTGCCCCGCACCACATCTGGTGTGTGTACGGTGGAGCAGTCGCACTGATTCTGTTCCCCCTGGCGTTTCTGCTGGCCATCTTGGATCTGGTCCATCGGAGCCGTCGAAGATCGGGCGTGATTGCCCTAGCCATCGCCGTGCTCGTTACACTCTTCGGCCTCCAAATGTTGCATTCTTGGTCATCCCAGCAGACAGTTTGGGGAGGGAGCCGGCTAACAAGCCGTTGAAGCGGATGGTCGGCCGCAGACGGCCGCCCACCGCTTAACGGCAAGGCGTTCGACAGGCGCGGGAATCTGGGAGAGGTCGCGTCGGAGGCGATGGCGCCACAACGGCGGGCTGGGCTGGGCAACAGCACGTATTTCAAGCGGGGACGGTCGCTGTCGGCGTCTGGTGATATGACGGAGCTAGTCTCGCGAAGGCATGGAAGGCGGTTGAGGGTAGGCAGCATTCATGCTCATAGCCAAAGCGCTGTCGAACAAGGCGTTGCAGCGGATCTGGTCGCCGCAGAGGCCTCGGCGTAGAATCGCGGCACCGGCTTGGCGGCGCCCAGACCGCTGAACGCCAAGCCGTTAGCCAGACCTGAGACCCGGGTGCTACGCAAAAGGATGGATGTGCGGGAATGAGCGACCAAGTATTCACGTTCGAAGACACCAAGCCGGAGATCGCGGATGCTGATCTCTTGACGGACATCCGAGCGGTAGCTGCCGAACTCGGGGTTGAATCGTTGCCCGCAAATGCCTATCGAAAGCGCGGTCGTTACTCCGCGACGGCCGTCAAGAGACGCTTTGGTACCTGGAACGCGGCTATCAGGGCGGCCGGGTTGCTGTCTTCTGGCGTGCGGCGAGATCTGCCGGAGGCAGAGCTGTTTGAGAACCTGCGCGACGTCTGGGTGGCGCTCGGTCGCCAACCGCGGAAGCGCGAAATGATCAAACCGACCTCTCGGTTCACGCACCACCCCTATGTCGAGAGATACGGGGGCTGGCTCGATGCCGTAAAAGTATTCCTGGCCAGCGCAGAACGCGAGGAGAGCGAGATGTCGGCATTGCCATCCACGAAGCCGTCGCGTGGGCCTCGCGACCCCTCTTGGCGGCTTCGATTTCTAGTCATGCGTCGTGACGGTTTCCGCTGCCGGCAGTGTGGCGCTTCCCCGGCAACTACTGCAGGCGTCGAGCTTCACGTCGATCACATTCTCGCGTGGCTCGGGGGCGGCACGACGACAATCGACAACCTCCAAACTCTCTGCGTGCGGTGCAACCTCGGAAAGAGCGACCTGAAAGCGAGCGAAGGTGGCCAATAACTATTGGCTGGCTAACAAGCCGTTGAAGCGGATGGTCGGCCGCAGACGGCCGCCCACCGCTTAACG
>CAZBIU010000245.1:0-10611 GCA_964491625.1 uncultured Myxococcales bacterium
TGAGAAGAAGACGGGTTCGGATCCACAAAATCCGAGCCCTTCTTTCTTTTCTGCTCTGCGATCTCCTCAGCCTCTGTGTTCTCTTTTGCGCATGTCTGAAACCACCATCACGTGCCCGTTTTGCAAGCAGGATTTTCGCCTGGACGAGACCCTGGCGGCGCCGTTCGTGGAGAAGTACGCGAACCAGCTGGCCAGCAAGGAGACCGAGATGGCGGCCCGGCAAGCGGAATTGCGGGCCAGGGAAGAGGCAGTGGCCAAGGCGAAGGAAGACGTCGACGCGCACGTGGCGGACAAGCTGCGACGGGAGAGGGCGCGCATCGCCGAGGAGGAGGGGCGCAAGGCCAAGCAGGTGCTGGCCAGCGAGCTTGAGCAGCGGGAAAAGGAGAACGCGGATCTGCAAGAGTTGATTCGCCAGCGCGAAGCCAAGTTGGCCGAAGCGCAGAAGGTGGAGGCGGAGTTCCGCCGCAAGCAGCGCGAGCTCGACGATTCCCGCCGCGAATTCGATTTGACGCTTGAGAAGCGCATCCAGGAAGGCCTGGAAACCACCCGTGCACAGGCGCGCAAGGAAGCGGAAGAGCGGCTGCACCTGCAAGTTGCCGAGCGGGAGCAAACCATTGCGTCCATGAAGCAGAAGCTGGAGGACCTGCAGCGCAGGGCCGAGCAGGGTTCGCAGCAACTGCAGGGCGAGGTGTTGGAGCTGGAGCTGGAGGCGATGCTCAAGGCGAAGTTTCCGACCGACACCATCGAGCCGGTGCCCAAGGGCGACCATGGCGGCGACGTGATCCATCGGGTGGTGGGAATCGGCGGACAGCCGGCGGGGACCATTCTTTGGGAATCGAAGCGCACGAAGACGTGGAGCGATGGCTGGCTGGGCAAGCTGCGCGGCGACCAGCGCGCGGCCAAGGCCGAGCTGGCCATCATCGTCAGCCAGGCTTTACCGAAGGGCGTGGAGACCTTCGATCTCATCGACGAGGTGTGGGTCGTGCATCCCAAGACCGCGATTCCGGTCGCCATCGCGCTGCGCGCGTCACTCTTGGAGGTGTCCGCCGCGCGCAGGGCGGTGGAAGGCCAGCAGACCAAGATGGACATGGTCTACCGCTACATGACCGGGCCCGGTTTCCGCCATCGCGTGCAGGCGATTCTGGAAGCCTTCTCCAGCATGCAGGAGGATCTCGATCGGGAAAAGAAGGCCATGACCAAGCAGTGGGCCAAGCGCGAGCAACAAATCGAGCAGGTCATGCAAGCGACGGCGGGCCTCTACGGTGACTTGCAAGGTATCGCCGGCAAGACGGTGGTCCAGATCGATGGGCTCGAGCTGCCCACCCTAGAAGCCGCGCCGTCCGGCGAGGACAAACCGTAGACATCCGGCACTGCGCGAAGCGTACTGCGCGAGAAGAGCGCTCTCCGCCCCCTCTGCCCTCGCATGGTCAACCTTCTTCGGCGGCGGTGCTTTCCTTTCCGCTGGCGAATCTTGCCTCCAGCGTCGATACATCGCCTGCGTCCTGGCCGAGAAAGCGCGCGCGCAGAAGACGCCGCATGATCTTGCCGCTGTTGTTCTTGGGGATCTCGTCCACGAAGACGACATCTTGGGGCGCGGCGAACGACGACACCCGGTTCGCCAGATGTAGGCGGATGCGGCTCTCCAGCTCCCGACTTTGCGTGACGCCTGCTCGCACGACCACGAACACGACCACTTTCTCGAACCGGATCGGATCCGGCGCGCCGATGGCCGCGCTTTCCACCACCTCGGGAATTTCCAACAACGCGCTTTCGATTTCGAATGGGCCGACCAGGTGGCCGGTGGTGTTGATGACGTCGTCGGCGCGACCGATGAACCAGTAGTAGCCGTCTTGGTCGCAAACTGCGGTGTCGCCCGAATCGTAGAAGCCATCGTGGAACTTGCCGGCGTAGGCATCCGGGCGATGTAGGTACTGCCGGAACATGGACGACCATCGGGCGCGCAGGCAGAGGCGCCCCTGGTGGCCCGGACCGAGCGGCCGGCCACAACGATCCAAGATCGCGACCTCGACCCCCGAAACCGGCTTACCCATGGAGCCGGGACGAATCGGCACCCCGGGCCGGTTGGCGATCATGATGGCACCGGTTTCCGTTTGGAACCACGTATCGTGGATCTCTTTGCCCAGCACCTGGCGGCCCCAGTGCACGATCTCGGGATTGAGCGGCTCGCCCACGCTGCAAATGTGGCGAAGGCGATCGATCCGGCGGTTGCGGAAGAGGCCGGCCTCCTCGCGCATCAACATGCGTAGCGCGGTGGGGGCCGTGTACCAGACGTTCACGCCCTCTTGTTCGAGGATCGCCATCCAGGTATCGGCGTCGAAACCGCCATTGTAGTGGACTTGCGTGACCCCGAGCGACCAGGGGCCGACGATGCCGTACGAGGTGCCGGTGACCCAGCCGGGATCGGCGGTGCACCAGAACACATCACCCGGGCGGACCCCAAGGGTCTCTTGGGTGGTCTGACGCTGGAAGGCCAGGGCGCCGTGGGTGAGCTGAACGCCCTTGGGCTTGCCGGTGGAGCCCGAGGTGTAGTGCAGAAGCGACGGGGTTTCCACGGACGTGGGCGCCACTTCAAATTCCGGCGCGGCCGTGCGCATGAGGCGCGGAAGGCTCAAGGTCGCGTCGTCGATGTCCTGCTCGATGTCGATCACCAACACGTGGCGCAGATTCGGCAGATTGGCGCGGATGCGCGCCACCTTCTTGAGCAGGGCCTGCCTGGTCACCAACACCCGCGCCTCGGCATCGGCCAGCCGGTCTTGCAGCGCCGGTTCCCCGAAGTGCACGAACAAGGGGCACGCGATGGCGCGCGCCTTCAACGTCCCCAGAAAGGCGTAGAAGACTTCGGGAATCTTGGGCAGCACCATAAAGCAGGCATCACCCGGGACAACGCCCAGCGCTAGTAGGACGTTGGCGAAGCGCGAGCTCTCCTCGGCCAATTGGCGGTACGAGATTTCGACCCGCGCCCCACCGCTGGCGAGCCAGCGCATCGCCACCCCAGCCCCCTGCCGGTGCGGAAGGTCGGAACAGGCAAAGCCGATGTTTTGCTCGACGGAGGGTGGGGATTCGGACGCACCATCCCCAGGGGCAATGCTCGTTGACACGACCTGAGAGGCTAAGGACTTCACCGCGATCTCCCGGAAATGTGTCCGACCGGCCGGGGTAGTGTCAACTGCAAGAATAACTGCGGCGATTTCGCGCTGTTTTCGCGTGAGCGGCCACACGGGGCGGCGGCTTTGCGATTCAAAGTTGCAAAACCTGGCTGGGCGTTTGATGGTTGGACCCGATGACCAGCGCAGCGCGCGCCAATCCTGCCCGCCAACCGCCCGGCCTGTTCCTGCTGTTCGGGGTCGAGATGTGGGAGCGGTTCTCGTTCTACGGCATGCGCGCCTTTTTGACGCTGTTTCTCATCAACGCTGCGGGCGGGTTCGGCTGGACCAAGGAACAAGCCAGCCACCTGTACGGCTGGTACCAGGGGCTGGTCTACCTAACGCCGTTGCTGGGCGGATTGCTCGCGGACCGCCTGCTCGGCACCCATCGCTCGGTCATCATCGGCGGCATCGTGATCGCCTCGGGGCACTTCTGCCTGGCGGTGCCGGCCAGGGTGACGTTCTTCCTGGGTCTTGTCCTCATCATCATCGGCACCGGCTTTTTCAAGTCGAACATCTCGACCATGGTGGGCCAGCTCTATTCCGAGGGCGACCGGCGCCGCGACGCCGCCTTTACCATCTTTTACATGGGCATCAACCTGGGCGCGACCATCGGGCAGATCATCTGTCCGAAGCTGGCGGACCAGTGGGGCTGGCACGTGGGCTTCAGCGCCGCGGGCTTCGGCATGGTGCTCGGCCTGGTGGTGTACCTGGCATTCAAGCGTCGCTTCTTGGGTGCGATCGGCGACGTGCCCGCCGGCCGCGCGAAGAGACAACCCGGCTCGACCGTCCCGGTGGGCGAACCCCACGCGCCGCTTGGCCGCGAGGAATGGCGAGGCATCACTGCCATTGGGGTGTTGGCGTTTTTCAACATCTTCTTCTGGATGGCCTTCGAGCAGGCGGGATCATCGATGACCTTCTTCGCCGAGGAGCGGACGCGTCGAACCTTCCTCGGCATCCACATCTTGGCCGCGCAATACCAGTCGGTGAATTCCATCGCGGTCATCCTGCTGGCGCCGGTCTTCGCGTGGATGTGGACGCGCCTCCAGGCTCGCGGACGCGCCCCGAGCACGCCGGTGCAGTTCGCCATGGGACTCTTTCTTCTGGGCTCCGGCTTCGTCGTGCTGGTGCTGGGCGCGCGTCTTTCCGACGGCGGCCTTCGGGTAAGCCCGCTCTGGCTCATCGCCACCTACCTCCTTCACACCTGCGGCGAGCTGTGCCTGTCGCCGGTGGGGCTGTCCATGGTCACCAAGCTCGCGCCGGCGCGGCTGGCTTCCCTGATGATGGGCGCCTGGTTTTTCTCCATGTTCATTTCGGATCTTGCGGCGGGCCTTCTGGCGGGAACCATCGAGATGGTCGAACGGGGGGAGCTGTTTCACGTCTTGGGCGGCCAGGCGGACTTCTTCCTGATGTTCGTGGTGTCGACCTTCCTCGCCGGGACCGTCTTGCTCGTGCTGTCTCCGTGGGTGAAAAGTCTCATGGCCGGAAGGGCGTGATAGGAAGGTGCTCGCGATCATGGCACTGACACTCTCGGCCGCGCTGCCCGCGACTCGGGTTCACGACGTGGTGGAAATCATCCACGGCGTGCAGGTTCACGATCCCTTCCGCTGGCTTGAAGACGGCGAATCGGCCGAGGTGAGGGCGTGGACCGCAGCGCAGAATCAGTACCTGCGCGAGCGGCTCGACCCGGTTCCGGGCCGGCCGTGGCTGGAAAAGCGCCTTTCCGAGTGGCAAGAAACCGGATCCCTGGGCACGCCGGTGGCGCGCGGCAAAGGCACGCATGCTCGGCTCTTCTACACACGGCGCGCGGGCAAGCAGAACCAGCCCATCCTCTTCGTGCGCGACGGACAAGAAGGCGGCAAGGACCGCGCGCTACTGGACGTCAACGCCCTGGCGGCGGACGGCACCGCGGCGCTCGACTGGTGGTACCCATCGGAAGATGGCGCTTGGCTCGCGTACGGCATCTCCATCGCGGGTGACGAGAACTCGACCCTGCGCGTGCGAGAAGTCGCGACCGGGCGCGACCTTGGCGACACCATCCCACGCACGCGCGCCTGCTCCCTGGCCTGGCTGCCCTCGGGGCACGGGTTCTACTACACGCGCTACCCGGCCCCGACCAGCGTGCCCGCCGGCGAAGAGCACTACCATCGCAGCGTTTTCTTCCACCGCCTCGGTGCCGATCCCGCGGCCGATCCCAAGGTCTTCGGTGACGGCCTCAGTCTTTCGGCGTGGACCAACGTGATGCTGTCGCCTAACGGTCGCTGGCTAGGCATCGAAGTCTCCCTTGGCTGGAGCAAGTCAGAGCTGTTGGTGGCCGACAGGGAGCAGACTCGAGCGCCGGTGGTGATGGTCGAGGGGCGCGATGCCATCTTCAATCTGGTGGACATGCTCGACGACCGCTTCCTCGTGGTGTCCAACGAAGGCGCACCCCACTACCAACTTTGGCAAGTCGATCCGAAAAGGCCCGAGCGCGCGCATTGGAAGCTGCTGATTGCCGAGGGCGATGACACCCTAGAATCGGTGACCGCCGCCAAAGACGCCTTGGTCGCGCTCTACCTCAAGGACGCTTCCTCGCGGGTGCGTGTGTTTTCACGTGCGGGAAAGCCGGTGCGCGACATCGCGTTGCCGTCGCTGGGATCGGTCGGCGGCCTGTCCGCGCGCCACGACCAAGCCCAGGTCTTTCTGCCCTTCACGTCGTTTCTGACCCCGACCAAAGTGCTCCGCTACGACGTCGCCCTCGGCGAGGCACGCGTCTGGCAAGAGCTGACCGCGCCGGTGGACACCAGCCAGTTTGCCGTGGAACAAGCACGCTATCCGTCGAAGGACGGCACCGAGATCCCGATGTTCCTGGTGCACAAGAAATCTCTCGCACGCGACGGAAACAACCCCACCCTGCTCTACGGCTACGGCGGCTTCAATCTCAGCATCACGCCGAGCTTCGCGGCCTGGGTGGGGCCCTTCATCGAACGCGGCGGGGTGTACGCGGTGGCCAATCTGCGAGGCGGCGGCGAATACGGCGAGGCCTGGCACAAGCAGGGCATGCTGGGCAGGAAACAGAACGTCTTCGACGATTTCGCGGCGGCGGCCGAGTACCTGATTCGCGAGAAGATCACCTCGCCCGCGCGGCTTGCCATCTCGGGCCGATCGAACGGCGGCCTTTTGGTCGCGGCGGCCATCACGCAAAGGCCCGAGCTGTTCCAAGCGGCGGTGTGCGGGGTTCCGCTTACCGACATGATCCGCTACCCGCTGCTGCAGATCGCACGCCTGTGGATTCCGGAGTACGGCAACCCCGAGAAGCCCGACGACTTTGCCTGGCTTTACGCGTATTCGCCCTACCACCACGTCAAGGATGGGACGCGCTATCCGGCCACCCTGATTTTTTCCGCCGAGTCCGACACGCGCGTGGATCCCATGCACGCGCGCAAGCTCGCCGCGCGCCTGCAGCAGGCGACCGCGGGCAAGATGCCAATCCTTCTGCGCATGGAGGGCAAGGCCGGCCACGGCGCGGGCAAGCCGCTGGCGAAGCTAGTCGCCCAACAGGCCGACGAATTTGCATTTCTGTTCGCTGAGCTTGGGATGAGCGCACCCTGACTCGTCCCGCACAAAGGAAGAGCACCACGTGAAAAAGACCCGAGTCATCATCCTTTTCGGAGGCCGGTCGGCGGAGCACGAAGTCTCGCTGCTGTCGGCCCGCAACGTGTTTCTGGCGCTGGACCGCGACCGCTTCGAGCCGCTGCTGGTGGGCATCGACAAGCGGGGCCAGTGGCGCATCGAACCGGACAAGACTTTGCTGGCCGCCACCGGCGATCCGCGCCTGCTCAAGCTGGTGGCGGCCGGACAAGAATTGGCCGTGCCCGTGCACCCGCCCGCCGCCGACATTGCGCCTGCCGACCCCTCGCGTCCGATCTTGGGGGCGGACGACGTCGTCTTTCCCGTGCTTCACGGCACCTACGGCGAGGACGGAACCGTGCAGGGACTTCTTGAGCTGGCCGACGTCGCGTACGTCGGACCGGGACACCTGGGCTCAGGCATTGGCATGGACAAGGACGTGGCCAAGCGCTTGCTTGTGCAAGCCGGAATCTCCGTGGTGCCGTGGCGGCTCGTCACCGCACACGCGATGAAGAAGGACGCCCGGTCCTGCCTCGCTAGCGCGGCTGAGGTCGGCTACCCGCTGTTCGTGAAACCGGCCAACGCCGGATCCTCGGTGGGGGTCAGCAAGGTCAAGGGCAAGGCGGAATTGGAACCGGCGCTGCGATTGGCGCTAGAGTTTGACACCAAGGTCTTGGTCGAAGCCGGCGTGAACGCGCGCGAGATCGAATGCGCGGTGTTGGGCAACGACGAACCGCAGGCATCCATGCCGGCCGAGATCGTGGTGCACCACCGAGACGGGTTCTATTCCTACGACGCCAAGTACGTCGACGCCGACGGCGCCGACGCGAAGATCCCCGCCGACATTCCGCCCGCGACCACCGCGCGCGTGCGCGACCTGGCGGTGCTAACCTTCCAAGCGCTGGAGCTGGCCGGCATGGCGCGGGTGGATTTCTTCCTCGACAAGGGGACCGGCGATCTGTTCGTCAACGAGGTCAACACCATCCCGGGCTTCACCGCCATTTCCATGTACCCGAAGATGTGGGAGGCCTCGGGCATGCCCGTGAAAGAGCTGGTCAGTCGCCTGGTCGAGCTAGCCATCGAACGCCGCCGCGCCCGTCGCGCGCTGAAGACACAGATCTAGTACTCGGGCGAGGCGCTTGTTCCGCGCCATCTCAGAAATCTGAGGCTACGCAGCGAGACAGTGTGAGCGAGTATTCGGAAAATGTTGGGACATCGGCGGACATTCACGCCGGCACGAACCTTGCTGATCACCGCAGCGGAGAAGTGGTGACCAAGAAAGACCTTGTGGCATTCGTGCTAACCGCTTTCGTGGGGCTCGCGTGCGACAACAGCGCGATCACGTCGGGTGGATCGCGGGATTCGGCTGCGGGTGGCCAAGGCGGCTTCGCTGCGCTGGGCGGCACGCTGGGATCTGGAGGCGCGGGTGCGAGGGGCGCCACATCCGGCGCAGGCGGAGGCAACGGTGGCGCGCGGGAGAACTCCGGCGGAAGCAGGGCCGGCGGCGCGAACGCGGGCGGAAGCCTCGGCAGCGGTGGCTCGAACCCGGGCGGAGACGCGGCGGTCGACGCCTGCGTGGTCGGGCCGTGCGCGTATCCAATCTGTCCCGCCGGCTACGTCGTGATGACCCCGTCGTGCGGCTGCCCAACTTGCGTGCCCGTGGATGCCGGCACAGATACTGCGAAGCTCGACTGCGTGAGCCTCGACGAGTGCACCTGTTGGCTGACCAACGGCTGCTCCCCGATCACCGAATCGTGCTGGTGCCCCTACCCGCAATGTAGCCAATCGGGCGACTGCGTTTGCGGCGGCGGCAAGTTCATCGGATGCGCTCCCGTTCAGCTCACTACCTGTACGACTGCCAAGGCTCGCGTCGCCAGCATGTGCCCGCAGCTTTCCGGCGCCACCTTCGACAGCCTCTGCCAGCAGTCGGACAGCGCGTGCATCACCAAGTGCTTGAACGACGTCACCTCATGCAGCGACATCTCATGTTCGATGTGCGAGGCATGCGACTGCGTCGGCGACGCCTTCTCCCAGTGTCGGGCGAGTTGCAAGAGCGCGCTTGGCCAGTAGCAGAAGCTGCCGCCGCAAGCGACGGGTTCTGCAGCCCAGCAGAGCTCCCGACTGCGGCTCGTCGTTAGCCCAGTTTCGCCGAAGATCGCGTACGAAGCGACGACGTCTTTTCCGGCGGCACGAAGTCCTGACGCATGCTCAATCCGCCGAATCGGTGAACCCGGTTAGGGCCGAACAACCTTTCGATGATCAGGCAGACGTGTTCGAGAGTATCCAGGCTGCCAAACGACCGGAGATTCTGATCGTTGCAGCGCTCGACGATGACCTCGAGGTCGAACGGCTGCGCTCGATGCATCTCTTCAAGGACGTCAACGTCCTGCCTTGCCGCGCGCACCGCCTTCATGAGCAAAAGACGGTAGCGATCTGGAACCCAAATTACGAGATTCCGAAACGGAAGATCAAGCCGCTGGCGTGCGTCTTCATAACCATTCGGAACAAGAGCCGCTACTGGGCTAATGGGAATCTTGTAGGTCGTGCAGCTCGACACACGTGCGATCCTCTCGTCGAGGGTCGCGAGGGTGTTGATATCTTCCGTCGGGGTTCGTGCGCCGTAGGCCAGCAGCGCCGCCGCGCCCCCGATGATCTCCATCCCCACGCATTCGTCCAGAAGATTGTCGACCTCGCCGAGAAACGCGAGAATCTCATCACGCCCGAAGGACTGCGTCGCCGTGGCCCTTCGGCGGTCCGGACGTGAGCGCTTGAGAGCCTCGCTGCTGGCCGCGACGTTGTCGCGGGCCAATTCCAGTTGCGACAGAACCTCGGCCATCGACCCCTGACGATCCTCCCGCGCCTTGGCGAGCGCCTGCAGGATGATCTCTTCGATCTTGCATGGCAGGTCCGGCCGATACCTTGTAGGAGGTACGGGCCGATCGTTGATGTGCATGTTCATCAGGGCATAGATGCCCGTTCCGTCGAAAGGCGTCCTTCCCGTGGCCATTTCGTACAAGATCACGCCGAATGAGTAGATGTCACTTCGCGCATCGATGTCTTTGGGGCTTAGGCACTGTTCGGGGGACATGTACAGCGGAGTACCAAGCAATGCGCCGGTCTGAGTTCGGTAGTCCCGGCTCTCGGCGTGTTGAAACTTTGCAATGCCGAAGTCCAGAACCTTCACCTGTCGCTTCTCCGGCCGTCTTGGGTCGGAAATCAAGAACAGGTTGCTTGGCTTCAGAACCCGATGGACAACGTAGTTCTCGTGGGCCGCTGCGAGAGCGTCGGCCACTTGGCATCCCCAGTCGACCACGTCGGCCAGCGCGAGCGGCCCGCGACCGAGTACCTGGGTCAAGGTCTCGCCATCAAGGTACTCCATGACCAGGTAGGGCCCAGCATTTTCGATGGTGCCCGAGTCGTAGATATCCACGATGTTTTGATGGCGAATGGCACTTACCGCGCGGGCCTCCGCGAGAAAGCGGCTGCTTGTTTCTGGGTCCGCCGTGCCGTGCGAAGCCAGCACCTTGATCGCCACCAGCCGCCCGATATCTGGATGAGCCGCCAAGTACACTTTGCCCATCCCACCGCCGCCGATAAGACGCTGGACCCTGAAGTTGCCAATCGTCGTCCCAATCACAGACACACACGATATTCCGATCGTCGCATCTTCCTAGCGAAAAGGAGGTTGGGCTTGCCCCTCGCTCCCCTCGGCAATTGCGGGCGATGCCGAGGCCGCCTTGGATGATGGCGGCGAGGTCGGTGATGATGTCGGAACAAGTTCTCGTGTCGGTGACACTCCTAGATGTCCGGATCATAAGCAGTCCTAGATGTCCGGTCT
>CAZBIU010000246.1:0-10605 GCA_964491625.1 uncultured Myxococcales bacterium
TCGAGGACCAAGGCGAAGGCGGGCGGCGTTTGGCTCGGCCCGCGTTCCCGACCGGCTTTCCCTGCCGACACGGCGGCTTCACGAGCGATTTGGACAAGACCCCGCGCTTGCATGGTTAGAACCAGGCGTGCACTCCGTACCCGAGGCTGGCGACCTTTTCGTACCAACGCCCGGCTTCACGGATGGCCAAGAGCGCCTCTGCGAAAGTCGAGTATTCCTGGTACTCCCAGCTCTTGGTCTTGGCGTTCCAGATCCCGTTCCAGCCTGCCCCTTTGGTCTTTTGGGCTTTCCGTTGGTGCTTCCGTTCGAGGCGGTCGGCGGCGTCACGGAGCTTGTGTGCGAATTTCTCCGCCTCTTCGGCCGTCATGTCTCCATACATGCCTTCCGCGAGGCTGATTTCGCCCAAGGCTTCGAGTTCGTACTCCGCCACCTTGCCGCGAAGCGAGCAGCAGGTTCCGAGCATCCCCGTGGGGAAGTTGTCGTTCTGGAAAGGACACGGTTCGCCAGGACCGCGAGTGGTTCCGTCGTCGTACAAGTCCGGAAGGAGCGAGTGCTCTGGGCAGTCGCACCGTTTAGGGAAGTTGTCGAGTCCCATAGTTGTCATTTGGTTACGGATTAGCGGGCCGAGCCGCTTCGCCGCTTCCGCCGACGTCATGGTCCTTGGTCGCTCGTTTGCCGTCGCACCGTCTTTGCGGCCGGACACCTGCGCCGGCCTGAACCTCCTTGTGAATTTATGAAAATCAAACCAGGGTCCGCCGGTCGAGAAACTCCGGACGATCATCCGGCCTCCGGCTGCACGTGGGTCCGTTCCAGTTAGGGAAGCGATGCTCGAAGAGAGCGGCAATCCCCAAGCCGCGCCTCGCCGAGCGAACTGTTCCCGTTCTTCGTGGACCACCGCATGGGCGGGCAGCGCATGGCTCGGCCCGCGTTTTCGACCGGCATTCCCCGCGGCCACGGCGGCGTGGCGAACGACTTGGATCAAATCCCGCGCGCTGACGTTTCTACCGTGCCCAAACGCCGTAACCGAGGCTTCCAACTTTCTCGTACCAGGCCGCCGCCTCGCGGATGGAGTCGAGGGCTTCCTCGAAGGTCGAAAAGCCTTGCCAGTCCCACTTGTTTTCCTTGGTGTTCCACTCTCCGTTGTAGCCTGCCCCCTTGGGCTTTTCGCGCGTGCAGTATGCGCTGTCTTCGAGGCGGTCGGCCGCGGCTCGCAGCTCGTCGGCGAAGTCGATAGCCTCCTCTGCCGACATGTCTTGGAACATGCGGTCCGAGAGCTTCGTCTCGCCGTAGGCGTCGAGTTCGCGTGCTGCCATCTTGCCTCGTAGCGAACAGCAGGAGCGAGCGGCTTTGGGGAATAGGTACTGCTCGAAAGGACATGGTTCATCAGGATTGTGAGTGGTTCCGTCGTCCGGGTGGTTCGCATCGTGCGGATGCTTGGGGCAGCCGCAACGCTTTGGAATGAGATCGAGTCCCATAGGTTTGGAGGATTAGGATTGAGCGAGCCGAGTCGGTTCGCCGCCTCTACCCAAGCCATGGTCCACGGTCGTTCACCTGCCGTCGCACCGTCATTGCGGCCGGCCGTGGCCGACCTGAACCTCCTTTGAAATTTGTCGTCTGAAAAACCGTGGGCACTCGCCGACAAAAAGTGCAACCGCGCCGGAGGAGAGCAATGACGGGCCGCAAGCCGAGTCGGATTATCTGCCGCGGCGTATCCCCATTGCCTTGGCGACGCACCGACGGAACAGGCTCGTTCTGCCGGACCGACATACTCTCCCCCGGACGCGCGTTGCTCCCGCGCCGGCTTGGTTGGGCGGTCAATCATCGCGAACGCTTCCGTTCATCGAGACCCTTGTTGACCTCGGCGAGTATCGCCTCGTCGATGAAGCCGCATTCTTCGAGCTCTTCGAAAGCACCATAGAGGCGAATCGCAAAGACCCCGTCTGGACTGCATCGTTCCGCGAGTTCTCCGAATAGCTGGAAGAAGATTCGGACGAACTCGTCAAGCGACATCTGTCGCTTGCCGCTGCGGAATACGGCGCGTGCCACGTCGGTCCAAGTTGGTTCGAGAGAGGTTGTGTTGGCTGATTGGGTAGGTTGGGTGGTCATAGAGATTGAGTGAAGAGTCAAAGTTCGGTCCGGCAGGAACGAACTCGGTTCCGTCGCTCGACATCGATGGCCTCGTTTCCTATTTGCTGCCCTTTGCCGGTCTTGGGCCTTTCCGAATGGACTCTGTGCTCCATTCAAATCAATGGTTGGTATGGATGCGAAGGCACTCCCTCTGTCGGCACAAGCGCAAATCGTCATCATGGCGAAATCACTCCTGTTTCCGACCACAAACCCCGATCACCTGTCGGCCGGGGTTGCTGATCGGCCTCGCTGATCGGGGTGACGAAGGCATCGACCAGACTCACGGATGGGTCCACTGTGGACGAACCTGCGATGGAAGCGGCCGGGTAGAGGACCCGAGAAAAGGCTTGGCCACTTTCAAGCGCACTGATGACGCCAAGGAAGGTGAAAGCGCCGCCTCCGCCGGAAACGACCGCCCGGGCTACGGTGTGCGCGCGCCGCACGCTCGGAACCAGCGCCACCAGCCGCCAATCACCGAGCCCATATAGGGGACCACGCCCGCGCAGCTCGGCGTACTTCGACGCCTTGCTCTTCCAGACCGCGCTTCTTTCGGACCCTGTGTCCATCTCAAGTATCCATGCACACTGGCGGGCGTCTGTTACGTCCTTGTTCTCCAAGACCGTGATCGCGTCTGGGATGACCGGCACCGACTCCGACTTCATTGGGCGCAATTCCCATTCTGGTTGGAAGATGACGATGCCGACGCTCGGCTGGTTCCGGCACGCGAGCATTACTTTCAATCCGTCCGGCTGCAGGCGAAGGTGCCAACCGACCTTGCCACCGCGCAAAATGAGATGAGGTCCGCAGAGTTGCAGTTGGCAGACATCTTGAGAACAGACCGCAAGGTCGAAAGGCCACGAACCGATGCCATAAACTCATCTAGGTGCGTCGTTCCGACCGTCAGCCGTCTGACGTTTGCGGTCACGAAAGCGAAGTCGTTGCCGCTCGGAGTTAGGATTCGTTTGATGAGCAGCGCGAACGCCACCCCCCTCTTGGAAATCTACCCCACAATCGCCGCGCGAGCGCAGATCGAAAGCATTCCACTTCCTATCTCCGGGGCAATCTCTATCCGCTGCGATCAAAAGCGCTCTGCGCGGAACGGCGGAACACTTCCGGTAGCCGAAGACAACCTCGCGGTTGGCGCCTGCTCGGTCCAGTTTGACTACCAGCGCCTGCCGAGCGACGTGCGGCAGAACCTGTCCGATTACGGTCCGCAGGACCTGCTCATTTCGGTTCACAAGACCGGCGACGAGAACACGAACGATGGTAGCCGGAGTGCCCCGCTGACCGCAGGCTACCAGCCTGTAGAGCCCAGCAAGCCCACCTTGAGCTGGATTACGGAAGAGCCAGTGCCGTCGAAGGAGCCGGTGATCGTCGCGAGCCTGCCCTTGCCCAAGGGGAATGTCGATCCCGACGGTGTGTATCAGGTCCGGATCGTCTTGAACACGGGTGCGAACTCAACCGTCGTGTATCGTCCTGGGCGAGCGGCGGCGGCCTCATCGGCGGATGAAGATGCGTTTTCCGCCACGATCAGGGTAACCGGTGAGTACGCGTTGCCGATCGCCAGTCACACAAGGATATTCGCGACCATTCCCGTGAACGCCTTCGGAGTTCGTTTTCCGGCATCGCCCGCCGATCTGCAGTCGAGCGGAGATTCGCGGGTGTACCAGTCGGCGCAGATAAAGGCAGGCGTGATGCTCGCCGCTGAACCGTGGAATTATTTCACGGCAAGAAACGACTGGCCCCTCAAGCCGAGGGTTCTTGTCGGGATGAACCTGGTGAACCTCGTAAATGCAGCCTTCACGCCCTCGCTCCTAGCCGGTGTGGCTGGAACCTTCCCTCTGGTCGATTCTTCGTCGCAAATTGGAACGTCGGTCGCCATGGGCTTGTTCTGGGAAGTCGACCTGCGCGAAGATCACGCCTTCGACAACGGCCACATTCTCTTCACGGTCGGGTTCAACATCTTATCGCTCGGCACGCCGAAATAGAGTTGGAGTTCACGCTCTTCCACCGCTCGCATCAGTTCGGCTTTGCAGTCCGGATCGGTGCGTCCCCGCGTGAGCTTTGAACCCCGATCGTTTGCCCAGACGCGGCTACCATCCACAGGTTTGGATGTTCGAGTTTATGGTCAGGGGAGAAAATCCGAATCGGCCAAAACGAGCCGAAGCCCGTCTTTCACGCAAGAGCCTCGCGTTCGGCTTTCGACGTTCGTCGTTTGGCCACGCGTTCGGATAGGTCGCGCCCCACTTTGAACACCGGCAACCGCTTGGGCTGTACAGCGATGGCTGCGCCAGTCTTCGGATTTCGACCTTGGTAGCCTTGGTAGCTGCGCACCTGGAAAGTGCCGGCGAACCTCAACCTGCTCGCCCTGCTGGAAGGCGCTCTTCATGCAGTCGAAGATCGTCTCGACCACCAGCTCAGCCTGTAGCGCAGTGATCTTGCCCTTTCTTGGCCACGCGCTCGACAAGGCCGGATCGGGTCATGGCCTTCTCTCTGTACGCTACTTGAGGGTGAGGGCTAGTTTGACCGCAGCAGCCACGCCCTCTTTGGCGGCCATCCTCTTCACGCGCGCGCGAGCCGTCGGGCGAAGCGATCGAAGAGCGCCGATGTAGCGCCCCTGAAGCTTGCGGGCGGCCGTCGCCTTGTCGCTCAACCGCTGTGGTTGCGAGGCACTGTGAACACCTGCGTCTCTTCGGATGGGCGCCGGTGCAACCGAACCCGTAAGCTCGGCGGCGACGATTCCTTGGATATGCTGACCGGTCTGGACGGTCACGGCATCCATGAGGTGCGAAGTGAAGTCGCTTATCAGTGCTTGAATTCTGGAAGAATTGACACGTATCGTCTCGCGGTATAGCGCCTGGAGAACCTGGGCCTCGGCCCAGCGGCCGGCCTCTGTGGTGAATACGCTCGGAAATTGCTCGCGAGAGCATCCCTTCGACTGAAATCACTGCCCGTTCCGCTGTCACCAGATTTGTTGATTGACACTTTGTGCTTCGCGGGTTCACATTGCGGCGAATCATCGGCTCACGAGCGCAATTCCCTGCTTGGACCAAGGAGATCGCATGGGCTCACCGATCGGGTTTCGCTGTTGGAATGGCCGGACGATTGTCTTCCCACTGACGATCATGTTGTTGAGCATCATTGGTTGTGGAAGCGACAAAGCGTCTGAATTCACGCCACACATTGACTTGAATGCCTCGCCTCGAATAGGCGATTTCGCGCTTGAGGCCCAGAACAGCATTCGCGTGCAGACTGGAGGTGTGGTCATTGCCGGAGGCGACGTCGGTGCGCACGGCACCGGCAGCAGTCCATTCTTGTCGGGTGGCGTGGCCATCGATCTGGGAACCGGGGTTCAGGCACCGAGCAATCGCAACGTGATCGCCGATTCGGTTCGCCTTGGAACGGGTGTCACGGTCGGCGACATACAGACCAACCGATTCGTGGACGGCACGGGAACCCATCATGGGGTGGTGACGCCTCTGGTTCCGTTGCCGCATCCTCCAGCAGCTTCGCCGGTCAACCCAGGCACTGCCAATCTCACTGTTGCCATCGGTGGCATTCTGTCGGCAACCGCTGGTAGTTACAGTACCGTGACCGTAGGGACGGGCGGCAAGCTTCGACTCGCTGCCGGCCGCTACGACATGGTCTCGCTCACTATCGGCGCCGGGGCAAGGCTTGAAGCCCAGGGTACGGTCGTGCTTCGCATCCAAGGTAGGCTGAGTGCTAGCACGAATTCTTTCATTGGTGCTGCATCGGGGACGACCCTGTCGGCGCGAGACATACGCATCGAGGTGTCCGGCATCAATGGGACCAGCGGGGCTTTGGGTGCCACTCCTCCAGCGGCGTCGGTCGGAACCGGGGCCACGTTGACGGCGCTCGTGCTGGTGCCCAATGGAACCCTCGTGGCCGGAACCGGGATTAGCGCCACAGGGGCCTTCATGGCGCGCGACTTGGACATTGGAGGCGCCGGGTCGCACATCACCTTCCAGGACGGCTTCGACTGTGTCGGGGCGGCGGACGGAACCTTGTGCGATGATGGCAACCGGTGCACCCAGACAGACACGTGCGTAAGTGGCGTCTGTGTCGGCAGCAACCCGGTGTCCTGCCCCGTGAGCGAACCGTGCCACGCGGGTGCCTGTGACCGGACCACTGGTCAATGCAGCACGCAGGTCCTGGCCGACGGTACGCCTTGCGACGATGGCAATGCCTGCACGCAAGGCGATGCCTGCATGGGCGGAAGCTGTGCCGGCGGTTCGCCGGTGGTCTGTCCGATCGATCCCGCTTGCGGGGCAGCCGGCACTTGCGACAGGGTCACCGGAAAATGCGGCGCGCCGGGCGGCGCGAGCGTGTGTGGCGATGGCGTCGTGCAAGGGTGCGAGACCTGCGACGACGGCAACACCAACGACGGCGACGGGTGCAGCTCGACCTGTCATTTCGAGACTTGCTCCAATGGGCTGAGCAGTCGCACGGCGCAGGCGCTGAGGTTCTCTTGGCTGGGGCGTTCATGCGGCGGGAATGCCGACATAGTCTTTTCTCTCAACGGGACCGAGGTGGCGAGGGCGGCACTTGCAACCTCGTGCGATTGTTCGCCCGGCGTCGGCACACTCGAGGTCACGGATCCCAGCTTGCTTGCGCGTGCGAAAGACGGCACTAACGACTTCGCGGTGAGCACGACGGGCGACTTGGCCTGGGCAGTCGTTGAAGTGCGGACGCCCGCTGGTAACCGGGTCCAGAAGGCATGGGATGCGAGCGGAGATTATGGAAACCCCTGGCATCGTCCGACCAATCTTTGCTCGGCGGGGGTTCAGTCCGGCGTGCAGGCAGACACCTTCTTCGGGCTTCAGAGTACCGGCGGCGGACATTGTGCCACCTGCGGGAATGGCGTCGCCGAGTTTGGCGAGGAATGTGACGACGGCAACAAGGTCAACGGGGACGGCTGCAGCTCGTCCTGCAAGTACGAGATATGCAATGGCGGGGTCAGCAGCCGTAGCCTGCAAGGTCTGAAGTTCAGTTGGCTCGGCCGTTCCTGCGGCAACGACCCCGGAGCCGACATTGTGTTCACCGTCAACGGGTTCGAGGTCGCGCGGGTCCCCCTGACAAACACATGTGATTGCTCGGCGCTTCCCCAGACGGTTGTGGTCACCGATCCGTCGCTGTTGGCTCTCGCCCAGTATGGCGACATCTCGTTCGGGGCCTACACCACCGGTGATCTATCTTGGGCCAACGTCGAGGGGCAATTCGCATCGACCAACTGGGGGCAGAGAATCTGGGACGTCAACGGTGATTACAACGCATGGCACCAGGCGACCAATCTGTGTTCCACCGGAAGTCAAACCGGCGTGGGGAGCGAGACCTTCATGGGTTTTGGCAACCTGTTCGGGGGCAAGTGCGGGACTTGTGGCAATGGTGTGATCGAGTTCCCCGAACGATGCGACGACGGCAACCAAGTGAATGGAGATGGCTGCAGCTCGAGCTGCATGTTCGAAACCTGCAGCAACGGCACCTCCAGCCAGGCTGTGCAAAGGCTGAAGTTCAGCTGGCTTGGCCGCTCGTGTGGTAGCGGCCCGACCGCCGACATAGCATTCAGGCTCAACGGCACCGAAGTCGCACGGGTGCCGATGGCGGCAAGCTGCTCTTGTACTCCTGGGGTTCAATCCGTCGAGGTGACCGATCCAAGTCTGCTGGCTTGGGCGAGGACCAGCGACAACGTATATATTGACAATTACTTCAGGGTCGAGACCTCAGGTGAGCTGGCTTGGGCCAACGTGACCGCTCAGGCTCAGACGGATGACTTTACGCAAAGAATCTGGGCCGCATCGGGCGACTATGATCCCTGGCACCAGCCGGTGGACGGCTGCGCGGCGGGGGAGCAGCTTGGGGTATCAGAGGAAAACGACATGGGGCTCTTCCGCCAAGGTGGCCGCTGCGGCATTTGCGGCGACGGAGTGACTGACTTCGGCGAGCAGTGCGATGACGGGAATCAGGTCAATGGGGACGGCTGCAGCTCTGATTGCAAGTACGAGACCTGCGCGAGCGGGAAGAGCTCGCGAGCTCTGCAAGCGCTTTCGCTGAGTTGGCTCGGACGATCTTGCGGTATCGATCCTCCGGCCGACATCTATTTCACCTTGGATGGAGTCGAGATTGCGCGCGCGCCGCTGCCCGCTACGTGCGATTGTTCTCCCGGCGTCCAAACCATCGCGGTGACCGATCCAGCTCTGCTGGCACTCGGCAAGACCGGCACGGAGAACCTTGCTGTCCGGACCAGCGGAGAGCTTAGCTGGGCGGTGTCCTCTGTCACGACGCCCTTCTCCAGCGGAGAGAACAAGGTCTGGGACATTCAAGGCGATCTCGATCCGACTCACCGACCGACCGACATGTGTGCCTCGGGCGCGCAGAATGGGGTCGCTGGAGAGATCCAGATTGTGCCGCAAGGCGGCCTTTGCAGCAGCTGCGGCAACGGCATTGTCGAGGCGTCTGAGCAATGCGACGACGGTGCAAACAATGGGCCGAATGACCCCTGCTCGGCCTCGTGCACAATCAACAATTGCTCGGGCGTGACTTGCCAAGCCCTAGACCAGTGCCACGTGGCCGGAACTTGCGATCCGAGCACGGGCCAGTGCTCGAATCCTCCCGTGGGAGACGGCGCCCCTTGCGATGACGGCAGTGCCTGCACCAGCTACGATGCCTGCGTGGCTGGAACTTGCCAGGGGCAATCGGCGACGGCGTGTCCCGCAAATACCCCTTGCGCCACCTGGAGATGCGATGCCGCCAGCGGCCAGTGCGTGCAGAATGTCTTCCCTGATGGTGCAGCCTGCGACGACGGCAACCCGTGTACGCAGGGCGACTCCTGCCAAGGCGGGACATGCACCGAGGGGAGCCCGGTCACGTGCCAGGCTTCCGACCAGTGCCATGCTCCCGGGACCTGCGATCCAGCAGCCGGCGGGTGCAGCAACCCGACGTTGCCCGATGGCACTGTCTGTAGCGACGGGAACCCGTGCACGGTCTCGGACAGCTGTCAGAATGGAACCTGCACGAGTGGAAGTCCTCTCGCCTGTCCGCCTGCCGGCCAGTGCCATAACGGACACGGCACTTGCGACCCGACGACAGGCGGTTGTATCTATGCGTCGCAACCCAATGGCGCGAACTGTGACGATGGAAATGCCTGCACGCAAACCGACATCTGCCAGGGCGGAATATGTATCGGCGGAAATCCGGTGGTCTGTGGATCCTCAACGGCGCCATGCCGAACGAGCGATGGGGTCTGTGACCCTGGCAGCGGTGCCTGTGACTACCCTGGAAAATCCGACGGCGTCAGCTGCGATGATGGCAACGCCAGCACGTTCCAGGATTCGTGCGAAGCCGGCGTCTGCATTGGCAATCCAGCATTGCCGTCGTCCGTAACCAACGGGATAGCGGACTCGCTTGCATTCATCTTTCAGGCCCCTACCGGCAGTCAAGTCGGAATGCCCGAGGGGACTATCGCTGAACCGAGAGCTGCTGCCATACACGGTCGTGTTCTTACCCGGGAGGGGCTTGGGCTCGCGGGTGTTACTGTGACCGTGGCCGATCGACCGGAGTTCGGAAGGACACTCAGCCGCGGCGACGGTAACTACGATCTGGTTGTGAACGGAGGAGGCGGGTTGACCGTCCGCTTGACTAAGGACGGTTACTTCCACGTTGAAAGATCCGTCGGCGTGCCATGGAAGACCCACGTCAATGTAGACGACGTGGTAATGGTCGGGGCCGACAATGCGGTGACTACGGTTGCGATGAACAGGCAAGGTATGCAGGTCGCCATAGCCAGCCCCGTGAGCGATAGCAATGGCCAGCGTCAGGCAGTAGTCATGGTTCCAAGTGGAACAAGAGCGATGCTGACTCTGAAGGATGGTAGCGTCGTAGAGGAGGGGAGCCTCAGTATTAGGATGACCGAGCTGACGGTGGGTCAGACAGGACCCGCGGCAATGCCGGCGGACCTTCCGAAGACCTCGGCGTACACTTATGCACTGGTGTACACGGCGGACGAAGCCATCGCTGCGGGTGCGAGACGGGTCACGTTTAACCAACCGCTTATCCACTACAACGAGAATTTCTTAGGGTTTCCGGTGGGGACCGGCGTCCCAGTCGGCTATTACGATGAAGATAGTCACCAATGGCGGGGTTATCGAGACGGCCGCGTGGTCAAAGTTCTTTCGGTCGAGAACGGTCTCGCTCAGCTCGACGTAGATGGGAACGGGAGCCCCGCGGGTGCCGAGACCCTGCAAGCGCTGGGAGTAAGCTCTGACGAGCTAGCGAGCCTGGCCGTCCGATATGCACCTGGATCCAGCCTTTGGAGGGTTCTCGTGCCGCATTTTAGTTCTTGGGACTACAATTGGCCGTATGGTCCGGCACCCGACGCCATCTCACCAGGACCGGGAGGTGCCGGGGGAGCCGGCGGCGCCGGAGGAATGGGCGGGGGCGGCGGAGCTGGCGGAGCCGGTG
>CAZBIU010000247.1:0-10597 GCA_964491625.1 uncultured Myxococcales bacterium
AGGCCGACCATAACAAGGTCCACGTCGAGGACGCGCCCGAGCCCGCAGCAAATCACAGAAGGCGCTTGAAGGTCATCATGGCCGATGCCGAAGGGCACGAGCAAGAGGTGGAGGTCGATGCCGAGAGCGGGCCGGTACCGCCTGCCGACGGGACCATCAGCGAGGAGTTGGCCGACGAGATCTCCGACAAGGCCGCCGCTGCCCAGTTCGCCAAGGAGCACGCCGAACCGCCCATGCGCAAGCTGCCCTACATCGTGATCGTCATCGACGAGTTCGCCGACCTGATGATGGTCGCCTCGAAAGAGGTGGACACCGCGGTAGCACGCCTGGCCCAGAAGGCGCGCGCGGCCGGCCTGCACCTGATTCTCGCGACCCAGCGCCCGTCGGTGGACGTGATCACCGGCGTGATCAAGGCCAACTTCCCAAGCCGCATCGCCCTGCAAGTGGCGTCGCAAATCGACTCGCGCACCATCATGGGGCAGCCGGGTGCGGAAACCCTGCTCGGCAACGGCGACATGCTGTTTTCGGATCGTGGCACCAAGCTTCGCCGCATTCAGGGCGCTTTTCTGTCCGACGACGAGGTCCACCGCGTGGTCGACTTCCTCAAGACGCAGGCCAAGCCGGTCTATGACATGAACATCCTCACCGCCCGCGACGATGAGGACGGCGAAGGCACGGCTCCCGCCGACGACTTCCACGACGAGCTCTACGACCAGGCGGTCGCCATCGTATGCGACACCCGGCAGGCCAGCGTTTCGTTCATCCAGCGCCGCCTGCAAATCGGATACAACCGCTCCGCGCGCATGGTCGAACAGATGGAACGCGACGGTCTCGTCGGTCCCTCGAACGGCATCAAGCCGCGCGAGGTGCTTGCCCCGCGTGGCGAATACCTAAGCCAGCCCGGCGCGTAGAGGGCGGAAAATCCATCGAAGGGTTGGCTCCCCAATCGCGGGCGAGCTACCATGCCGGGATCATGAACCGACCAAGCTCATCGTTTCCTCTCGCCCTCGCGCTGCTTGCGCTGGCGCTGGCCCCGGGCTGCCATTCCGGCGAAGGCAGTTGCGCGGCCGGCGGCGTGTGCGAGTGCAGCCAGGGAACCGACTGCTACCAGGGTTGCGCCGACGGCGACGGATGCGACCTCTACTGCCACCACATGGTCCACTGCGGAGGCGTGTGCGAAAACAACTGCTCTCTCTCCTGCGACAACGTCAACGACTGTTCGGCGTCGTGCGGAAACAACTGCAAGATCGAATGCGATCACACGGTTTCGTGCGGAGCCTTCTGCGGCGCCAACTGCAACTACGCCTGCAGCAACGTCGAGCGCTGCGGTGTGCGCGTCGGCCCCGGCAGCACGGTGTCCTGCGACCACATCACCACTTGCGAAGTGAATTGCATTGGGTCCTGTCGAGTGTCCTGCACCGACACCAACACCTGTACGGTCAACTGTCTCAACGCCGCGGAGGGGCCGCTTTCGTGCGACAACGGCGTCCAGGCGTGCGGCTCTTGCTAAGCAGCGGAGGACTTTGATGACGCTCTCTCGAACCGCATCGGCGCTTCCCGGATTTCTGCTCGCTACCGGCCTTTTCGTCTCGTCGGCCCGCGCTTACGACGCTCACACGATCCGCGACTGGCGCACGCCCATCGCCTACCAACTCGAGCTTGAGCCTCACATCCTGGCCGGCACCGATCCGCCCGGCCCCGGCGCTGGCTCGGGCGTCGGCTTCGGCGCGCGCGGCAGCTTCGTCATTCTTCCCGAAGGTTTCATCCGCAACGTCAACGACTCGGTGGCCATCGGGGTGGGCCTCGACATCGGCCGCTACTACGGTTCGTGGACGCGCGACGAGTGTCTGCACTACGAAAGCGGCCCAGCGGGCACGAACGTTTGCACCCAGGTTACCTCCAATGGAGGCACCTACACCTACGTCTACATTCCGGTGGTCATGCAGTGGAATTTTTGGCTGACCCAGCACTTCTCCGCATTCGCCGAGCCCGGGCTCAACGTCTTCTTCGTCGGCAACCACGGCGTCGGCGTCAGTCCCGCCGGCTACATCGGCGGTCGCTACTACATCGCCAACGGCTTCGCCTTGACCGGCCGAATCGGCTATCCGGACGTCTCACTGGGACTGTCGATCATGATGTAGACCGCTCCTACAACAACGCCAGGAACGCCCGGGCCGCGTGCGACAGGGTCCGACGGGCTGGATAGAGCAGACGGATCTTTCGCTCGGCCATCAGGCCCTTGACCTGGATCTCCCGCAGCGTGCCTTGCGCGATCTCGTCCTCCACGCACATGCGCGGCAGGAAAGACACGCCTTCGTTGCGCTGGACCAGCTTGCGAATCGCCTCCACCGTCGGCATCTCCAGATCGCGATTGAGCGGAACCTTGAGCCGCTCGAACTCGCGCACCACCACTTCTTTGTAGGGGGACACTACAATGTGCCCGATGAAGGTTTCCATGCCTAGATCCGCGATGCTGACCGATCCCCGTCGCGCCAGGCGATGTTGAGGCGAAACCACGCACGCCAGGTGGTCGGTGTAGATCACACGCGACGCGAGTCGCTCGTCATTGGGTTCGTAGCTCACCACGCCGAGCTCGAGATCGCCCTCGACGATCTCCGTGGGGACCTTGCTCGACTGCGACCGGCGAACCTGCACTCTCACGCGCGGGTAGCGACGCCGGTAGCGGCTAATGAGCGGCAGCAGGTACAGCGTCGCCGATTCGTTGGCGCCGATGAGCAGCCGCCCGGTGGCGTTGTCGCGTAGCTCGTCCAGAGCCGAGCGCAGATCGGCGCTCAGGTTCTCAAAGCGCCTGGCGTGGTCCAGCACGACCTTCCCGGCGTCGGTGAGGCGCGGATGCCGACCGCTGCGGTCGATCAGGGCGACGCCTAGATCGCGCTCGAGTCGCTGGATGGCCAGCGAAACCGCGGGTTGCGTACGCCTAAGCTTCACCGCCGCGCGGGAAAAGCTCTGCTCGGCGGCCACGGTCTGAAACACGGTCAGGGCGGAAAGGTCCATGAATGACTCCACTGGAAACCATAAACTCTGCTTATGATATAAGCATTCCAAATACCAAATCGAATAAGAATAAACTCGAAATATCGAGGCCAAGACGGTAGCCTTCCCCGAACAAAGGAGCCCGCCGATGAGTAACCGCGTCCACATTTTCGACACCACCCTGCGCGATGGCGAACAGTCATGCGGATGCAGCATGAACGTCGCGGAAAAAATGAGAATGGCGCGCAAGCTGGTCGAGCTGAACGTGGACGTGATGGAGGCGGGCTTTCCCATAGCCTCGCAGGGCGACTTCGAAGCGGTGGATGCCGTCGGACGCGAGTTCAGCGGCATCACGGTGGCCGCGCTCGCGCGCTGCCACACGGGCGACATCGAGCGCGCTGCCAAGGCGCTCGAAAAGGCCAAGCGGCCCCGCATCCACACCTTCATCGCGACCAGCCCCATCCACCTTACCCACAAGCTGAAGAAGACCGAGGCCGAGGCTCTGGAGATCGCGGTCAAGTCGGTGGAGCTTGCCCGCAAGTACGTGGACGACGTGGAGTTTTCCGCCGAGGACGCCACGCGAACCTCGACTGAGGTGCTGGTGCGCTTTTCGCGCGCGGTGGTTGCGGCGGGGGCCCGCGTGGTCAACTTGCCCGACACCGTCGGGTATTCAATCCCGGCAGAATACGGCGAGCTGGTCGGCACGGTGGTGCGCGCCCTGGAGGGGACCGCGGAGGTCAGCGTGCATTGCCACAACGACCTCGGCCTCTCGGTGGCGAATTCCATCGCCGCGATTCAGGCCGGTGTACGCCAGGTGGAATGCACCATCAACGGCATCGGCGAGCGCGCCGGCAACTGCTCGCTGGAAGAGATTGTGATGGCGCTCAAGGTTCGTTCCGACGTCCTGCCCTTTTCCACTGGCATCAAGACCGAAGAGCTGTTCCCAGCCAGCCAGCTTTTGACCGAGATCATCGGCGTCGGCGTGCAGCCCAACAAGGCCATCGTGGGCCGCAACGCCTTCGCGCACGAGGCTGGCATCCACCAGGACGGATTCCTCAAGGAACGCACCACCTACGAAATCATCGACCCCAAGTCGGTCGGCGTGCCGTCGAGCCAGCTCGTGGTGGGTAAGCACAGCGGCCGCCACGCCATCGCCGACCGCTGCGCCCACCTGGGTTTCCCCCTGACCGGCGCGCAACTCGAAACCGTCTACCACCAGATCATCGAGGCCTGCGACAAGAAGAAGTGGCTTTCCGACCAGGAAATCGGCGACGTCGCCAAATCGGTCGTGAATTCGTAGCGCGTGCAGTCGGGCTACGCTTGGCCCATGCGGCGCCGAGTTGCGCCGCCTTTCGACTGGCCCGCTTGCCCAAAGCCCTGCTGCCGTGGACGGGGGGAGCACCCGGACCTCGATCCGAATCCGGAAACTGCTCAGCTTTCGCGCCGTTCGGTGGGCTAGCAATCGCCCGGGCGGCATCTGCCCCGGGGCTGCGTCCAGCACCGAGATTCGTCGATCGTTTCTATGAGGTAACAACCCGGGAAAGACCGCGTATCCGCCTCTGCGCTTTCCGTGTCCAATAGATTCCGCAGTCTCGGTTTTCTATTAACAAACCTTTAGTCCGCCGGCAATTCGCTCGCTCTTAACCATCCGTAAACTTAGCACCATGAGGATTACGGCAACAACGACCAAGTTCACTGAAAGGAGCAGGTGAGCGACTATGGCACAAGAGAACAAAACAGCATCATCTTCGTCGAGAGCAACCCTGGGGCTTACGGGACTGACCGTGAACGCCATGGCGCTGATCGCGCCTGGGGCGTTTCTTTGGCTGACCTTCTTCATACAGTCGGTGTATGGGGCGCCCATGGCGGCCTCGGGCATGTGGTTCGGCATTCTGGCAGCCCTTATGCTGTGTCTGGCGACGGCTATCGCCTATGCGGAATTGTCGAAGCTATATCCCGGCGCCGGCTCGTCATACTTCTTCGCTGAACAGGCATTCCTTTCCAAGCACAAGACCTTCCGCTACGCGCGGATCGCCAAATTCGTCGTGGGCTGGGCAAGCCACCTTTACTACTGGGTCTATCCCGGTCTCATGGTGGGCACCACGGCCCTGGTGGTCGGCTACGTCACGGGTCAGATATGGCCAAGCGTCTTTAGCGCCGCGGTGCCCAGCCCGATCTTCATGATCATCTTCAGTGTGGCGTTCGCGTTCGGGGTGGCGTACATCGCGTTCCGCGGCGTAACCGGCACCACAGCCATCAACACCGCAATCAACGTCATTCAGATTGCGGCGCTGCTGGTGTTCTCGGCGATCGCGGTCGGGTATCGCCTGAATCATGCCGAGGGCTCGGTCGGCTACACCCTCGACCCCAACGGCAATGCCATCGACAAGGTCATTGCCCTCGATGCCAAGGGGCAACCGGTCAAGGATCCGGAAGGCAACTTCGTCTACGCGAAGAATCCCGACGGCAGCGATCAGATGTTCAAGGTTTCCTACGCGCCAGAGGGGGCGTACAACACGGTGCCGGATCCGTCCGACGCCACCAAGCAAGTGTCTGCATTCCAATATCACGGCTCGGCCAAGTCAGTCGTGGCGCCGCACAAATTCAGCTACGTCATCATTCAGGCCTGCATCGCGATTCTCATTCTAGTCGGATTTGAATCAGTAACGTCGATGGGCGAGGAGGCAAAGAACGCCAAGCGCGACATACCGCGAGCGGTCATCTTGTCGCTCCTCATCCAGGGCCTGTTCTGCTACCTCATAGAATACTTCGCCGCCAACTACTTCTTAAATAGCGGCTACCAGATCAGCAATGCCACGGCCTCGGCTGCGCCGCTGGGGGACATGATGATTATTGCGGGAACCTGGCTTTTCGGAAGCGCGGCCGCCGGCAAGGCCTTCATGCTGGTCCAAGCGCTGACTGTGTTCCTGGCACTGATTGGGACCACCCTCTCGTGCATGAGCACCGGCGCGCGCGTGACCTACGCAATGGGCCGGGACGAAGAAGTGGGGCCGCACTTCGGTATGCTCCACGGCACCAAGCTGACGCCCCACCGGGCGATCTGGACGCTGGCCGCCATCTCGGCCGTGGTCGGGGTTATTTCTGTGGCGTTCAACTTCTGCGGTCCTGCTGCTTTGGCGGACGACGTGGTCAAGGGGCTTCCGCAGAACGCGTGGTACAGCTTCCTTGTCTTCGGCCACGACACGGCGGCGAAGATTCCACAGAGCTTGTTGGTGGTCACCTTGGTCAGCAATTTCGGCACCTTCTTGCTCTACATGATGACCAACATCATTGCGATTATAGCCTTCCGCGAGCATCACACGTTCAGCGGCTTCAAGCATATGTTCGTTCCCCTGTTTGGCCTCGTCGCCAACCTCCTTTGCATGTTGTTCTTTCTCATCGGCCCCTCGTTCGTCCCTGGCATGAGTTCGAAGGAGCCCTTCTTTGCGCTGGGTGCGGTACTCGTATGGGGCATCTACGGCGCAGCATACTTCGTGCGTGGCAGCCGAAAGAAGGGCAAGGACATCCTGCTCTCCGGAACGCCTGTCGAGGCGAAGATGGGCGGCTAGATCCTCGGGATCCGAGTCGCAAAGCGGCGCAGTGGCTCGCACCCGCTGCGCCGCGTTGGGAAATTGATACTCTGATGGGAGTCACCCGCGGCGTTGCCCCCGCCCCGGGGGCGGGTCGCGCGAACAACGAAGACAGCGCCGCGTTTGCCGTTCCCGACGATGACGAAGAACGGCGCGACCGTGGCATCCTTGCCGTGCTTGCGGACGGAGCTGGTGGCCACGGATTCGGCGAGATCGCGAGCAAGCTGGCGGTGGAGACGGTCGAACGCTGTTTTCGCCATGCGGCGCTGACGGAGACCCCTAACCAGATTCTATGGCGCGCCTTCAGCGAGGCGAACCTGGCCGTGTACGACCAGGGCATGCTTGCGAAGGGCGACGAGCGGCGCATGGCGACCACCATGACTGCCTTGCTGTTCCGCAGTGGCGAAGTCTTCGTGGGGCACGTTGGCGATTGCCGCGCCTACCACGTTCACCAGGGCCGCATCGAGCGGCTGACCAGCGATCACTCGTACGTGGGAATGCAGGTCAAGATGGGCCTGCTCTCGGCGCATGAGGCGGCCACCAGCGACATGCGCACGATGCTCACCCGGCTGGTTGGCCAGAACCCCACCCTGCAGGTCGACTTCAATAAGGCTCCCATTCACGAAGGGGACATCCTCGTGCAGTGCTGCGACGGTATCCATGGCTGCATCACGGAAAGCGAAATCTGCGAAACCGTTTTGCGCTACCCCGCCCAAGAAGCCTGCCAGCTCATCCTGGAGATGGCGATGAAGCGGGGCTCGGACGACAACGTCACGGTCCAAGTCATTCGCATGGACAAGGTCGAACAGGTCCGCTACTACCGTGGAGCAGCGATCTATTCGGAGGAGCCGCAAGCCGCCGTGACCAGCGAACCCCAGGTTGGACAAGTGCTCGACGCGCGTTTCGAGATCGTTGGGCTTATCAGCCGCAGCGGGATGGGCTCGGTGTTCAAGGCGGTTGACCTCGCAAGTGGTGACACGGTCGCGCTCAAGGTTCCGTTCATGCGCCTTGAAAGCGATCCGGCCTTCTATTCGCGTTTCGAGCGAGAGGAAGAAATCGGCAAATCGCTCAGCCATCCCGGCATCCTGAAGATCATTCCTACCTCGCCCAAGAAGAGCCGCCCGTACTTCGCGATGGAATTCCTGAAGGGCCGAACCCTCGACGAGCTCGTCCGCGAGGAAGGCAAGTTGCCGGTGGCCAAGGCACTCGCGTTCGCAAGCAGGATCTGCGAAGCGCTGGAATACATGCACCGCCGGGACATCGTGCATCGCGATCTCAAGCCGGCCAACGTCATGGCTTGCGACGACGGAAGCATCCGCATCATGGACTTCGGCATCGCAAAGGCACAGGCCATGCGGCGTATCACCTTCGGCGGATTCTCGCCGACCATGGGCACGCCGGACTACATGGCCCCCGAACAGGTCAAGGGCAAACGGGGCGACGGTCGGACCGACATCTACAGCCTCGGTGCCATGCTGTACGAGATGGTGACTGGACGCGTCCCCTTCGAGGCGCCCAACACTTACATGGTCATGAATGCTCGTCTGATTGGCGATCCGCGGGCGCCGCGCAAGATCAACCCCGAGATTTCGCCGCAGGTGGAGGAGATCATTCTTCACGCCATGGAGAGGGATCCCGTGGATCGCTACGCCAGCGCTGCCGAAATGAAGGCCGATTTGGACGCGCCGGAAACGGTTGCCCTGACCGGCCGCCACGAGCGACTGCGAGCGCCAGCACATTGGAAGTCGCGGTGGAAGATCGTCCGTCAGGTCGCCATCATCGTTGGTGTCATTGGCTTTGTGTTCATGCTGTTCATTCTACTGTTCCGCGGGCAGAAGCTTCCACACTAGGAAACGAAGACATGACTCAGACCTCGTTGCTCCAAACCATCGTACGGCAGCCCTTCGCTACGCAAGCTTTGGTCGACGCCATCTGGCTGGTAGCGATCGGACTGTTCGGGCTTTTGACCCAAGCTGGTTTTGCGGTGCTGTATGCAGGCCTGGTTCGCTCGAAGAACGTCGCACACACGACCGCCATGGTCCTGCTTGCATCATGTGCCAGCATCCTTGGCACGTGGTCGGTGGGCTTCGGCTTGCAAAACGGCTACCGGGGATTTTTGTTCAGTCCATCGACTGTCGGAACCGCCTTGGTCGTAGCGTTCTTGTCGCGCGCCAGCTTGTCCGCCGTAAGCGCGACGATTCCCATGGGCGCCATGGCCGAGCGCTCGCGGCTCGGCTTGACCGTGTTGCTGTCGTTCATAGGGTCCGCGGCTATCTTCCCGATCTATTCGCAATGGGTTTGGTCAGGCGGTTGGCTGTCGAAGCTGCACCTTGGCCACGGCGTGGTGGATTGCGCCGGGGCTGCGGTCGTGCACATGACGGGCGGTACGATCGCGCTCGTGTCCGCCAAGATGCTCGGCCCCAGGCTCGGCAAATATAGCCTGAGGGGTGAGGTCCGTCCCATTCCCGCTCATAGCATGCCCATGGTCGTACTCGGCACACTGCTCCTGGCCGGGGGCTGGTTCGGCCTGGCGACGGCGTCTGGCGCCCGTGGCAACGACAACCTTGCCGCAGCTCTCGCGGTCAACCTGCTGTTGGCCTCGGCGGCGGGCGCAATGTGGGCGTTCATTCACACGCGATTTCGCTTCGGCAAGCCGGACCTCAGTATGATCTGCAATGGGTTTCTGGCCGGGCTGGTATCGATCAGCGCGGCCGGGCCCTTCGTCGCGAGTGGTTCCGCCGTCGTAATCGGTGCCAGTGCCAGTCTGCTTACGCTTGAAGGCGCGCTCTTTCTCGAACGCCGCCTGCGTATTGATGATCCCGCCGGTGCCGCCGCAGTTCATTGCGTCGCGGGTGCTTGGGGGCTACTTGCAGTCGGCATCTTTGCCGACGGACGCGCCGGCGATGGATGGAACGGAGTCGCGGGTCCTGTGGAAGGGCTGTTCGCGGGCAGTGGTAGTCAGTTGCTGGCGTCGGTGCTTGGTATCGCCGCCAACGTGGCGTGGGTCGTTCCCACCAGCGCCCTTGCGCTCTGGATCATCGACAGACTCATTGGCAGCCGCTCTGTAGCGGATGACGAGATTGCCGGACTCGACGTGCCGGAGCTGGGCATGACGGGCTACGTGAGCGAAGCCGTCCACCCAGGGGCCACGCGCGGCGGCGATCTCGGCCACGGCAAAGCCAGCAGCGGGCCGGGAATCGGCGTGCGCTCGTGATGAGCCGGTTGCCGGTGTCGAGACCCAAGGATCTTAGCTCAGTCGTGATTTCGTAGTCGGTGCCGATAGGCTACTCTTGGCCCATGCAGCATCGCTCTCTTCACGGCTGGATCGTATTGGCCGCCGCCCTGCTCCCGCAGGCGGTGTCGGCTTCCCCCCCTTCCACTGCGACCACCCCCATCCCGTCGGCCGACAATCCCACCGCGCCACCGACGGAAAAGGTCAACCGGCACGCCGGCGCCCTGCTGGCTTGGGACGTGCGCGACGTCGACACCGGGCAGCCAATCCCCTGCAAATTGACCTTCGTGGGCGTCGAGGGAACGCCCAATCCTGCCTTCACCCACAACGACATCGGGCGCCCTGAAGGCGACATGGCGATCTCGGCCTTCAATCGCGTGTTCTCCGCCGTGGGCAGCGAGGACATACGGGTTCCGCCCGGCAGCTACGACATCTACGTCAGCCGCGGCCCGGAGTGGGACGTGAGCGTGCATCGCAAGGTGAAGGTCGACAAGGACGACCTGACCATCGCGGCCAAGCTCAAGCACGTGATCGACACACGCGGCTGGCTGTCCGCCGATTTCCACGTGCACGCGGCGCCTTCGCCCGATTCCATCGTTCCCCTCACCCACCGGGTTCTCGAATTCGTGGCCGACGGGATCGATATGATCGTCGCCACCGACCACAACACGGTCACCGACTACGCCCCGTCCATCAAGCAGCTCGGGCTGGGCGCCCTCATCACCAGCGCCAGAGGCGACGAGCTGACCACCAACGGTTGGGGCCACTACGGTGCGTTTCC
>CAZBIU010000248.1:0-10543 GCA_964491625.1 uncultured Myxococcales bacterium
AGCGGTACCGGCGTGTGGCCACCCGCTACGACAAGACCTCCACGAATTTCCTCGGTTTCATTCTCTTCGCTGCGGTGCGAGTATGGCTGGCCTGAATTTGGGGACAGGCCCTAAATCACCGTTCGTGATTCCGGATCAGGCTCCTTTTCCGAGAGATCCATCGACATTCCAGGATTCTCTCTGAGCCAGCTCGCTAGCCCTCTCCCTTTGGGGACCGTCAAAGTTGGTCTTTGAATTGGCCAAGACCATCGATGTTCCGGAATCATGAACGCTGATTTAGCTTAGCCTCAACTCAACGCTTCATCAGGAAGTAGACCAGCACCACGGATAGAATTCCCCACAGTGCAGTCGCGATGGGCCAGTAGCGCGCGGCCCGCCGGCGAGCTCGAGAGAATGTGCGCAGCCCCAAGCCCACGTTGAGCGTCGAGAGCATGAGCAAGAAGTCGATCCACAAGCGGCTTAGTTCGCTGTGCCGCTGCGGCGAAAGGGCGTAGGTCAGGGCGCCGATCAGAAACACCGATCCGAGGGCCGACTTGCCGATGGCCCAGCGGAGTGCCCGGGCGCGAAGCTGCGCCGCGCGCACGTGCATCAAGGACCGCCTGGGTCCGACTTCCGGCGCGCCCGTGGCGCCGCCTCTGCGGTCCTCGATCATGGTGCTACCAAAGACACTACCCCGACTCGTGGGCCCCCGCACCTTGAATGGGCGGAAAGGGCCGCCCCTGCGCGTGCGGAGCCTGCCAGCTTTTCTTGCAGCGAAGCTTCGCGGGAGGGAATGGCGCCTATGTCGCGAGCAAACGCTGTTCGATAACCCGGTCAGTGCCCGAATCGTGGTGAATGATGCGGGCTAGCGTAGAATAGCTACGCCGCCATGCCGACCTTCCTCGTGCTCGATATCGAAACCGTCCCCGACCCAGATCTGTATTCGCCCGCCCAGCCCAGCCCCGGCACCGAACGCACCTTCCCACCGATCTTCGCCTGCAAGCCCGTGGTGATCGGCGTGATGTGGCTCGATGAAAACCTGGTTTGCAAGAAAGCCGGCACCATCGGCGAAGGCAAGGACGAAGGCGGCATGCTGACCGACTTCGCCGAGTTCGTAAGCAAGTGGGAGCCCACGCTGGTGACCTGGAACGGGCGCGGCTTCGACCTGCCGGTGCTGATGTTGCGCAGCCTGCGCTATGGGGTTTCGGCGCCCTGGTACTACCGCAAGCAGGGCTATCGCTACCGCTACAGCACCGCCAACCACATCGACCTGTGCGACATCCTGGCCGACCACGGCGCGACGCGAATGACGTCGCTGCATGGAGCCGCGCGTTTGATCGGGTTACCGGGAAAAGACGGCGTGGATGGCAGCCAAGTGGAGGCCCTGTTTCGCACCGGCCAGATCGAGGCGCTGCGCGGCTACTGCCTGTCCGACGTGGCCCAGACCGCGTGTGTGTTTCTGCGCTACCGCCTGCTCGCGGGGCAGATCGACCGCGCGGCCTATGCCCAGGCCGCCAAGGGGCTTCTCGACGCACTCTCGGCCGACCCTCGGTTGGCGCCTCTGGTCACCCACGTGGACCGCGCCCGGCTGCTGCTCGAATAGTCTGAGGAAGTGGTGAGACGCGGCCTCCAGTAGCATCATCTATTTTCCGCAATGCGCGCTCTTCTGATCACGCCGCCCATGGTGCAGTTCAACACCGCCTACCCGGCGGTGCCCACGCTGGCGGCGTTTCTGCGCCAACATGGGCACGAGGTCGCGCAGGCGGATCTGTCGCTGGGCTTGGCGCTCCGCCTGTTTTCGCCGTCGGGCGTGGCGGCAGTCGCGGCGGCGCTTGGGCGAAATTCGGGCAAGCGCAAGCTAGCGCCGTCGGTTCGCCACTTTCTTCGCCACGCCGAAGAGATAGCTGCGGTGGTTTCGGATGTGGTTCGCCTTCTGCAAGGCCGCGCGCCCGAGCTCGCGGCACGGCTGGCCCGGCCCAAGCAGCTACCCGAGGGGCCACGCTTTCGGGCGCTGGACGGGCTCATGGACCGCGAAGCGGAAGACCTGGTCGCTCGCCACCGGGCGAGCATCTTCCTCGACGAGATCGCGGACGCAGTTCGCGATGGCATCGACGAGCAGTTCGAGCTTGCACGCTACGCCGAGCACCTGGCCGCGGAGGTGGGCGGATTCGACCGACTTGCCCAGGCACTGCGCCGGAAGCCAACCTTGCTTGACGGCTGGATCGACGAGCTGGCCGACGCCGTCCTGCGCGAGCATGAGCCGAGCCTGGTCGGGCTCAGCGTACCGTTTCCGGGCGCGCTCTACGGCGCGTTTCGGATCGCGGCCTTGATCAAGACCAAGCGGCCGAACATCGTCACCGTGCTGGGAGGCGGCTACGTCAACACCGAGCTGCGCGGGCTTTCCGAGCCGCGTGTGTTCGACAGCTTCGACTACGTGACCTACGACGACGGCGAAATTCCATTGCTGCGAATCGTGGAACACGCGTCGGGTGCGGCACCGGCGCTGGTGCGAACCAAGCTCCGCCGCGACGGCCGCGTGGTCAGCGTCGACGATCCGGCCGCGCCCATGTTGCGCCACCGCGATCGTCCGGCGCCTTATTTCTCGTCCCTGGCCAGCGCCGGCTACATCGCCATGGCCGAAAGCCCCAATCCTATGCACCGCCTGTGGACCGATCGGCCGTGGATCAAGCTGACCCTGGCGCATGGTTGCTACTGGCATCGCTGCGCGTTTTGCGACGTAACCCTCGACTACATCCGCCGTTACGACCCGGCCCCGGCCAAGACTATCGTGGACTGGATGGTGACGGCCACGCGCGACACTGGGCTTTCCGGTTTCCACTTCGTGGACGAAGCCGCGCCGCCCGCGCTACTAGGGGGCCTGGCGCGCGAAATCCTGGCCCGCGGCCTGCGCGTAAACTGGTGGGCCAACATTCGCTTCGAAAAGCAATTCGCCCCCGAGCTTTGCAAGCTCTTGGCCGAGTCCGGCTGCCTGGCCATGAGCGGCGGGCTCGAATGCGCGCACGATCGCCTGCTCGCCCTGATGGACAAGGGCGTCACCACAGCGCAGGCCGCGGCTGCCATGCGCGCGCTTTCCGGCGCCGGGATCCTGGTCCACGCCTATCTGATGTACGGCTACCCCACCGAGACCGCGCAAGAGGTCGTCGACGCCCTCGACTACGTGCGCGGCCTGTTTCAGCGCGGCTGGCTACAGTCGGCCTACTGGCACAGGTTCGCGCTCACCGCGCACAGCCCAGCCTTCCGCGACGCCAGCAAGCTGCGTCTGCGCATCCTCGACGATCGCGAAAGCGCCTTTTCTCGCAACGAAATCCCGTTCGACGAGCCCGGGCGCGGCGACCCGGCGCTTTTCGGCGACGGGCTTCGGCGCGCGGTCTACAATTTCATGCACGGGGTCGGATTCGACCTCGACGTTCGCACCTGGTTCGACTTCCCCACACCACGCCCGACCCGACGGAGATCCACCGTTGCGCGCCAACCCAAGCACAAGGTAACGTCCGCGAAAGTATAGCCATGCCAAGACCCTTCGTGACTCCCGGCACGCAAACCCACTTCGCCCCTGACTGTCCGGTCGCCATCGGCCACATCCGACTGGAATTGGAGCCTGACCTCGCCGCACGCAGCCTGCGCGGGCAAGTGACCTTGGCGCTTTCCTGCCGCAAGGACGGCGTGGACGCAGTCGAACTGGACGCCGTCGACCTGCGCTTCGCCGACATCAGCATCGACGGCAAGCCCGCGCCCGGCACTCACTACGACGGCAAGCGCCTGCGCATCGCCTTGGACACAGCGCACGCCCGCGGCGACCAATTCTCCATCACCATCGCGTACCAGTGCTCGCCTTTGCGCGGGCTTTACTTCGTCGGCCCCGACGAGGCCCACCCGAACCGTCCGCTCGAATGCTGGACCCAGGGCCAGGACGAGGACTCGCGCTTCTACTTCCCCTGCGTCGATGCCCCGATTCTCAAGGCCACCAGCGAGGTCCTTTGCACGGTCCCCGCCGACTTGTTCGTGCTTTCCAACGGTCAATTGCGCGAAACCCGCGAGCTTGACGACGGCCGCAAACAGTGGCACTACGCCCTCGATCTTCCGCACTCGCCGTATCTTGTGACGCTGGTGTGCGGACAATTCGCCGAGATTCGCGATCGCGCGCCGGTCACCGGTACCGAGGTCTACTACTACGGGCCCAAGGGCCGCGAAGCAGACATCAAGCGCAGCCTTGGGTCCACCCCCGCCATCATCGACCATTTCTCGAAGATGATTGGCGTGCCCTATCCGTTCGGTCGCTACAGCCAGATCTTCGTGTCCGACTTCATCTTCGGCGGCATGGAAAATACCAGCGCCACGACGCTCACCGGCGAGGCGATACTGGACGAGCGCGCGGCGCTCGATCAGGACATCGAGTATCTGGTCGCGCATGAGCTGGCGCACCAGTGGTGGGGTGACCTTCTCACCTGTCGCGAATGGCCCGAGGCGTGGCTGAACGAAGGCTTCGCCACCTACTTCGAGTACGTGTGGCGCGAACATTCGCGTGGTCGCGACGAGGCCGACGTCGATCTTCTGGGCGACCTCGACACCTATCTCGACGAGGCGTGCGAATACCAGCGATCCATCGTGTGCCGACAATTTGAAGAGCCCATCGACCTGTTCGACAGGCACCTCTACGAAAAGGGCGGGCGCGTGCTACATATGCTTCGGCATGAATTGGGCGACGCCGATTTCTGGCGTGCCTTGCGCCTGTACGTCGAACGGCACGCACGCGGCTCGGTCGAGACGCGCGATTTGGCGCGCGCCCTGGAAGAGGCCACCGGCCGCAACCTCGACGGCTTTCTGCATCAGTGGGTCGATCACCCCGGCCACCCCGAGCTGGAGTGCGCGTGGGAATGGGACGCGGAAAAGAACGTGGGCTCGCTACGGGTGGAACAGAAGCAGCAAGGCGAGCTGGTGTACGATTTGCGCGCGATCGTCCGCCTCGAGGTGGGCGATCGCGAAGTTGACGAGCCCGTTCACATCACGCAGAAGTCGCACACCTTCGAGGTGAAGGTCCCGCAGGCGCCGACCCAGGTGATCTTCGATCCGGGCGACGTGCTCCTCAAGACCGTGAAGTTTGAAAAGCCGAGACCGCTGTGGGCTCGCCAGCTTTCGTCGGCCCGACTCGGCGTCGACCGGGTGCTGGCGGCACGCGCCCTGGCCGACAAGCCCGATCCGCTCAGTACGGCGGCGCTTCGGACCGCGCTTGAAACCGACCGATTCTGGTCCGTGCGCGCGGCGGCAGCCTCGGCCCTCGGCAAGTCGCGCCGGCAAGATGCGCTCGACGCCTTGTTGGCGGCACGATCGCAGGAACATCCGAAGGTTCGGCGCGCGGTGGCCGCTGCCCTCGGCGAATTCCGCGTCGATTTCCATCCCGGCAACGCGCGTGCCGCCGAGTTGCTGGAAGCCTGGGTTACCGACGGTGATCCGAGCTTGTTCGTCGAGGCCAACGCGGCGGCGGCGCTGGGCAAGGTGCGCGCGCCCAAGGCGGTGGAGATCCTCACGCCCGTGCTGGCCCGACGCTCGTTCGGCGACAACATCCGCGCCCGCGCCTTGGAAGGACTCGGCGCATGCGGCGACGAGGCGGCCTACCCGGTCATCGCTGGCGCGATCACCCGGTCAGCATCCTTCCAGTCCCGCCGCGCGGCCGTGACCGCGCTCGGCCGACTTGCCGAAGGAACCATTCACGCGCGCAACGCCCGAGAGCGCCTGGAGGCGTGCCTTTCCGACCCCGACTTCCGCGTGCGCATGGACGCTGCCATCGCGTTGGTCGAGATCGGCGATTTGCGCGCGGTCCCCGCCATCGAACGCGCCCGCGACGCCGAGCTCGACGGTCGCGCCAAGCGCCGCTTCAAGCACGCCATCACTCAATTACGCGAAAAGGGCGGCGCCAACGACAAGCTGAAGAAGCTCGGCGACGAGGTCGAGCGCCTCCTCGGCGAATCCACGAAGCTGAGAGAACGCTTGGAGAAGCTTGAGGCTGGACAGCCAACGCCGCCCGCGGCAGCGCCGACGCCGGTGACGACGGCGAAGCGACCAAGGCCGGGGACGCATCGATCAGGGAGAAAGTCGGTGGTACCGCGGCGGCGATAGAAGGATCCCGGAGCCAAGATCCGGTCCTTTGCCGAACTCGATCGGCGTCTGTCCAGGGGCTCATGCGCAGCTCGGTTCAAAGGACGAGACTGCCGCCGGCCTTCTTCATTGCGGCCCGCAGCTGACCGTCGAGGCTCGCAAGGGGTAAGCCCCTGCGCAAGGCAAGCTCCAAGTAGGTGGCGTCGTACATGGTGAGGCCAAATCTCTCCCCGAGGCCAAAGGTCTTTGTCCAGGCGAGCACGGTGGTTTCGCCATCGACTTCGATGTCGTAAACGGCCAGACTGGAAAAGAACTTTTCGATGCCGGCCCGATCCATGCGTCCGCGGCGTTGCGCCCCAAGCAGCACGTTGCCGAGTTCCAGATGCCAGAGGCTGGGCACCCACGCCTTGGCTCCTGCCGAGAGCTGATCGAGCAAGCGGTCGGTCGCCGTGCTGGCTTCGGAGGCGAAGATCCAAGGCAGCGTAGCGGAACAATCGAGCACGAACTCGGTACTCATCTACGCCCTTCTTCGATGAGATTGCGAACCGCAAGGCCCTTCAGACTGTAGTGCTGGCGCAACGCCCGCAGCTCGGCCGTCGCACGCCTCCGCTCCGCCGCCGCGGGTGCGGAAACCGGAACCAGCCTGGCCACGGGCCGGTCATGCTTGGTAATGGTGACCTCCGCGCCCCGCCCCACCCTCAGGAGCAACTCCGAGAACTTGTTTTTTGCCTCGAAGGCGCCCACCGAGGCCCTATTGGTTTTCATCTAAACAGACTAGATAAACAAGCCTGAATAGTCAAGGCTTGCGAGAACAGGAACATTTCCCTGCCCGAGCTGGGCCGCAGGAAATTCGGGTGTGTCGTTTCCCTTCTTGCCCTGCGGCGAAGCCTCGGGCTAGCATGCCGCCGTGTTGCTGGGTTTCCGTGTCCTCCGTCTCTCGCCCGCCTGGGAAACCGACCCGGTGTTGGTCCTGGTGCCTAGGGCGAAAGCCTTTCAGATGTACCGCGAAGACGGCTGGGAGGAATTGCCCGCCGTGCAGGCGCTGCGCGAGCTCGACTGGCGGAGTCGCTTTGTCTTCTCGCAGCTCAGGCACTTCGTTGCTGACAGCGGTCTGGCACCGTTCGGAATGCGAGAGCTGCAAGATGATGAGGTCCTAGACCTTGTGCGCAGGTGCATCCGCAATGGCGAGGTGCTCATGTCGCGCCAGAGCAGCTCCAAGCGAAGCACGTCCAACCAGGTCTTGGAATCGCGCCGCTTGGTTACCGAGATCGAAAGACAAACCCGCGGCAAGCTTCCCTATCGAGGGCGCCAATACAAGCTGGTCTCAGGAGGCGATCTCGACACGATTCCCGGACGAGACTCCTACCAGGTCTTGTCCCAGGGCGAGGCCCGACGGATTCTTGAAGGTTTGGCACTCGAAGCCGGTGCCCCGGCCGATCTGCTGGCCAAGGCGAGAGATGGAATCAGCAAGGATTGGCGCCCGCCCTTCTCAGAGCCGGATGGTCTCGTGCTGCTGCGGAGGATGCCGGTCCGTGCGGCCGCGAGCAAAGATGATGGACCCGCACTCACGCCGTCGCAGATGAAGGCGCTGCTCGATGCGGGAAAGCCCGTCACGTTCTTTGCCCGGTTCGTGGACGAGCTTGGAAACGGTCTGTCTGGATTCGCGGGCCAGCTGGCGCACGGGGCGGATGTCGACATCGACATGTCGTTTGCCGGTGAAGGGTTCGCCAAGGTCGCACTCAGGGGCGAAAAGCAGGCGTGGCTCACCCTGCCCAACGATGCCACCCAGGATCTCATCGATGCCCTGAAAGACCGCTGGCAGGGGATCCGTGGCGCAGTGGATGAGGCGTGGAAGGCCAAGCAAGAGTCACTCACGGAAGTGCAGTTTCGCAGGGGCGCGCTGCCCGAGCTGCAACTGGAAGCCGAAACGAAGCACACCTTCATGCTCCGGCCGCCGGTGGCCATGGCCCACATGCACGGCATGTACTTCGACACCAACAAGTGTTTCTTGCTGCCCTCGGCGGTGGCGAGCCTGAAGCGACTCGTCGACCTCTACGGCGAGAATCCTGACAGCGGCCTGCTGCTGGTCGGACACACCGATACCAGCGAGAAAGCAGCGTACAACGAGACGCTGAGCCTTGAACGAGCCAAGTCGATGGTGGCCTTCCTAACCAACGACGTGCCCGGCTGGCTCGACTACTACGGCGATGAGATCGCCGAGGAAAAGCGTTGGGGTGACCTCGAGGACGGCGACATGCTGCAGGCGTTGGCCGAACGTTGGCAGCTCATGCTTGGAAGCTCGCCCGTCGAGTCCTACCAGACCTGGCACAATCGGCTTGACGGCGCAGACAAGGCTGCGAATTGGGAAGCCTTGAAGGTCGACGGCGTGATCGGGCCCAAGACGCGAGCACAGATGGTTGGGGACTACATGAATTGCCAGGGAACGACCCTGCCCGAAGACGTTTCCCTGACAGCTCACGGATGCGGCGAGTACTTTCCGCTCGGCACCGAGGGTGATGAACTGGATCCAAATCCGCAGGACAGAGAGCACCATCGGGATGACCGGAGGGTGGAGCTGTTCTTCTTCGACAAGCCGTTCGGCATTCTTCCGCCACCGCCAGACGACATATCGAAGAGAGGCAGCGAGGAGTATCCCGAATGGCGGCGCAGAGCCAGGATCCTGAGCTTGTTCCCGGTTGGCGAAACCACCGCGCTCGAGGTTCGCTTGCTCGATCCCGATGGCAAGCCCTATCACGACCTGCGCTTCGAGGCGCACGCGGGCGGCGCCCTGCTGGCCTCACGCATGATTCCCGAGGATGGCGTCATCAATCTGCGCATGCCAGCGGACGCGGAGAGCGCGACGGTCTCGGTCTACTTGTCTGGCGACGAGCCAACTGCCCCATCGGACGACGACTCGAAGGCACACCTCGACTGGACCTTCGCCATCCAAGCCGAGCCGCTGACCGAGTCCACGCGCGACAAGGGCCAGCGTCTGGTCAATCTGGGATTCGCCGACGACCTTCCACCCGGCGACGAGGTCACCGACGACCTGCGCCTGGCCATGGTCGACTACCAATCGAGCACGGACGAGGCCGTCGGCCCTGGGCGGGACGATGGCACACTGCTGGCGCAGGTGGTGTCCAAACACGACGCGACGGATTCGTCCGGCGAGCCAGCGGGCGATGCATCGTCGGGCTCGTCGTCGGGTGTGGCATGAAAGCGCGCTCGGTCGTGATCCTTTGCGTGTCGGTGTTCGGCGTGATGCTGTTCCTGGGCCGGAAATTGTTCCAGTGGGGGTATTGGGTGGAGGGGGACCAACAGTTCACGCACAGCCTGGGCGACAAGCTGGAACTCCGCCCTAGCGACGAGAAACGCCGGAATGAGACCAACGAGCTCGCCTCGGAGATCTGCGGGGAGCCGGTGTCCTTCGACGTGGCCGACCGGCTCGTTTACCACAGTCTGTGGACCGAGCAGCGAGAGTCCCGCCATTTCTTCATGTACAGCCCCTTCTCGAACGTCGTGTGGGTCACGATCGGATCCCCGCGATACCTGTGCTCGGCCAGATTTCTGGTCACCATGAAGCGACACGACTGCTTCTGGCCCTTCGCCTACTGCAATAGGTGGTCATACACGGACATCCAAGCGGTGAAGCTTCTGTCGCGAACGCGAAAACGGTCACAAGTGCCGCCCGGCGCACGTCCTCTGATGTTTGGGGAGTGCGCCATGGGACGGCTTGAACCTGGTGAATCCACGCGATACCGCACCGATGTCCCAGAGTTCGGGCAATACGTCAACATCACCGCTCGCGGTGAGGAGGAGTTCGCGCCAATGACCCACGAGGAAACCGTTGCGTGCGAGGAAAGGCGGAAAAGAATGGGCATGCAATGGTGGCCCCAGCCCCCCCAGCCCGAAGTGACGATTGAGCGCAACGGAAATGTGGTTCGGAGATGCAGGGACAATGAAAACGAGGACGCGCCCTGTCCGGGTATTGAAACCGATTCCGTGCTCGAAGCTGGCGGCGGCATCTTCGACATCACCTTGAAAGCACAGGCGAACACGCCGGTGGTCTACGAGCTGGTCGTAACGTGGAACTCCCAGCACGGCCGAGATTGCCCCCAGCATTGGGATCTGCACGACAAGAGCAAGACCAAGGACTCTCGCTGAAGAAGGTGACGAGGCATGGCTGACGGATGGCTCTCTGGATTCGACCCCGATTTCCTCGATGCGGCGGCCACCTGCGCGCGCACGGGCAACTCCAAGGACAACATACCCGCCCTAAGGAAGTATTTCGACACCAAGCTGCGCTGCTCCCGCTTCGATTGGTTCACCAAGCTGGCATCGCGCCTCGGGAGTACCGCCAAGGCACCCAAGCTCGTGGCGGCCGGACAGGTCAACACCCTGGGGCTTGCCGGCATCCAGTTCATCTACATGGACGTGGGATGCTGGGCAG
>CAZBIU010000249.1:0-10486 GCA_964491625.1 uncultured Myxococcales bacterium
GGCGTTCCGGTGATCGGCGTTGGGCTGCTCTACCAGCATGGATACTTTCGCCAAGTGATCGACCGGAACGGAGCGCAGCAAGTGCTCTATCCCTACAACGACCCCGGACAATTGCCAATCACGCCGGTGCTTCAGCCGAACGGCGAGTGGCTGCGGCTAGAAATCGCCTTGCCCGGCTATTCCGTTTGGGTGCGCACCTGGGAGGTCCAGGTTGGCCGGGTGAAGCTCTACCTCCTCGACACGAACGATGCCGCGAACATTCCCGTGCACCGAGGAATCACCAGCGAGCTCTATGGCGGGGGCCAGGAGGTACGCCTGAAACAGGAAATCGTGCTGGGAATGGGCGGCTGGCGATTGCTCGCCGCGCTTGGAATCAAGCCAGACGTGTGCCATCTCAATGAGGGACATGCTGCTTTCGCATTGCTGGAGCGTGCCCACAGTTTCATGCAACGGACCGGGTATGCTTTCGACGTTGCTTTGGCGGCCACCCGCCCCGGAAATCTCTTCACCACCCACACGGCCGTCGCCGCCGGCTTTGATCGTTTTCCTCCGGGATTGGTCGAACAGTATCTCGGCCGGTACGCGCAGGAAGGCCTGGGTCTTTCGCTGCGCGAGTTCTTGGCGCTAGGTCGCCAGAATCCCGACGACGCCTTGGAACCCTTCAACATGGCCTACCTGGCGATGCGCGGAAGTGGGGCGGTCAATGGTGTCAGCCGGTTGCATGGCCAGGTGAGCCGACAAATCTTCGCGCCTCTATTCCCACGCTGGCCGGTCGATGAAGTACCAATAGGTCACGTGACCAACGGCGTGCACATGCCTACTTGGGATTCGGCGGCGGCGGACCAACTTTGGACGGAAGCCAGCGGCAAGGAACGGTGGCATGGGACGTCGGCCACGCTGGAGGCAGATCTCCGTTCGGTCTCTGACGAGAAGCTGTGGGCGATGCGTACCACCAGTCGAAAAGCTTTGGTGGACTATGCCCGCGAAAGCATCGGCCGTCAGATGGCCGTGGTCGCGGCGGACCCCGAGGCCATAGCGTGGACCCAGGCCCGACTGGATCCGTCGATCTTGACCCTGGGTTTTGCGCGTCGCTTTGCGACCTACAAAAGACCTAACCTGCTGCTGCGCGATCCCGCCCGCTTGCTCCGCATCCTCAATCATCCTGAGCGCCCGGCGCAGCTCATTCTCGCGGGCAAGGCGCATCCCGCCGACCAGGCCGGCCAGGCGCTGATTCAGGAATGGATGCAGTTCATCCGCCGTAGCGAGGCGAGTGCCCGGGTGTTCTTCCTGGCCGACTACGACATGCTGTTGGCGGAACGCCTGGTTCAAGGCGTTGACGTTTGGATCAATACCCCACGCCGACCGTGGGAAGCTTGCGGCACAAGCGGCATGAAAGTGCTGGTCAACGGCGGCATCAATATCTCGGAACTGGACGGCTGGTGGGCCGAAGCCTATGCGCCGGAAGTCGGCTGGGCCTTGGGCGACGGGCTTGAGCATGGCGACGATCCGGCTTGGGATGCGGCCGAGGCAGAGGTTCTGTACGAGCTCTTGGAACAACAGGTGATACCGGAGTTCTTCTCGCGCAACGAAGAAGGCATACCCACCGCCTGGGTTGCGCGAATGCGGGAAAGCATGGCCGGGCTGACGCCCAGGTTTTCCGCCAGCCGCACCGTGCGTGAATACACGGAGCAGCACTACCTTCCTGCCGCGAGTGCGTACCGCGTGCGCGCGGCCGACAGAGGGGCCGCCGCTCGCAAGCTCGTCGATTGGCAAAATGCGGCGGCGCCGAGATGGGCCGCGCTTCGCTTTGGTGCTGTGACCGTGGAAACCAAAGGGCACCAGCACTTCATTTCGGCGGAGGTCTTCCTGAAAGACGCCAGTCCGGACACCATCCGCGTGGAGCTTTACGCCGATGGAGTCAAGGGCGGCAGCGCAGTCAAATATGAGATGACTCGTACCCGACAATTGGCAGATCGAGCAGGCGGATACGCCTACCGCGCCTCTGTCTCTTCCGCTCGTCCGGCGACAGACTACACAGCACGAATCATGGCCCATTGCGATGGCATCGCGACGCACCTCGAGGCCGGCTGGATTCTCTGGCAGAAATGAAAGTGAATCCCCGGCACCCTCCGCGTCCATCATACTGATGGATCAAGCCAATCATCGTGACCGATCCCGGTTCGACGGGCGGCGCCAAGGCAACCCTGGCGCCAACGAATCCGGGAGCCGCTTTGGCCTTCGCCCGGGTTGGCTTCTTCTTTGCTTCTGCGGTCCACAAAGTTCGCCGGGTCTACGTCGGCCGGCTGCGCAACCACCACAAGGAGACCACATGCAAATTCAGAATCTTCTGCTTGCCGCTTCGATGTCAGCTCTGTTGGCCATGACCGCAACTGGAAACGCCGCCGAGAATACCGTCCAGAAGGAGGGCAATGCCATGGAAGCGAAGGGCAATGTCCAGGAGCAGAAGGCCGTGCACGAGAAGAAGGCCGCCGAGAAGACGGCAGCCACGGGCGAGGCGAAGGAAGTCAAGGGCGAGCAGATGCACAAAGACGCCAAGACGCTGAAGAAGAACGACAATACCGCGGCGGAGGGTGCGCACATGGATCGCGCCGGGGCCGCGGAAAAGGCCAAGGGCGAAAAGATGGAAGAGTCCGCGAAGGCTCACAAGGCGCACGCGAAGAAGTCACAGAAGGCTGCCGACGCGATGGAAAAGTCCGGCGACAAGGTCGAGAAGGCCGGCACGGTGATGGACAAGAAATAGAACCAGAAGAACGATTGAGCATTAGGACGCGAACCGGGGCGCGGGCGTTGTCGTCGGCGTTCTTCTCATCCGCGAAGCGGCGCGCGTCCTGTGTTTCCTATACTTTGTTGGACCCTTTGAGGACCCTTTGATTCGAGTGGATGAACCGAATGGAAGCCCCACCGCCAACAGCGGCCGCCGTTCCGCATCCACATAGCCCTCCCGGCGGGAGCAGCGCGCTCGATGTCGCGGATCTGCTTGCAAAGGCTCGTGTCGACGCCGACACCGTCCTAAAGCAGCTCCATTCTCGGCTTGGCGGGCTGACCGCGGCGGAAGCCCAGACTCTCGGGAAGCAAGTGGGTCCCAACGAGATCGCCCGACAGAAGCGCCAGGCCGGTCTGATGCGCCTCCTTGGCAACGCCAGAAATCCCCTGGTCTTGCTGCTGATGGCTCTCGGCATCCTTTCCTTTCTCACCGGCGACCAGCGGGCAACCGTGGTGATCTTTGTGATGGTGGTCCTGGGAGTGGTGTTGCGCTTCTTCCAGGAGCTTCGCGCCGACCATGCCGCGGAAAAGCTGCAGGCCATGGTCGGCAACACGGCGACGGCGGTGCGCGATGGCAAGGACCAAGAAGTGCCGCTCAAAGCGTTGGTGCCGGGCGATATCATCCGGCTGGCGGCTGGCGATATGGTACCGGCGGACGTGCGCGTGCTGTCCGCGAAGGATCTGTTTCTCAATCAGGCGGCTCTGACCGGCGAGGCCTTGCCCGTCGAGAAGAAGGCCGCCCCACCGACGACGGACATTCGGAACCCACTGGAGCTTTGCAACTTCTGCTTTCTCGGTTCCAACGTAGAGAGCGGCTCCGCGACCGCACTGGTGATCCACACCGGAAATCGGACCCACTTTGGCTCGCTGGCCGCTGGCATCGTCGGCCAGCGAACTTTGACCAGCTTCGATCTCGGCATCAACAAGTTCACCTGGCTGATGATCCGGTTCATTGCCGTCATGGTTCCGGCTGTGTTTCTCATCAACGGGTTCTTTCGCCACAACTGGCTGGATGCATTCCTGTTCGCCATGGCCGTGGCAGTCGGACTGACCCCTGAGATGTTGCCCATGATCGTGACCGTCAACTTGTCGAAGGGCGCCCTGGCCATGGCGCGCAAGAAGGTCATCGTGAAGCGCCTCAACGCCATTCAGAACTTTGGCGCGATGGACGTGCTGTGCACCGATAAGACCGGCACACTCACGCAGGGCAAGATCGTGCTTGAAAAGCACCTGGATGTGAACGGCGATCCCAACGAGAAGGTGCTGCATTATGGCTACCTGAACAGCTACCACCATACCGGCCTGAAGAATCTGCTCGACGCAGCCGTTCTTGACCATGAAGAGCTGGAGGAGCGCCTCAAGGCAAAAGACAAGTACCGCAAGATCGATGAGATCCCGTTCGATTTCGTTCGTCGCCGGATGTCGGTGGTGGTGGAAGATGACACCGGCTTGAACACGCTGATCTGCAAGGGCGCGGTGGACGAGGTTTTGAGTCAATGTACCCGGGTCGATGTCAAGGGCCAGGTCAGCCCCGTCGAGCCCGAACACAATACCAGGCGCCGGCAAATCGCCGACGACCTGAACGGGCAGGGATTCCGGGTGATCGCCGTCGCCTACAAGGAGATGCCGGGGGCATCGGACGATCCGGTGTACTCGGTCAAAGATGAGTCGGACCTGATCCTGCTCGGCTTCTTGGCCTTTCTCGACCCGCCTAAGGACACTGCCAGCGAGGCGCTGAAGCGGCTTCAGGGTTTGAACGTGACGGTCAAGGTGCTGACCGGCGACAATGAAATCATCACCGCTCACATTTGCAAGGAAGTGGGCATGCCGGTGGACCACCTCTTGCTCGGCTCGCAAATCGAGGCCATGACCGAGCCGGAACTGGCCACTGCCATGACCACCACGAGCGTCTTTGCCAGACTGGCTCCCGCCCATAAGAAACGCGTCATTCGAGCGCTGCAGAGCCAGGGTCATGTATTGGGGTTCCTCGGCGACGGAATCAACGATGCCCCGGCCTTGAAGGCTGCCGATGTGGGCATTTCGGTGGACAGCGCAGTGGATATCGCCAAGGAATCCTCCGACATCATTCTGCTGGAGAACAGCCTGCTGGTCCTGGAGCAGGGCGTGCTGGAGGGACGCCGGGTATTTGGCAATATCGTCAAGTACATCAAGATGGCGGCCAGCTCGAACTTCGGCAATATGTTCTCCGTGGTGGGCGCCAGCGCCTTCCTGCCGTTCCTACCCATGCTGCCGATTCAGGTACTGAGCACCAACCTCCTCTATGACTTCTCGCAGACGACCATCCCCACCGACGGCGTGGACGCGGATTGGCTGACCAAACCGCGCCAGTGGACTATCGGGAAGATTCTGCGCTTCATTCTGTTTATCGGGCCTCTGAGCTCGGTCTTTGACTATTTGACATTCTTTCTAATGCTTTACGTCTTCAATTGCTGGAACAACCCCACCCTGTTCCACACCGGCTGGTTCGTCGAGTCGCTGTTTACCCAGACCCTGATCATCCATGTCATTCGCACCAACAAGATTCCTTTCATCCAAAGCCGGGCAAGTTGGCCGCTCATCGCTACTTCCCTCGCCATTGTCGCGGTTGGTGCGTGGCTGACGGTTTCACCGCTGGCTACCACGCTTGGGTTCGTCCCGCTGCCAGCGAGCTTCTGGCTGTTCCTGGCCGTTATGCTGCTCGGCTACGCGTTCCTGACCCAGGTCGTAAAGACCTGGTTTGTGCGCAGGTTTGGTGACTGAGGGCGGCGGCCATTCTCCGCCCCAGATCGATGGAGCTCGACCATCATCTTGGTCGAAGGTGCCAGTGCTCCAGCCCCTCCTGAGCTGCAATTGTTCGCATTTTGCACTTTGGATCGGTGGCCCGAATAGTGCTGTAGGTAGGGACAGGACTGACAACGGGAAGGACGATTACATGAACCAGGATCAAGCCAAGGGTAAATGGGATCAGATCAAGGGAAGGGCGAAGGAAGCTTGGGGCGCCCTCACCGATGACGACTTCAAGAGAGCTGAGGGCTCCGTAGAGAAACTCTACGGCGTCATCCAGGAGAAGGTGGGCGATAGCAAGGAGGCGATTCAAACCAAGCTCGCCCAGATTCACGAGGAATCGAAGAAGAGCTCATGTTGTGGATAGGAAGGAAGAGGTGAATCATGTATCCAACGAAGAACGACATTCACGAGAAGAATCGCGTCCTCTTGGTGGATTTGCTAAACGCCCGCCTGGCCGATGCCATCGACCTGCAGACCCAGTGCAAGCAAGCGCACTGGAACGTGAAGGGACCGGACTTTATCGGCTTGCACGAGCTATTCGACAAGCTGAATGAAGATGTCGAGGTCTACGTGGACGACATCGCCGAACGGGCCGTGCAGCTAGGTGGGGTGGCAGACGGGACCGCGCGCAGCGTGGCCAAGCGGACGACACTGGCTGAGTACGCGGCGAAGACAGGCGCGGGACGCGATCACGTGGAAGCACTGTCGTCCGCCTTGGCGTCGTTTGGGAAGTCTGTGCGGCAGTCCATAGCGAAGAGCGACGAGCTCGGCGATGCCGACACGACCGACCTCTTTACTGAGGTTTCTCGCGGGGTGGACAAGTGGCTGTGGTTCGTCGAGGCGCACCTGCAGGCCGAGCACTAGCAGGGGACTGGCAAGTTGCCGCGTCGACCATCGCACCTCATTCGGTTTGGCAGGTCGCGTTGATTGAGTAAGCCAGCATCCATAAGTGTGGCGGCCCGCTCAGGGGTGTGGTGCCTACTATTGCTTGGCCACATTCCACCAGCCGCCACCCAGCGCAACGTAAAGCGCAACCGTGTCCTGGAGCCGCTGTGCTTGCGCTTGCACATAGGCTAAGGTCGCCTGGTGGTATTGTTCGTCGGCAATCAAGACCTGAAGGTAGGTCGCGATTCCCGTCTGGTAGTTGATATGCATCAGCCGAAAGGCATCGGCGGCGGCATGGACCGCGTCGGCCTGCGCGCTCAGGGTCTCGGCGTCATGCTCCAATGCCCGCAGCGTATCCGCAACCTGCGCCAGCGCGCTGAGCACGGTCTGCCGATAGCTGGCCAGGACGGCGTCGTGCGCTTCGATGGCCGCCTTGCGCTCGTACCAGCGCGTTCCGCCATCGACGATAGGTCCGGCCAAATTCGCGCCGAGGCTCCAAAACAGGCTGTCAGGGCGAAATATATTGCTCACGGATGTACTGTTCAGTCCTACCACTGAGTTCAGGGTCAGACTCGGAAACATGGCCGCCGTGGCAACACCGATCTGCGAGTTGGCGCTGATGAGCTGGGCTTCCGCTAGCAAAATGTCAGGACGCTGGTGCACGAGCTCCGATGGCAGCGATACCGGCAGGTTCTCGGGAAGCTTGAAGTCCTTGAGGTCCAATCCCCGTGCACCTGGCGTTGAAGAAAATTCGGCTGGCGCCCGCCCCAGCAGCGTCGCCAGTAAGTGGTTGGCCTGGTCGATCTTTTGCCAAAGCGGTGGCAGCGTGGCCTGGGTACTTGCGAGCTCGCTTTGGAGACTCAGCACGTTCGAAAACGGCACGGTGCCGGCTTCTGCCTGGGCCTGTGTAATGCTCACCTGATCCTTCTCGAGGAGTATCAGATCCTGCGTCGCCTGAATCTGCGCGCGATAGGCTGCCTGTGCAACGGCGGTATTGACGATGTTGCCGGCCAGCATGATGTACGTGCCCATAACCTTGTAGCGCTGTGCCTCCATCTGAGCCTTCAGTCCCTCGATTTGGCGACGCTGGCCTCCCCAGATGTCGAGCGCGTAATTCACGCTCGCCGAGAGCGTGAACAAGTTGAAGACACTGTTCGGCAGCGTCGATCCGATGACCCTTAGATTGGAAGTCTGCCGGCTTGCGCCGATGTTGCCCCCAATTTGCGGGATGAAGACGCCATAGCCAGCCTGAAGGATGTCCTGGCTTTGTCGAAGCGTGGCTTGTGCGGCCTGAAGCGTGGGATTGTCGGCAATGGCCACGAGAATGAAGTCGTCGAGCTCCGAATTCTCGAACAGGCGCCACCAGTCGGCGGCGACCTGCTTACCTTCCTCGAAACGCTGGGCTTGGCCATCGGCGATGGAGGTGGCCTTCGGGATGGGCGTGGCGGTGTAGCTGGAATTCTTCGGCGCGTCGGGACGTACGTAGTTGGGTCCGACTGCACAACCGGCTAGGCAAAGTGCTACGGCGCCCCAGGCCTCTCGGCGCAGCCGTCCTTCGAACATCCGATTCACGGCCGCTTCACCAACAGCGGGGCTGGCTCGTTGGCCTCTTGAAAACCGGCGTACTGCACCAGCGGTGATTTCAGGCGCAAGGAGCGGGGTGCGGGCAATTCGGCAGCGTCGCGCGCACCAATGTAGACGTCCACCATTTCTCCCGGATAGATTTCGACCTCCGCTGGAGGTTGAAATCTGAAGATAGCGGGTAGCACGCGCAGATCGACCTTTTCAAGTCGTTGGTCGGAGAGCTCGATCTTCGGGCTCACGTACGGCTGCAGGCGGACGAATTCGAGAGGGATCGTTGTGGTCGTGCCTCGAATCGACATCGTGGCGACCAGCTTGTCCGCCGAGGGAAGCTTGGGAATCAGGATTTCATCAACGTAGCAACGCACACCCATGTATCCGCTGGACTTGCCGGTACCCATGACGACGATGGGACCGAGGCCCTGCGTGTAGGTTCCATAGGCGCCCTGGGACGACACGAAGCTGCCCAGGGCAGCCTGGATCGACAGGACCACACCGTCCGTCGGTGCGCGAACGGTGTATTTGCTGAGAAGCTCTTTGGAAGCGGCCAATGCCTTCGAAAGGGATTCAACCTGCCGCCTCTGGTTCTGAATGTCGAATTTCCAGGCTCCCGCTTTCGTGAGATCGTACTGACGGGTGACGACATCCAGATTCGCTTTCGCCACCTTGACGGAGTTTCGGACCGTGTCGAGAGTGTCCTTGCTGACCGAGCGCGGCTCCAGGTCGAACGAGTGCTGCTGCTTGGTCAAGGTGTCTTGGGCGCTCTTGAGGCTGGCGGTCGCGAGCTCGACTTGGGCGCGCGCCACCTCTAGATTCTCCTTCCGCGGTTGGGCTTTGAGCTCCTGAAGGAGCGACGTTGCGACATCCACTTGTGCCCTCTGCTGGGCAGTGGCTGCCCGTTGAATGGCATTGTCGATGACCAGCAAAGGTGTACCCAATACTACATCCTCGCCTTCAGCAACCAAAATCTCCCGAACAGTGCCAGAGACATCCGGGTAGATGTTGATGTTCTCGCCATGGGCTTGGTAGCTTTCAATAATCCCGTTGGCGAAGATCCCCTGCGCATAAGGATTGGACGCGGGTTGAAACACGGGTGACTGGGGTTTCGGCGGTCTCGCGTAGACATAGGCGCTTGCGAGAGCGAGCAGCACGCCCACACCGACCAACGCAAAGATGATCTTGTTACGCATGGCCTTGGCCTTTCTCGATCTCGATGACCTTTCCGTCCTCCATCTTGATCATGCGATCGGCGAACTCGGAGATTCGGTCATCATGGGTAACGATGATGATGCAACGTTGAGGGTTCAGAATGTCTCGCTTCACGAATTCGACGATCTTGCGTCCTGTGTCGCCGTCGAGCGACGCAGTCGGCTCATCAAGCACCAGAATATCTGGCTTGCTGACGATGGCGCGAGCGATGGCGACGCGTTGTTGTTCACCGCCACTCAGTTTCTGTGGCGACAGCTCGGCCCGCTGGGTAAGATCGACCTTTTCGAGAGCCTGCATCGCCTCCTTGATGGCCTCATCCCACTTGCGCCGCTTGAGAATCAAAGGTACCGCGACGTTTTCGGCAGTCGTGAGCTTTGGAAACAGGTGGAAGTCTTGGAAGACAAAGCCGACGGTGTTGAGGCGCATATCGGCCAGCTTATCGGCCGACAGACTCCAAATATCCTGGTCCTTGATCTTGACGGTGCCCTGGTTGGGGCGAAGGATCCCGGAGATAATGCTAAGAAGTGTGGTCTTCCCGCTACCCGACGGGCCAACAATGAACAGCATCTCCTGAAAATGGGCGTCGAACGCGACCTTTTGGACCGCGTTGGTTCGGATCTCGCCTTCGCCGAACCATTTGCTCAAGTCCCTGGCTTCGATAGCGTTCATGGTCAGCTCCGAAAGATGTCGAAGGGCTCGATCTTGAGCACGCGACGAATGGCGATGTAGCTAGAGATCGCGGCGATAACGAGAACCATGGCAAACGCCATGGCGAGGTTGCTAAAGGTAATGATCGAGGCGTAGTCGGGCACGCGGAGCTTCGCCGCCAGAATGAGAACCGTGCAGAGTCCGATCCCCAGGCCGTATCCGGCGATGGCGGTAATTCCAGCCTGGAAGAGCAGCATGTAGACCAACTCGCGTCCCTTGGCGCCCATCGCTTTCAGGGCACCAAAGCGATCGAGGTTTTCCAAGACAAAGGTGTAGAACGTCTGCGCGGAGATCGACAAGCCCACGATGAAGCTGATCGCCGTCATAATCAGGATATTGGTCCCCATGCCCGTGTGGTACATGTAGAAATCGGTGATTCGATCGATGAACTCGTCTTCTGTGACGGCCACGTAACCCAGCTTGGCGACCTCGCTCTTGATGCCGGGAATCGCATCGACACTGGTGGGCTCGACGAGAATGTAACTGACCGTCGAGCGCAGCGACGGGATGTACTGAATGGCCCGGCTGAACG
>CAZBIU010000250.1:0-10281 GCA_964491625.1 uncultured Myxococcales bacterium
CAGCGCGCGAAAGACCAAGCCAGATGGTTGCAGAACGTCGCGGTCGAGGCACTAGAACGAGATTCCGTTCTTCTGGCAGGCGGACTTGACGTAGAGCTTGTTGCGGTCATCTAGCTTTTCATAAGCTCGGACGGCCGACTCGCCGTCGTGCAGAGCGCATGAGCAGACTGCGATGATTTGATAGGCGTTGGTCAAGTTGGGCTTGGCGCGCAGGGCCTTGCGGGCAAAGTCGATGGCGGCGGCGTACTGGCCGCGGAACCACGCTTGCTGGGCGTCCTTGATCAGCTTGTCCGGATCGGCCGCCGCGACGGGCGCCGGTTCGGACCTGGCCGGCTCGGCCGCCCTGGGCCTGGCCGTTGGCGCGCGCGGCGCCGCGGCTACCGGCGCCGGGTGACGCACAGCTGGCTTGGATTCCGGCGCAGGTGCCGGCACAGCTGCCGCCGGGGGCGCTGCGGCCAAGATTTCACAGCGCCTGATGATGAAGGCCGCCTTCTTGTTCTTCGATTCCATCCCGAGCACAAGCTCGGCTTCCCGCTTGGCCTCGTCGCAGTCCTTGTCCGCCAACTTGGCGTTTGCGTTACCGAGGTGGAGCGCCACCGCCTGGCCGAGCGCGCTCTTGTGCAGCTCGTTGGCCCTCGCCTTGTACATGCTGTCGTCGGGAATTTCGGCCGCCCCTTGCAGCACGGTATCGAATTCCTTGTTGGCGAATGCAGTCTTGAGCTCGGCGATCTTCTCGCCATTTCTCTGCTCGGCGATGATGGCCTTGCGTAGCTGCGCGGCCTCGGCCGAATCGGGGGCCCGGGCGGTGGCCTGGTCGAGCAAGCCGATGGCTTCTTCCCACTTCTCCTCTTGCGCGCTCGCCTTGGCCTCGGCCAAGAGATCCGGCAGCGGCACGGCCGGTTCAGCGGGCTTGGCTGGCTCGGCCGGCGTGGGCTCGGTGGGCTGCACCACCGGCGCCACCGGCGGCGGAAGCGGAGCAACGGGCGGCTTGCTTTCAACCGCAACCGGCTTCCTCGTGCTCGAGCTGCCGCCCGAGAAAACCAACAAGAGCACGCCGGCAACGACCGCCACGCCCGCCGCCGCGATCAGCGCCAGCTTGACCTTGCCTTGCCGTGGCTGATCGTAGAGGTCCGCGTCCCCGGCCAGGAAGCGCAGCCGGACTTCACCCAGCTCGATCACATCGCCCGACTGAAGCTCGACCTTGTCGTGCTCGACCCCAGAGACCCGAACCCCGTTTGCGCTTTCCAGGTCGAGGATCGTGTATCGGTTGCTGTCCCGGAGGATCTTGGCGTGGTGGCGCGAAATCGACTTGTGGTTGAGAACGATGTCGTTTTCCGGGGTTCGGCCGATGACCTGGGAGGGTCGATCGAGCACGAACTCGGCGCCCGACTGGAAACGGCTCGACACCACCAGTCGCGCGGGCGGTTCGGAGAACGCCGTGGAGACGCCCAGGGTGCTGATGGGGATGGTGGGCTGCCCCTCCATCGCCGCGTCCACGGGCGGCGCCATGCCCGGCGACGACGCGTGCGCCTCGACCTGCGTGACCTGGCCTTGCTTGTCCTCCTGGATCCCCAGGCGGTAGTCGCCGATCAGGATGACGTCGCCGTCCTTGAGGGCTGCGACGCCGGACAGGGGGCTTCCGTTGAGGCTAGTTCCGTTGTAGCTGCCCAGATCCTCGATGCGGAGAACGCCGCCGTGCAAGGTGAGGCGAACGTGCTTGCGCGAGACGTTTTGCTCGGTCAGGCGGATGGTGTTGCCGTCCAGGCGGCCGATGGTGATCTCTTCGCGAATCAGGGGTACGGCGACCGTCTTCCCTTCATCGTCCTCGATGAGCAGCTTGTGCATGGTGCTCGTACCTTCGCTCTTTCAGACCAGAACCCTGGAAAGCTCTTTCGGTATCACGCGCCGAGCATCGTCGGGCGAGGCCCGGCGATACTTACGCATTCTAGCAATCTATCCGCAGCAGCGATACGGATCAAGCGCCGGGCGGGGGCAGCGAATCGGCCTCCACTTTAACCTATGTGAACCAAGGCCGCCGCCACCACGATCGCCATCCCGACGATGAACGAGGCGGCGACCACCGCCACCGCGAGATTCTTGTTCTCCTGCAATTCTCGTCTCAGGTTGTACGGAGTGACCAACTCCCAGATGTAGTAGCCGACAATCAGCAGGGCGATTCCGGTGACGCCGAAGATGGTGGCGTCCAAAATCATGCGCCACATGGGAGCATGCGCGAGGGGAGGCATGCTAAAGGCTCCGCATCTCGGGGTAGGTGGTGAGAAGGTCGGTCTCGGTGAGCGAGTCTTCAGGGTCCGCCGGGGTCCAGACGACTTCCAGTCCCAGAAGGTTGCTGGCAGCGATGGCCCCCAGCTCGGCCAGCGCCGCTTCCACGGCCTGGCGATCCTCGGCTTTGGCCGTGCCGAGCTCCGTCCGGGTGGCGACCAGGACGGTGACCACGAGGTACTCAAGGGCTTCCCTGCCCACTGTCAGCGCGCTTTCGGAGCGCCGCATCTGCCCCTCGGAGCCGCGCAGGCGTTCGACTTGAAAGCGCGAGCGCTCGGCCAGCGCGGCAGCGGTCATCTTGCTTTCGCCGTTGGTCATGCTGAACGGCCCGGACGCCTCGATTTGACAATAGCGAATGGAATCCTTCTCGCGCATCAGCTCGAGCGCGGTCTGGCGCAGAAGCTCGGCAAGCCCCGACTCGGTGCTGGTGTCGCCCGCACTGGCGAATTCTTCCAGGCGTTTCTGCACGCCGCGGCCCGAGCGCCCAAGGGCGAGCTGAACCTTGTAGACGTAGGACCTGCCCATCGAGGCGCCGACGTCGTCGTATTCGTCATAGTCCTGCCCCGGGGGAAGGGCGCGGCGCGAGGCCCGTCGGACGGATCGCACCACCATGATGGCACCTAGGCAGACGACCCCCACCAGCAGGAGGCTTCCAACCATGCCCATGCCGCCACCAAAGCCCAAGCCGCCGTAACCCCAGCCGAAGCTGGGCAGGAAGATGAAGCTCGATCCACCGCCGTAGTTGCTGCGGCTGCTGGGGAAGCTGGGCGACGCGCTGCCGGACCCAGACCTAAATCCGCGCAGGCCGCCGAAACTGCTGCCGGACCGCGGCCCCGCGTAGGTCAGGCTTGACGCGGCCAAGATCCAAACTAGGCAAAGAGAGCGCACGATTCGCATCATGAGAGCCTCACTCGTGGTGAGCTTAACGACCAATCCAAGTAAACGCAAAACGGCCAACGGGTAGAATAGGACCAATGCGCCGTGATGGTCGGCACGGGTTTGCGTCGCTTGCTCTGGCCGCCTCGCCCGATTGGTGCGAAGAATTGTACGGAGGACGCCGGATGCTAACCCAACAAAGAAGTCTCGCGTGAGCTTGCGGGTTCGTCATCCGTTGTGCGTGCTCTTATGGACGGGCCTGCAGCTTGGCTGCCAACCGAGCTCCGACTCGATAGCCGGCGGCGGCCCCCTCGGGGGAACGGCGGGCAATGGCAGCGCCAACCCAGGCGCGGGGGGATGGGCCAGCGGTGCGGGAGGCAGCCAAATCTCGCTCACCTCTCCGCCCACCCAGTGCACGGGCAACGGTTATGCCTGCATGGTTCCCAAGTGTGGAACCGCCCTGGGCACAACCGTGACTGGTCGGGTCTACGATCCTGCGGGCAAGAATCCGGTCTACGGCGCCATCGTCTACATCCCCGACCAGCCCGACAGTCTCGGTACTATCTCGCAGGGGCCAGGCAACCTGTGTGGGCGATGCATTCAGCCCGATGGCAATCCCCTCGCTGGGGCGGTAACGGGGCCGGACGGATCGTTTCAGATCACGCAGGCACCGAGTGGCCTGCGGATTCCCTTGGTGGTCCAGCTTGGCAAGTGGCGGCGCATGACGTTGATCGATACCACGAACGCCTGCGGCGACAATCCCGTCGACCGCGATTCGACCCGCTTGCCCCAAAGTCGCAGCGACGGGCAAAAGGCCTCGATTCCCCGCATCGCCATCGCGGCCGGCGCGGGCGATCGCGTGCAATGCCTACTTCGGCGCATGGGCGTGGACGCGAGCGAGTTCACCAACCCGGATGGCCCCGGTTCGGTGAACCTCTACAACCAGCCGTCGGCCGTGGGGGCAGATCCTAGCGGTCGCTACGATACAAGCTTCAACAGCGGCGCCGCGTTCCCCGACGCGACCACCTTTTGGTCCGACATCAACCAGCTTGGCAAGTACGACCTGGTGGTTTTGGCCTGTGGTGGGAACCCAGCCGCAACCGATCCGACGCGCACCGTGCCCAATCCCATCACCGACGCAGCCAAGGCGGCGATGGTGAAGTACCTGTCGAGCGGGGGCCGGGTGCTCGGCGAGCACTACCACTCGGCCTGGATCAGATCTTACCCACCCAAGAGTGGCCAGACCGGATCAGGCGTGCCCTCCCCGCTTGGGGCCGACATCGCCTCCTGGTATCCGTACCTCGACCTGACCGACCCGGCGAGCTCCGCCGTCGCCGCGGGCAGCACGGTGGTGGCCGCGGTCGACACGTCATTCGCCAAAGGCCGGGACTTCGCGAGCTGGCTCGTCGCCGCCGGTGCCAGTTCGACTCTCGGGAGCTTTCCGCTCAAGGGCGATGTGAAGCGAACCGCAATCGACGAGCTCAGCTCGGTACCTTCAGCCCAGCGATGGATCTACCAACCCACCTCGACGGCCGACCTGCAGGGCGCCGCGGAGTTCACCCATTTCATGAGCTTCAATCTGACGAGTGGCGGCCAACTGGTAGACCGGCGCTCCACCGATTCGAGCAATTTGTGCGGTCGCTTCGTGTACACCGGGCTCCACGTGGACTCGTCGGATACCAGCACCCATGGCAGCGACCTCGCTGATGATGCGACCAAGGCCCTACCCTTCCCCACCTGCTGTGCTGCCGGTGATTTGAACCCGCAGGAAAAGGCCATCGAGTTCATGCTGTTCGATCTCTCCTCCTGCCTGTCCCTGGACTCAGACCCCGCCGCCCCCGGGGTCGTGTTCTGATTTCCGGGGCCGCCTGCCTTGGGTCAAGGCGGCCCGACTGACTCGTCCTATCCACGATTGTAATCGTACGCATCACCGATATATCAGCGATCAATCGCCGATAAATCGAATTTGCGAGACGTGAGCGCAGGACGACGGAATAGAGATAGAATGGCGATGTATGTGCGATGCGAGTCATGGACCTAGCCCGATGGATCTCCGATGGGACCTTGGGGATAACTTGCCGCCAGCCGTGACCAGCGTATCGTGTGCGCATGGCGACCTCGGCGACCATACGTCGGAAGCAGGTTCGGACCCCGCCCGGTTTCGAGGGCCACCTCACCCGCCAGCAAGCGGCCCAGCTTCTCGGCTTCTCCAGCGAATTTAAGATCCGACAACTGGAGCGGGAGGGCCGGTTGCAATCCGTGCGCGGCCCCATGCGAACCGCCTTCTACCCGAAGGCCGATGTGCTCGCCATCAAGGCGGCTCTGACCCAGGGCAATCCGGCCTGGGCCGCGGACGCCGACTGGAGCGACGCCGAGCTGGTCACCTTGCTTGGGCATCGCAACGCCGAAGGTCGCGCGCGTACTGCCCTCGACTTGGTCCTGGAGGCCCACGTCAGCATCGAGCGCGCGGAGCGGGTGTACGCATTCTGGACAGGCTGCGGTGGGGCTCCGCCACCAGTCACGTCGGAGGTCCCTTCGCCCGGTCCATCGCGTCCCGAGCAATCCGGTATGGCGCGGGACCTGGGACACGCTTCCGACGAGCGCAGGAGCGACGATCGGCGCTCTCGCGACGCGCTCATCGAGGACCTACGCCACCCAGATCCCCTGGTGCGCGAGCAAGCGTTCGCACGCCTCAAGCAGATTCGGAATGGCTAAATCGGAATCACGTCGCTCAAGTCGACGTCGAATTCTTCGTTTGGCACGGCGCCCTTCTCCGCGCGCAAGGTGTTGTCGCGCGCCCGATTGAGCGCCATCTGCTCGAAGTACGCCTGAACTTGCGGCACCGCTTCGGCAAGGCGCTCGACGTACTCGCGAGACAGAAAAAGCACGGTGGTGGGCACGGTGGCGCGCACCGTCGCCGAGGTGGGCTGGTCCGTGACAAGCGACATCTCGCCGAACAGGTCGCCCGCGCGAAGGTGCGCCAGCTTGACCGGGCTTTGGCCCGCGGGCTGGGACAGCACATCCACCTCGCCCGACAAGATGAGAAACAGGCCTTGCCCGCGCTCGCCTTCGCGGATGATGTCCACGCCTGCGTCGATCTCGTGGCCTTCAAACCGACGCAGAAGCTCGCCCTGCTGAGATTTCGTGAAGGGCACGAACAGAGGCGAGGTCTGCAGCAGGTTCTTGATCAGCCGCTCGCGCGAGAAGCGGTCGAGCGCCTCGCGCACCGACGGGATGGCCGCGATCACGGCCATGAGCGCGGTCTTGCTGACCGAAATCACGTCGGCCTCGCCGACCACCGCCACCGAGGCCGTGCGCGGCTGCCCCGTGATGAGCGCCATCTCGCCGAACAGGGTATTCTCGAAGAGGTGCGCGACGTCCTTCGCTCCGTCGGGGGTTTGCACGAACACCCGCAGCTGGCCGCTCGCCACTAGGAACAGCGAATCGCCCGTGTCCCCCTGGCGCATCACCACCTCACCGTCCTTCAAGCGCAAGATGGTAAGCGAACGCGCGACAGCGACGAACGACTCCGGTGTCAGCTCCGACAAGAAGGGCAGCGGGTGGTACTGCTCTTGGTAGCCGACGAACACCGACAGATCGAGCGCCGCGCGCAGGGCCTGCTCGGCCGCGTGTTGCAGGGATTTCGGCGCCGAGGCCGGCTCGGCGATCTTGGTATCCTGGTCGACCGGCGCGGGTCTTATCGCGAACCGCGCGAGCTGCGGCGACCCCGAGGCGTAGGTCTTGACCAAGAGCTCTTCGATGTCCTCGATGCTGCGGCCCTGCTTCACCAACGCCTGGCAGGCGACCAACGCCGGCAAGGGATGGCCGGCGCGGACGTCGTGGGTGGCCACGGTCCGGTACACCTGCGCCGCTGCATCGGCAGCGCCAAGGTCGACCAACACGTCCGCGATGAGGGTGCGCACCTCATAATCGAGCGGCACGGTCTCGAGGATGTGTTGGTAGATGGCGAGCGCGCGGGCGTGGTCACCCTGTTCACGCAGGCGTCGCGCCTCGGCGCGCGCTTCACGCAATGTGGTGGTCATGCATCCTAGAGTCGGTCAAGCCCACACGCGGCGCAAGAACAGAAAACGCCGCCGGAACGCGATCGCGCGGGCGGAGCGGGTTACTTGGCCTCGACCCGAAAGGCGGCGCACAACATGTCGCCGGCGAAGTACCGCGTGTCTTCCGGGTCATCCATGCGCTTCGGCCGCAGGAAGGTATTCAGGATCCTGCCGTGCTCGTCCCGCCGGTAGATGGGTGCGCGCGGCGTCGCGAAGCTGTGGCGCGAGCTTCCGCCCCTCCACTCGCGAAAACCAATCCGGCCCGATGCCTCGGCGGTCTCCGCGACACCGACGTGGCCACCGCAGCCTGTCCCCGTGTCGAAGAAGACGAGGTCGCCGTCGCGGGCCTGTTCGGGCGGAATGCGGTCGAACTCTCCCTGCGCGTACGCGAGCAGGGCCCCCACCGATCCGTCCGTGCCGAAGCGAAACCCACGCGAGTGCAGCGACTCTTCAGCCAGCCCGGCCGGGCTCCGCTTGTTGTGGGGCCGCGCCGACTCGGGCTTGCTGACGGACATGGTGCCGCGAAACTCGGCGGGCGAAACATGTACGATGTGGGAGCTGGGCGCCCCGCAAGCGAGGCTCGAACCCGCGATTGCGAGGGCCAATGTGATTCGACCAAGCCGAGACATGCGTACATAGTATCACTATGTCGTCCTGACACCTACATATTAACTTCTTTCGGCTTCCTTACGGCAAAACCGACGCCAGGACCTGCTCCTTCAGCTCTTGAAGCGGTATGTCGCAAAGGATCGCTTCCCCCGGCCTCGGGACCAAGACGAACCTGACGGCGTCGGTTCGGCGCTTCTTGTCCACCTCGATGCGTACGAGCACTTCAGCACTGAGGCGCGCCTTCACGTCCACGGGCAGGGAAAGGCGGGCCAGAAGCGCACGAACGCGCTCGCCCAAACCGGGGCGGGTCACCCCGCGCGCCTCGCCCACGGCGAGCGCCGCCACCATGCCGAGAGACACCGCCTCGCCGTGTAGAAGCTCGTAGCCCGAGGCCGCTTCGATGGCGTGACCCACGGTGTGTCCGAAGTTCAGGATGGCGCGCCGGCCGCTCTCGCGTTCGTCCTCACCGACCACCGCGACCTTCACTGCCACGGCGGCCGTGATGGCAGCCGCCAGGGAATCGGGCACATACGCAGCTGCGCCTTCGGCTTCCAGCTTGGCGAACAGGGCCTGGTCGGCGATCAGCCCAGCCTTCACGACCTCGGCCATGCCGGCGACCAATTCGCGCTTGGGCAGCGTTTCGAAGAAGCTCAAGTCCGCCACCACCACGCGAGGCTGGTAGAAGGCGCCCACCAAATTCTTCCCGGCAGCAATATCGACGCCGGTCTTGCCTCCGACGGACGCATCCACCGTGGCCAGCAGCGTGGTCGGACAAAGCGCGAAGGCCACGCCACGTAGGTACACTGCGGCCACGAAGCCCGCGTGATCGGTCGCCGCGCCTCCACCTATGCCGACCACCACGCTGCCTCGGTCGTAACCGCTTTCGGCCAGCCACTGGCAGGTACGCTCCACCGACTCAAGGTTCTTGCACGATTCACCCCTCGGCAGGAGATGCCGCTGCACCTTCGGCAGGCGCCCGGACAGCGCTGACATGAGAGCGGGCACGCGCGGCGAGACTTGCGCCACGCGCTCGTCGACCAAGACCGCCACGCCGCTCGGCTTGCCGATCGATGCAACGATTCGATCCGCGACCTCGTCGACGCTGAAGTTGGCGATGTGAACGTCGTAGCTGCGTTCGGCCAGGGGTACGCGCAAAGTGGTCACTCCATCGGACTACACCGAGAGATCCGCCACGGCAAGCCCACTTTCACGGCGGCGGCAGGCACGCGTTGCCGGGGCTGTGCTGGGAAAGTGCGTGCGCGGGTTCACCCCGACGCAAGACGGGACGCGACATGCGCGCGGGAAGCGGCGCGGGCTTGCGCACCGGCGGGACTGGTGGCGCGGCCGGGGGCCCCACGAAGGGCGCATCGGGGCGCACGACCTTCTGGGCCGTCGACGGGCCGCTGACCGCGAGGTGCTGGCGCCAATGGCGCACGGTCTTGCGGCCGATGCCCTTGATGCGCGCCAGCTCGTCGACGGTTCGAAAGGGGTGACTCTTGCGATAAGCGAGGATGTTGCGCACTCGCGCTGCACCGACCCCGGGAATCAGGCGCAATTCCTCAGGGGACGCGGTGTTGAGATTGATGACCCCTTCGAGCTGGGACTTCTCGGCCAGGGCCAGGGGGCCGACGAGCACGAGCCCGACAAGCACGATCGAGCGAATCCAACGCATACCCAGTTCTCGGTTAGGGCCGCAAATTGTTGCTTGTCCGGCGCAGATTCAAACAAACCACCACCCGCAAATAGGGGCTTTCGGGACCGGCCACCTAGGGTTACGCTGAGCCTCTCTGAGGTCGTTACTCAACCCACGAGGCTCAAGATGATGGACCCGTCAGCCCAAGGCGCGAACCGTGAGGAAACGTCTCCCATCCGACCAGGCCCTGGGCCGGCCCCGTGGGGAAGGTCCCCGTGCTCCGGCTTGCGAGCCATGGGCCCGGGTTGGCGGCCTCGTGCTCTGCTTCCCGGACTGCTCGTCGCGCTGGCCGTCACGAGCTGCGGCGGCGGTGGGGGAGGTTCCAAAGGTGGCCCCGACGGCGGTGGAGCGCTGGACGTCATCCCCGTGTGCGAGCAAGGCACCTACGGGTGTCGATGCTACCCCAATGATACGTGCAACAGCGGTTTCCAATGCACGGGTCTGGGCGGACTGTGCGCCCTCGCTGGGAGCGTGGACGGCGGGATGGCCGGTGGCCAGGGCGATGCGCCGATTGGCGCCGGAGGTACTGGCGGCAACAGGGACGCCGGAAGCAACGGCGGTGGCGCGGGAGGAAACAATAGCGGCGGGGCTGGGACCAATGGCGGCGGCCCGGCCGGAGGAAGTGGTGGAGCCCGATACGACGGTGGCGTCATCGATGGGCCTCCAGGGGCCGGCGGCGCGCCCGACGGCGGAGGGACCGCCGCCGACGTGGGCGGCGCGGGAGGGATTCAAAGCGGAGGCGGTAACGGCGGCGGGGCA
>CAZBIU010000251.1:0-10218 GCA_964491625.1 uncultured Myxococcales bacterium
TCACGTCCTTGCGGGTGAGCTTTTCATCGAACTGGTCGGCAATCTTCTGGATCAAATCGGACTTGGAGATGGGGCCTTTGGGCATTGGGATTCCTTCGGTTGGGGTGTTGATGTCGCGCGAAAATACTACTGCCCCGCCGGCAAGCCGCTGCGGATGATGCGGCGGAGACCTTCGACAGGTAGCTTTGAACCGCGCCTTTCTTCCTCGTAGATAATCAGAGCCATGGTGGCAGCGGTGATGTCCCGCTGTGTATCGTTCTCAATGACCTGCAGCTCTTCGCCGGCCCGAATCAGCTCGGCCAGTTTTTCCAAGCTGACGTAGTGCGAGTCCTGTGTGTCGTAGAGCTTCCTGTTCACGTAGCGCTTGATAATCCGGGCCATGGTGGCGGACATCATGGGGCATCACAGCGCAGGGTCAAGAGGCCTTTCGTGGTGCCAGGCAGGCGGCAGCTGATTAGTAAAGTCGACCGACCGAGGCCTCATCATGAGCGCCCCATTTTCGCCTTCTCGTCGGCTGGTCCCGAGTGGCGGCTGTGGTACCTTCGGCGCCCGTGTCCGAACAAGCGCCACCGCCGAATGACAAACTCCCGTCACCGAGAGAGACACGGCGATACTGCCACGTGATCTGGGATTGGAACGGTACCCTGCTCGATGACGTGAACTATTCCGTCGACCTGATGAACGCGTTGTTGGACCGACACGGGTTGCCGACGATCGATTTGGACCGCTATCGCGCCATCTTCGATTTCCCCATCCGCGTCTACTACGAACGCGCGGGGTTCGACCTATCCCGAGATGGTACGTTCGAGCATTTGGGACGCGAATGGATGGATGCTTGCGAGGTAGGCCGGTTCACCTGCCCGTTGCAGGGTGGCGCGCGCGACATCCTGGAGGCAATCCAGTCGGCAAACATCACGCAGTCAATCCTATCGGCGTATCCGCGTGACAGCTTGCAAACTATGGTCGGGTATTTCCGATTGACGAAGTATTTCGTCCGATTGCTGGGACTCCACTGTAACGGTAAGTGCCCGCTTTTCCTTTGTAAGTGCGCGTCCCCCAACCCTCCGAATCGACTTCACACGGTGGAAGCCGCAGGTTCAAATCCTGCAACGCCCACAGCGAAGCCCAGGAAATCCTGGGCTCTTTTCTTTTCTGCTTGCCGCCGGATCGCCAGACGTGCCGATTTCGGATGCGCGTATGCCGGTCGATGTGCCGGTCGGGGCTCCCCGACCTTCATCAGTTTGCCCTTCAGCGCGCCCTTTCTGGCTTCCCCTCGTGTGCCGAAACTCGACCGCGCCCCCTCGACTTGACGGCTGCGATATCGGCCACAGTCTTCGGCCGCCGCTGTCCCCGCCGCTGGCTGCCATCGTACCTCTTGGCCACCAGCTCTCGGCACCTGCGCAAGATCGTCTTGGGCGATGCGATTGTCGCGATTGCTGCCAGCCCCTTTCGGCACAACCTTTTGCCCAGCATGGCCAGACGCCTTCGCTCCGCGTCGGTGAGTCTCACCCGTTTCGTGCCGAGCTTCTCCCGTAGGAGCAGATTCTCTGCCTTCAATCGACTTGCTCCTGGAGAACCCGCCCGAGCCACGCCGCGAGCCACGCTGCCAGAAACTGGAGCGGCAACGGAAGATCGAGACCTGTCCTCCGTGCGGCCATGGGACTGCCAAAACGTCCGGCTCTCACGCATCACCTCGCCATGCGAACCAGGAAGAACCGCTCGATATCACTGCGGCTTTGCACGATCCACCTTTCGCACGGGACGGGAGTCCCGTCATTTTCTGGAGGTCCATTTTCGAACTTTGCCGCCCTCACCCCTCGCTGGCTTGCTGTCTTGGCCGTTCAGTCTTCACTGTTGGCAGGTAGTCGCGCAAGGATCGCTTCTCCCGCCTTCTTCAGCTTCTCGAGCAGGGGCAGCTGCCCAGCCAGCAAACTGCGGAGGTCGGTGTCGTGGCTCTGCTGCATCGTGCTTGTGAGCGCGTCGATCATCTTCCCGTGTTCCTGCACCATCGCCAGGATGAACGCGCGGTCGAAGTTCTGCGGGTGTCGCACGCGCAGCCTCTCCAGCGGACCGTCGTCGGTCGTCTCTTGCTCCGCGTCTTCAATGCGCCGTCGGTCGAACCTCTTGCGGTCCGCGTAGTCCATGAGCTCCGTGTCGCAGCTCTGGTGCCCTATTGTCAGCAGGCGAGCATAGCTCTTCACCCGCTCGGCCTTGCCCCGCTTCAGTGCCAGCTTGGCGCCCTTGATCTCCATCCGATTGCCCTCGTGAAGCAGGGCGACCATGTCTTCCGCTCGATCTGTTCGCCTTAGACTGTCTGCGGTCTGGCTCTGACGTTCCTTCGGTAGCGGGGCGCCCGCGTCGGCACCCGTCTCGCTGCCCAAACCGCGTGCCACCTCCCGAGGATACGGGCCAACTAGCAACACCGCCGCCCCGAGAACGATGTGCCGCATCCTCTTCCAATACGACGCGCTTCGCATCTTCATTTCTACCCTCTCAATCACTGTCTTCCGCCGCTCGCAGTCCGTTGGCGCCAAAGAAGATCTGCTCAGGTGCAAACGGGCTGTTCATTGGACGCCAAACCAGATGGCTCGGCTCCAACGCCACTGCGACGTACATCTACTTTACGACCAGATCGTTCCTCACTTCGCTGACGCCCGGAACTCGTGCGGCGACCTCTCCAGCCTTCGCGACGTATGCTACTGAGTCCACGAATCCGCTCAATTGAACGGCGCCTTTGAACGTCTTCACATTGATTTGAAGCGTCTTCAGCGTGGCTTCGTCAAGAATTGCGGCCTTTACTTTGGTTGTGAGGACGGAGTCATCGACATACTCACCAGTACTTTCGCGTCTCTGCGTGGCCGCGCAACTGAAGAACGCCGGTGCGAACGCTAAACAAGCCAAGAACCGAACTATACGAAATCTCTCTAACATATTTGCTCTCCATTCGCTTTGCGGCCGATCGTTTGTCATGCGTAGGCTGCTGTGATCCGCGACCATACCAGGTAGAACACCAGCAAGAAGCGTGCCCGAGCATCTCGATCCCTTTGATTGAAGGCGTGCTTCGAGGAGAACTCCTCTTGTAAAGTTGTTTGGAAGAGCTGGCTGCGGGGCTGTTCGGGACATATCTGTCACGCAAGAACACGTGCAGGTGCTTCTCTTGGCCCACGATGCTATTCGGCCACCGGCCCGCAGCGCAGGCAGACCAGGCGTCCAGATCAGGCTCCAGTTGCGATTTCGTGACCAGGAGCCTCCGCGGAAGCTTTCATGACAGCGACGTCACCGGGCAGGACGATCACCGAGACGCCCCGCTTGCTCACCGCATGTTGCATGGCGGACTGCAAGACATGCGACACTTCGTGACGGACGTGAACCCAATCAACCTTGCCGCGCTAGTGAATGCCGCTGCCGCTCATCCCGCCCCGTTCCGCCACCGGGCATTCCGCCGCCTGGAGCTCCCCCGAGTGCGTGTCCGGTCCCACCAGGGACATTGCCGGCGCCCCCTGGGCTTGGAAAGATCGGACTCGGCATCGGTGGCCCGGGCGCGGGAAAGCCGGGACGTGGGGGCGCGGGAAACGGCGCAGGCACAGCCGCTGGTACCGGCATATCGACCGCACCCGCCTTCGTAGCCGTGAATGTGATGAAGGAAGAGCCGATCGCCCAAATTGCGACGATACGAATGAGTGTTTGCATCTTGTCATCATTGAGCAAGTCGCATGCGACGAAGACTCGCAACGCCTCATTCAATTTGATGGTGAAGGCATATCATTTTGGCTGAAGAATCCCCAACCATGGAGAATCTCTCGGTCATCATCGCCACGGCCGATCCCAAATCGCATCGCGCAATCCAGGGACTGGCACCACCTCTGCACGTCGGCAGCCCATGCTTGAGTTTCGAACTACGCCATCGAAGTCGAATGGCGTCGGCAAACACCGTCTGCTGATTGGCGAGGCCAATCCCTCACTTCGTGAGTACCTGCTCGCCGTGCTCAGGTCTGACGGCCACGAGGTGGTCGCGATGGCGAGCGGGCTTGATCTCCTGGATACGCTAGCTGTCTCGCTTCACCCCGAGTTCGGACACATGCGGCGGAGCGGTCGGGACCGATGGCGGCGGAAGTGGCGGCGCGGCTGGTTCGGACGGCCCGCAGAATCTCGATGCGAAGCCGTTCAAGCCACTTTTCGGTAGTAACCCCCAAATGTAGTGCCAACCAGAAGGTGGCAGAATTGAGAACCGGCCAATACCCAAGCACGCCTGGGGTTCGTCGGTCAAGTCGGCCGGATAGCTGGCTCGCCTTTCCCGCAGGTTCCGCCAGCGTGGCACATCGATTCTGCCATGAGATCACGGCGTCGCAGCGTCGTCGCAACCAAATGGTTGGCGTCCGCGGCATCGACTGAAATCCCCTTGAACGCAGCCGAGATGCCTGCGGGTGTCACGTTCCCCCAGGCCAACTACCAGATAACGACTGGGTTCGTGCTGTCGACGATGGTGAAACACTGCGCCGCCGGTTGCGACCAGCGGATCATGTTGTACCAGAAATCCGCAACACGGCACGGAGGCCAAAACGGAAGCAACCAGGAATGAGGCAAGGCCACGCATCGAACTCGTATCGTGCGCGCCGACAGCGCGGTTGCAATTTCCATCGGAGGTGCATGGCCGACGCGTTTTCGGCGAGTCGATCTACCCTGGAATCGCGTGGGCAAATGTGGCCGTCTTCCGATGGCGATTGTCGATGGACCGCTACACCGCCCCCCAAACCGTTCGAGGCTCTAGCGCGGCGCAGATCGCCACTGACAGTCCAATTGCCACGCGCCTACGACCGCCGCGAATCCGTGCTTGCGATACGTGGTCCGTCGCTCGACTTGGTCGTCACCCTGGCGAACGAGAAAGCAATCGTAGCCTTGCTGATCTTGGGATGGATTGGGTTCCGCTGCCGGCCACGCGATACCCGTCAGATCCGTCGACACCTCGGAGATCGTCCTTCCCTTCACCGGTACGTTCCAGAAACGCAGTGGGAAGGAATCGGTAAGTACGCCGCCGCGCTCGGCTTGTCCGTACGCACCGAAGTGCACATACGGGCCGGAGCGCATGACCTTTCCCCCGGCATCATCCGTCATTTGCGCGATGTGGGGCCGCTGCGGGAGCAGGGCCAGTACCGCGTCGAACTCGCCGGCTTCACGGTCGAAGCGCCACAGATGCCACCCCGTATTGGCAAGCGCAACCGCGGCCAGCCCGACGGGGAGGACCCTCGCCAGTGTTCTCCCCTTGGCGTAATCGCACGCCGAAACGGCGAGAGGCAGAAGCATCGCCGCCATCAGAACGTGGCGAAAGTTTATGAACTTGGCCGTCGCAGTCGCGAGGGGCAGCAAGAAATAGCCGGCAAGGTTTGCGATGATCAGAATGTAGGTTACGCGCTCGTGAACCCCGAGCCGTCGCCAGCGGCCCAAGGTCACAGGCAGGCTACGCCAAACGAGGGCGAGCATGACCAATACCCATGCGGCGAGAATGAAGTCCTCTGATCGGTCCCGGTAGCCACCCAGGATGGAGTTGCTGATTTCTCGCAGTCTGAATCGAAAAGGGAGCCACTGCACGCCGCCAAAGCGGGGAGCCTTCGCAACCAAGCTGCCCCAGACGCCCAAGGCGATGGCAGCCGGCGCGAGCCAAGCCACGCGCGACAATAGCTTGCGGCGTTCCCCGACAATCAACCAGGCCAGCGCGTAGAGCGACAGGAGCAACAAACCATAGACGTGGGTCGTGGCAGAGAGCAAAGACAGGCCCGCAACCCGCCAGCCCTTTCCTCTGGACCATGGTCCAACCAGCTCGGACAGGACGATGAAAGCAAGGCCCAAGCCGAGATTGAAGTGAATGAATCCCCAGAAGAAGCTGCGATTGTAGAGCAAGGGCAACGCCAACAGGGTCAACCCGAGTGGTTTCTTGAGCGCACGTAGCATCAGCAGCACGCCAAGCGGGTACGACAGGGTAGCGACGAATACGGTGATACGCAGGGCCCAGCCAAGCGGTATGAGGAACGAGAGGCCCAGGGCCAGAAAGTAGGGGAACACGTACAGTGTCCTGCCCAAAGCCCATTCGTAGTACGCTTCGAAGCCGTAGGCGGGGTCATGCATATGGCGCATGATCGACACGATGGCCTGGTGTTGCGGCAGGTCGGTCATCGGCAAGTACTCGAAGGCGAGGCACGGCAGCGTGGAGATCAGGCAAAGGCCCAGCATCGCGCCCAGCAACCAGCGCGGCTCGTCGATGGCGGCGCTCTTGGGCGGGTCGTGGGCAGGGGCCGGCAAGACCATGGTCGACCACGCTAGCACATCCATCCGGGCCTCCCGAACCATCGTGAGCACCAGCTCCACGGTCCCTCGTCTACGGAATGCGCACGAAGAAGACGACGGACGAGGCGATCAGCAGCAGTCCGACACCGATGGCGGCCCAGGAGAACGCGAGCGACCAGCGCCCTGTGCGCTCCACGCTCTTGCCGAAGAGAAGGCAAAACGGCACCAGCACCGGAAAGATGTGCCGGAAGTCCTCGTGAAATGGCGTCGGCAGGACGATGCGAAAGGCCACCAGCAGAGCCAGCATGCTGGCGGAGGCGATGACAATCGTGCGGTAGTCTTGCCAGCGCACCGATCTCGAGAAAGCCAGCGCCGCAATACAGACGGCCACCATCACCAGCAATAGCACGCTCATGACGATGGCCAGACGATCGTAGCGCACGCCCTCGAAGTCCTTTCCGAGCGGCATGACGCCGAACAAGCTGGACTTCGCCAACCCGTTCCAGAAGTAGTCCTGCTTGGGCGGATAGTTCATCGAGCTGGTATCGCGCAAGAATCCCGGCACATCGAAGTAGAGGTAGTTGATGGGCTGGTTGCTGACGAAGGCTCCGGAAGGCACGTAGCAGGCACCCCCGAGAACCCGCTGGCAAAGCGTGGGCGGGGCCTCCGATCCGCGGAAAGCCAGGGGCAAAAGCGCTGAGCCCAGCAGGACCACCGTGGCGACCACACCCAGCCGGATGCTATCGCGGCGCAAGCTCGGCGACCAGCAACGCAGCGCCGCCATCAGCAAGAGTGTCACCGCCAGGGCATATCCCGTCGCCTTGGTGAGCAGTGCCAGCGCGCAGGCGCCGAGAGCGCATCCGAAGTCGCGTTGCCTACCCCCCCGGTCCCATCGTGCGATGAAGTACATGGCGGCGAGCATCAGCGGTGAGGCGAGCGCATCGTTGTGCACGCGCACGGAATTCAGAATGCCCGAGGGCCAGAACACAACCAGCGCGGCCGCGAGCCGCAAGATCGCTGGGCGCTCGATGAAGCTGCGCAGGAGCAGGAGCGCAAAGACGACGAAGCCACCAGATAGCAGCAACGAAAGCCACTGCAGCCCGAGCCCGTGCGGGATCCACCCGCCTGCGAGCACGACCTTCGACCACAACGCCGCGAGCGCGTAGTAGAGCGGTGGGTGCCCGCAGGTGGTGCAGAGAATGCCGAGTGGCGGTAGCCGCAGGTGCTCGATGAGAAAGTCGATGTAGAAGACGTGCGAAGCCCCGTCGTAGCTGCGCTTGGTAATCGGGGTGTAGGCCAGGTAGCTCGCGTCCACGAGAAGGCCGGCCAGCACCAGGGCGACGATGAACCAGCCGAAGCGCAAGCGCCGCAGCACCAAGACCTCGATGACGGCCGTGCTCAGGATCGGGACCAGATGGATCATCGTATGCGCGCTCCCGGTGGCGGGAAGATGATACTACGGTGGCCCTTCAGATCCGCGAGCCTTGGGCCCGAGGTCGCAAATGGCCGCTTCGCAACGGTTCATTCGCCCTCCTAAAACGTTGCCCCCAGCGCCAGGGTTGCGCCGTGCTGGGTGGGAAGAACAGCCACGGCAATGGGGGACGGCGACGTAATCGACTCCCAGGCATAGTGGCCGATGTCGATGGAGGAGACCGCGATGGCGGCAAGCGCTACGGCGAGCGCGCCCAACCCGACCTCGGCTATCGCGCAATCCATATTGTCGCCGTTGGGGGTGCAGTTTGACTTACCGATCGCCACGCCTGCAAAGCCAGCGAGGGACGGCAGCAGGAGTCGCCCGAGAAAACTTATGCCCATGGCTCCATACTGGCCGTTCAGCCCGTGGATGATGGGCGGAACCAGCAGCCAGGTGGCGGCGGCCAGGTAGAGGGCATTGGCAGAGTTTTCCCGGGCCGCGCCGATCACAAGGGCCGACGTCACGACGTCCGAGATCAAGATTTGATACCCGTACCAGCGGTATCGCGGAGCTTCTTCGCTGGGCTCGACAAGCTTGAGTGGCGGCAGGGGAGGCCTAAGCGGGAGAGCTTCCGGCGTCGCGGCAGGCGCAGGTGGCGGTGGTGGAACAGGGCCGATCGGAGTGTAGGTGGCGAATGGATAGCCTGCGTCGGCTGGAAATGCCCCAGGGCTAGGCTGGTACGGGACGATATCTGCGGCCCGCGCTTCCGTCGAGAGCGCCAGGAGGACCACCAAACGAGCTACGAAGAGCCATTTTCCAATCCGTCGCATGTCCTGTCCAAAGGCAATCCACATGCCGAGGTCGGCGCCCAGGAATCCCTAAGCGTTGGCGCGCACGAGTGTTGGCGTGTGTCCATTTTCCAACAACCCGGGGGCACTGGACGGGGGATGCCAGCCTGAGTTCCCCGACGTCTATGCCCTTGAGCAGTTCCCTAGGTCTATCGGTGGCTCCTGGCCAAGTTTTCCGCCCCCCGATGCGATTGGCTGATGTACCATCGGCCCTTGGGAGGACACCAGTCATGGCAAAGCTCGCTGCAATCCTCATCTTGGTGCTTTTGGCGTCGGCCGGGTGTGGTGGTACGCCCTCATTGAATACTCGAGTGCCAGCCAACCACGAGATCGACGCCTGGACGCTTAACGGGAGCCCGACGGTGGCCGACACCGACACCAAGCTCTACAACCTCATCGATGGTGGCGCACCCAAGTACCTCGATCGAGGCTGGGTCGCCAGCGTGTACGCCGCCTACCAGCAGGATACGAGCACGGTCCAAATTTTCGTTCACGACATGGGCACTTCGGACAACGCTCTGGCGCTCTACAATGTCGACCTGCCGGTCTCCCGTGCGCCGATCGGCAGCCTGTCGAACGCAGTCGTCGACATAGGGCTGCCGGTCGCCTACGCAGCCGAAGCCTACGCTGGCCAGTACTGCATCGAGGCCTCCATCGATGACCGTTCGGACAGCGCGCTCGACGCCATCCAGAGATTCATATTGGCCACCCTCAAGCGCTGCGAATAGTGCTCAGGGCGTAGCAGCCCTACTCCTGAGCCACCAATAGCGTAACGCTGTTCGCTGCTACGGAAGGTCCACCAATCGTCTCGTTGGTTACCACAGCATTTTCGGCTGCAGCAGGAACGGCGCCGCCGATGCTCTGGAACACCTTCACGGATGAGGATTGTGCGATGCCAGCCGCATGACCTCCATCACGCATGCCACGCACTCGGGTTTGGCCGCCGCCGCGACTGGTACCGGACGCGATGAGGCCGAAGGCTGTGCCCCTGTTCCACTCGCGGCCGACGCCCTCGCGGCGGTTCTGCTATGGCACGCAACACCTCCCACGATGACCGCGAGGGACCATCGCGATGGCCGCGCAACCCGCGACAGGTCGGGTGCCTTTCATAGTCGCGCCGAGCATAGTCCGGACACGCCCGCGCATGGCCGCCAGGACATAGCAGTAGATGGTTCTCGAAAATGGGCTGGGTATCCCAGCTACTTCTTACCCTTCCTCTTGTGCTTGGCCTTTCCCCCCTTGCCCTTGCCCTTGGCCTTTGCTTCCGCCGCTTCGCTCTTCGCTTTGAACTCGTCGTTTTCCTTGGTCAGGCTTGCAACCTTGGATTCGGCGTCCGCCAGTTGCGTCTTCAGCTCGGTGAGCTTGGCCAAGTTGGTCGTGCATTCCCTCCGTTGCTCGGTCGCCTCCTTCTTGCAAGTCTGCAAGGCGTCGTTGCATACCTTGTCTTCGCAACTCGTGGTCGTCATCAACCAGGCGCCGAGAACGACCAATGTCACTAGCTTGAGCGTTCGAGTCATTGCATCTCCTTCGCGCTTGTGGGATGCGGCAAGACCGCCGAATCCGTGGTGTCCGAGAATACGTCGGAAGAATCCTCTCACGAATCCGCGAAGATGGGCAGCGCAAGATGCACATCGACCACCGCCAATCTGGCTCGGTCGTTTCTGTGACGGCCTAGGT
>CAZBIU010000252.1:0-10197 GCA_964491625.1 uncultured Myxococcales bacterium
GATATCGCTGCAGAGTAGAAACCTGGCAATCGTCGAAACGCTCCCGACTCTCAAGCCGGGAGACGTCAGCCTGGTCCATCTGAGCCAAGCCTGTGACATCAACCTGCGTCTTCCCCGCCGCCTCGCGGAGAGTTCGCAGCGTTAGATGAACCCCGCGTTGGGCGCCCAGACCTCGACCGAGAACCCGTACAGGTTCCTCTCGCAGTTCAATCTTCCGCTTGGTTGCGTGGCTCATGAGCTTCCTCCAGTTTCATAGACTTCCCGTTCGCCCCTCAGCGAACGACACGCCGTGCTTCGCGAGATTCGACGCAGCCTTGGCCGAGTCCCATTCAAAGTCGCCATCGAAAACCGTTGGCATCGCATTCACCAGTATGGGATATAACCCATACCACGTCAAACGATTCCGTGAACCGCTCGTGCGGCTAATGCCTTGCCGTTCAGCGCTTCAGTGGCTTGGTTGGACAGCCTCACCGTCCAGGTCAAAGGGTTCATTGCTCCACGTACAAGGCGAATTCGAAGGCACAGCCAAACGGGACAATCGTCTGGGGTAGTGGCCGTAGTCTTGGTCGACGGAGCATGTCCTTCCACGGCCACGGCCACGGCCACGGCCACGTCTACGGCCACGACCTTCCGCGGCTATCGCGGGGGGATTTGGGTTGACACCTGCCACTTGGCGCGCTCGATTGGGTGATGTGAAACCCTGGAAAGTGCTCGACAAGAAGATCCTGCTTGCGCGCCGCTGGCTGTCTATCAGTGAAGAGCGGGTCGAGTTGCCCAATGGCGCGGTCATCGACGAGTTCCACGTGACGCACTCGCCGGACTGGGCGGGCGTGCTTGCGGTGACCGGGCAAGGCGCGGCTGACGACGATGTCATCTTGGTCGAGCAGTATCGCCACGGCTTGGGACGGTCGAGCCTGGAGCTGCCCGCAGGGGTGATCGATGCGAATGAGGCGCCGCTCGCCGCAGCCCAGCGCGAGCTGCGGGAAGAAACCGGATACGCGGCGCATGCGTGGCAACTGCTCGCGGTCGTTGCCCCCGAGCCGGCGCGCGCGACCCACCGGGCGCATTTCTTCTTCGCTACCGGCGCCCAGCCGGCGGGTCCGACAGAGCACGAGGCCAGCGAGGTCATCGTGGTTCACCGCCACCCGCTGCGATCGCTGATGTCCGAGATCGATTCGGGTCGCATGGTGCACGCTGCGCATATCGGCGCGGTGCTGCTGGCGTCCAAGCGCGGCCTTCTGACCATCTGAGATCCCCAGGAACCTTCCGCCCTCTCCCCGGTATGAACCGTCGTAGGATCGACAACCACGATGGACGACGGTTTTCTCATACGCCAGGTGCTGGGCGGCAATCGCAACGCCTTCCGCCTGCTGGTGATCCGCTACCAACGCCCACTGTTTCGCTTCCTGGGCGGCTTCGGCCTGGGGCAGGCGAGCGTCGAAGAGCTGTCGCAGGAAGTCTTCTTGCGCGTCTTTCGCAGCCTGGCCGACTTTGATGCCGGCAAGGCGGCTTTTTCCACCTGGCTTTTCACCATCGCGAAGCGGCTGGCGCTGAACGAAAGGTCGCGCAGTCATCGTCGCGCCGAGCACGTTCCGATCGACGAAGGCGAGCTGCCGGCGCCGCAAGAGACGGCCTCGGCGGAACATCGGCTGGAAATCTCGGAGCGCGAAGGTCGGGTAGAGCGCGCGCTGCGGACGTTGCCCGAGACCCTGCGCACCCCTTTGCTGCTCGCGTATCTGAAGGAGCTGTCGCTGGAACAGATCGCGCAGATCGAAGACTGCGCTATCGGAACCGTCAAATCGCGCATCTTTCGCGGCAAGGCGCTGCTGCGGGCGGCGCTGGCCAATTCGGAGGACCCGTCATGAACGTGTCGTGCACCTTGATTCAGGAACGCGTGGTCGCAGGTGAAATGCTCGGTGAAGGCGAACAGACCCACGTCCTCGCCTGTGCGAAATGCTCGGGGGTGGTCGCGGACTGCCTTGCCTTCGACGCTTTGGTCGCCGACGGGCTCGACAGCGCGGCCCAGGTGCCGGACGGATTCGCCGACCGGGTGATGCGCCATCTGGATGCTGCCCCGGCGCGCTCCGGGGGCTGGGACGACGTGCTTGGCAAGCGCTGGGTCCAGGTCGCGCTGGCCAACGTGGGCGTCGCCTTTGCCATCGTGAACCTGCTTCGTTTCGTGTTCTCGACCCTTGTCCCGACCGCAAGCTTGGGAGGCGTTCCATGACCCGACGACCACTTCTCGCCAGCTTCGCCAGCCTGCTCTTGCCGGGGCTCGGGCACATATACTGTGGCCAAGTCGGGCGCGGGGCGCTGCTCATTCTCTCGCTCGGGTTGCCGCTGCCCTCGTTTGCCTGGCTTGCCCTGCATGGGCCGAGGGCCGCCCTGCTTTGGCTCGTGGTCGCAGGCGTGCTCTTTACGCTGGCGATCTATGCCTATGCTGTGGTCGATGCGTATCGCCTGGCCGCCCGCCGCAAGGAAGGGTTCAGTCCGAGCGCGTGGAATCGCCCCGTGGTCTATCTTGCGATCTTCCTCTTCGGGCATCTCGTGGTCCTGGGTCCGGCGACGCGCGCCACCAAGGCCAACCTCATCGAAACCTTCAAGGTGCCGAGCGCCAGTATGCTGCCCACGATTCTTGCGGGCGACTGCTTTTTCGCCGACAAACGGGTCGGCCAGCGCGGTGGCGTGAAGCTTCGCCGCGGCGACATCGCGGTGTTCGTCTATCCCAACGATCGCACCACCATGTACGTCAAACGCGTGGTCGGGCTGCCAGGCGACAAGATCGAAATCGAAAGCACGCGCGTGACCGTGAACGGTGCGGCGCTTACCCACGAGGAAGTCCACGACCTCGGCGACCCGGCGCTCAATCGTCTACTCGAAGATCACGTGGCGTTTCGCGAAATTGGCGACGGCACGAGCTATCGCGTGCTGTGGCGCAAGGGCGACGGCCATGCGACGCTCTCACTGACGGTGCCGAACGGTCAGGTCTTCGTGCTGGGCGACAATCGCGACGAATCGCGAGATTCACGCCAGTTTGGTCCGCTGCCCATCGCCGACGTCACGGGGCTGGCACGCCAGGTGTGGTTTTCCGCCGACCAGCACCAAGGCATTCGTCTTTGTCGTACTGGACTCTTGCTCGACTGATTCAGCCGAGAGGTCGCAGCGCGGCTGTGGTCAAAAGGTGGCCCTCGATTTCCGACCAGCGCGCCTCGGCCCAGAACGGGCCCTCTTGTTTGCTCAGCCTCAGCGTGACCGCGACGCTGCCGTCACTGTGCGGGAAGACAGTCGCTTCTTGAAAGGAAACGTAGCGTCCCACAATGGGATTGAGCGCCTTGTACAGTGCCTCTTTGATGGAGAAGCTCAGGATCACTTCGCGGCGTCGCAGGTGCTCGGGAATCATCGCCAGGGCCGCCAGTTCTTCGCCGGTCATGATGCGGCTGCTGATGTCGGGGCGCTTGTCCCAGGCGGGCTCGCCGAGCGATGCCGGCAAAACCGGAATCGGCTCGATATCGACGCCCAACGAAAGACCTTGGACTTGCGCCGCCGCCAGGGCCACCGCGAGGGTGCGCTTGTGGCTGATCGATGCGGTCACGCCCTCGGGCAGCTCGGGCGCACCGCGGGTCGTGGCGAGGATCGGGCCCTTGTCGAGCCCGATGTCCAGCAGCGCACCGTGCAGCGCGATCCGCCCGGCCAACCAGGTCGGCTTGCGTGCGGGCGACAACGTGCCGAGAAACATGGCCTCCTCCTCACGCAGCATGCACAGGTCCCCCTGCTCGATGGTGCTGGGCACCCGCACGCCGACGCAGCGTCCGTGCGGAAGGTCGATCCGGAACAGAACATCGGCTGGCATGGAAGAGCGGCTCTCTGTCGCAAAGGCCTGGTTCGGACAATCAACACACCCCAAAGTCAAACCAAGCAACGCGCGATAAGCTTTACGCAGCAGGATACCATGACCGGCCCCGGTGCGATCATTCCTCAGCACGACCGTATGAGTCTTCGGGGTTTGGCGACGCGACCACAGCCTGGTTTTCGCGTATGATGGGCCCAGGCCGGCATTGTCTTCTGTTCCTGCCGGCCAGGAGGGCTCTCGTGACATCCATAACGACTCGTCGTTTCTTGGTACTGTTTCTGGCGGCGGGCATGGGCGGCTACGGGTGGGGCTGTGGTGGATCGCGCGGCATTGGTTTGTCGGGTGACGACGGTGGACTGTCCAGCGACGACGGTGGCTATCTGCCGAATCCCGGCCACGGCGGTGCGAAGGGCGACGGTGGATCCGATGCGGCACAAGTTGGCCAGGGCGGCGCAGGTGGCGCACCTATCGCCCCATGTGGGGAAGCCGGCCTCCAGTGTTGCGGGGGAAATAGCTGCAACAACGGTGGTTGCTGCGTGTCCGGCATTTGCATGACCGTGGGCGGGGTCTGTATCGGGCTCGGCGACGGGGTGTGCAACGCCGGAGCGTGCGGCACCTGTGGCGGCCTCGCTACGCAATGTTGCACGAGCAGTACGGGTTCGCCTGTTTGCACGTCGCCCAGCACGGTATGCAGCGGTGGACTGTGTGCGAAGTGCGGCGATCTCGGTGGACCGTGTTGCGTCGGCACCAGCGGCAAGTCTGACCTCTGCAACCAGGCTGGCGCGATCTGCAGCGGCGGCCTTTGCATCGCCTGCGGCACGCCCGGCAGTCCGTGTTGTCCTGGCAGCCAATGCGGCAGCCCGTCCTGCTGCTTTAGCAACATCTGCGTCGCCGAGACCGCCACCTGCGGGAGCAGCGGAGGCGTTTGCCAGGCTGGGCGATGTTCAGGGTGTGGCGCGAAGACGCAAGCCTGCTGCACAAGCCAGTGCTACGACGGACTCTTGTGCGCGGGTGGTAGCTGCCAGTCGTGCGGAGCCTCTGGCGAAATCTGCTGCCCTGCCAGCAGCGGTCTGGCGCAATGCCAGGCCGGCAACGCTTGCACCAGCAGTGGCGCCGATGGCGTGTGCGCTCGCTGTGGCTCGCTCGGTGACGTGTGCTGCGCCGGCAACACATGCAGTAGTGATGGCTGCTGTTCAAGCGGTCGATGCGTGGCGGCCTCGGGAGCTTGCGGCGGGCCGGACGCAGCCACTCCTCCCGACGCGCCCGTGGTTGGCAGCGGTGGTGCGGGCGGTGCGCTTGGCTCGGGCGGCTCCGTCGTCGTCGCCTCGGGCGGTGTGGTGGGGTCGGGTGGAACCATCGTCGTGGTGGGTTCGGGCGGCGTGGTCGGTTCGGGCGGGGTGACCGGCACCGGCGGATGCGGTGCCCTCATCGACGACATGGAGTCAGGCACCGGGCAGATCTGTCAAACCACCGGCCGGACCGGCATGTGGTTTACCTACGTCGACGCAGCGACAACGTCCAGCATCACACCGGCGGCCGGAGGCTCGGTCTTGCCCGCGGTCATGTCCACGCCCCGCACCTCGACCAGCACTCGAGCCATGCACATATCGGGCATCTATTCGACTTATGCAGGCATTGGCGTTTGGCCCAACAGTACCAACCGGGCCTACGTGCCCGGCACCTACAACGCCAGCGCCTACACGGGCATTCACTTCTGGGCCAAAGGAACGGGCTCGCTCATCGTGGTGGGCCAAATGCCCTCGACAGAATCCACCCAATACGGCGGCACCTGCACGCTCACCACTTGCGAGGCCAACGAGCTCAAGTATGGCGCGCTTTCCTCTAGCAGCTGGACCGAGATCAGCGTTCCCTTCAGCAAGCTGACCGGCGGCAGCGCCACGCCGTTTTCGCCGTCGGCCATCTGGAGCCTGGAATTCCAGTACTACTCCAGCACCAGTCTGGGCGGCGCCAGCTTCGATCTGTGGATCGACGACCTGTCGTTCTACTAGTAACAGCTTGCGTGCCACGAGATGGCCGGTAGCCATTCGGCAAGCAGGGCCGCCAGGCCCGCATCGTAGGCCATGAGGGCGTCGCGCGAGTTGACGGGACTCGCGGTGTCGCCGCCGAAATACGCTTGCGCGCCTTCGGCGAAATACGTCGGCGCATCGGTGGCGGCCAGCGTGTTTGCCCACAGTCCGGCGTTCATCGCTGACCGGTAGGCGGCTTGCAGGCGGCCGTCGAACTGGCTGTCCAAGTCGGCGATGCCAAGCTCGCGAATCGCGTAGGCCAGCAACCAAATCAAGATCGATTGGGTCTTGTTGGGGTCGCCGTCCGAGCAAAGTAGGTTTTCTTCGCCGGCCGAGGCCACCGGACGCGCTCGCGTGGCGCCGATTCCGCGTATCTGGTCCCAGCTCGTGTTGGGAAAGGCGCTGTTGAGATCCGAGTACTCCGGTATCTCCGTGGTGTGTTCCGAGGTCGCCAGTACAGCCACGCGCAGGTGGTTGGCGGCAAGCGCCTTGCGCAGGTCGGCCCGCGCCGACAGCATTTCGCCGGTGATGCGACAGGCCCGAACCAGCGCTTCATCCTGCACACTGGCCGAGGAGAGCACCGGGCTTCCGTAGCCGTCGAGGTACTTGGCGTAGAAGGGATCCAATCCGAGCGCGGCGGGCGGCGCGGTCGGCGTCTGCTCGCAGCCGGCGAAGGGCGCTTGCTCGCCCATGTACTCGGTCTTTCCGCCGTCGCAAGCGCCTGCGGCCAATCCTGAGACCAGGACGAAGACGCCTGCGGAGCGGCCATTCCGAGAGCCCATGGCAGCACGAGCATGTGTCGGCGTCTTTCTGTGCGCAATCCCCTTTTCCATGCGCAACTGGTAGCATGTCCCCTGTGAAGCACGCCTACGTCGTTCTTGCGGTCGCGATCGCAGCTTGCATGGCTTCCGGCTGTCGCTCGACGCGGCCTCAGCAGACCACCCCGGATGCGGTCACCACCGTCGCGTCCCCACACGAGCGCATGCCCGACGAGTGCCGTGCGTGCAACGGCGTCTGGGGCCGGCACGGGATGGCCCAGAAGGAAGCCTGTCTTTGCCGCACCAAGGACGCCGGCAAGACCTGCAAGTCCAAGCAGGACTGCGAATCGCAGTGCGTGGCCGAAGACGACCCTGACACCGAGGTCGTGGACAAGGGACCGCCGCCCAAGGGCTTTTTCCTCGGCAAATGCCATCCGTACGCGAAATACTTCGGATGCGCTCGACTTCTTCTCGACCAAGTCGACGGTCACAAGCCAGTACCGCTCGACGAACCGCCCGCGAAGCTCTGCGTCGACTAATCGACCGGCTCGGCTACACCATCTATAGCTACGGCCACAACACCCATGACGCCGACATGGTGAGAGAAGTGGACCTTCAGGAGTCGGCGCGTGTGTTTCTTAAACCTTCTGTGCCCACAAGCCCGTCTTTGCGATCTTCATGCACGATCGACCGCCGGAAACCCACGAGCGGATCTCCAGGATTCAGAAGGCGTCGCTCGGCTTCTTCCTCGCTCATCATTTCCTTCTCTTCAATCCGGAGCTCTCGATTGGCTCGTGCCACGAAACCTTGCGGCCAAGCATCGTAGTAGGTAACGAACTCGACCTTCTTCGTATTCTGCGACAGCGCCTTTCGAACACCCCGTCGTGTAATGGTCTCAAAAGCCGACACGCCGTCATCCACGTGCTTCAAAATGCCGTAGTCGATGAGCAGGCTCACAGGGCCAAATTCCTTTTGGAACGTGAGGATGGCGTCCAGTGATGGCCCGTCATACGTCAGCTCGAGAAGCGCGTAGCCCGGAGTCACGGGGGCCCTGTAGTTCCAGACCCACGTCGTACGATACCATCGATCATCGTCGACCAAGACGTTGCCCCAATGCAAGCACTTCAGTAGCGGCCCCAGTTGTTTGCCCACCATGTTCGCGACGCTGCCCATGATTCCCCCCAGTCTCTTCGCCAGATCGTTTTCGGAGAACCCCATCTCTTCAGGCGCCCCTAAACACAGCGCAGCAAGCGGTAGCTTGAGCCCAGCCGCAGCGTGTTTGAGCGCCGAGTGGTTGGCCGCTTCCCGCGTGTCGGCTAGCCATACATCAAGGGTCTTCGGATCCACGTTGACGCGTTCGGCCATTGCCTTCTTCTGGCCCTTGAATTCCTTCACTAAAATGTACCTTAGCAACTTGCTATTCACGATCAGTCGCTTGCTCTTGTCGCTCATGCGCAGGGTCCCCCGCGAAGAAACGTAGCACGGCGCGCATGAACCTCGATTGGAAGATTAGAACGCCGCACACAAGAATTTTTCCTGCCTCCTCGACGAAATAGCTCCGATAGCGTTTGTTTTGCCGATGCTTCATGCTCGTTGGTGAAAGGAGGACACCATGGACCACCGGCGTTTGAATTGGCTCCTCAGCGCGATCGCTGCTCTGGCCGCAATCCTCTGCCCACGGAGCACAATGGCCGAGCGGACGAATCGCCTCGAGACTCGTCCCTGTGGCCCAACCAAAGGCAGCTCCGACGTGGATATTCTTGTCGAGCTACCGGCCGTGCCATCCGATGCCCGGGTTCGCTTCTCCGTCGATAGGAGCAATTCTTCGTCGGCTTTCGATCCCAAGGAAGGTCCGGCGAAGCTTTGTCTACGCAACACCGTCGGGAGTCAACATCGGCTCAGAGCGGAGCTCCTGGCCCAAGGCGGGCTCGCGCTGTATTGGGCAGGCACCTTCGATTCAGGAGCTCACGCTGGCGACGACTATACGATCTCGTATTCGGTGCCGTTCGCCGCTTCCAGCAACGGCGTCGCGGTCTCAATCGACAGCGGAATTCGGCCGGCCCGCGAAGTTCTCTCTCCTAGGAACGCAGAAGAGGCTCGCGCGGCTTGCCCTTCTGCTCAAACGCAGACCGAAGAGACGATTGTTGAAGAGATGCCGGCCGCGGAGCCGACGACGGCCCGGCAGCTCAACGAACCCGCCGTGGAAGATGGCCCCAGCCGCTTCGCAGCCCCCGGGCCGTGCGAGGAAGCGGACGGTACCAGCTTCAGCTATTCCTTCGGGCCACTCACGTTGGAAATCGGCGCCAACGGCCGTGTGCAGGCTCGCTTGCCCAATGCGTCGATAAGCACCCCGATAGGAACCTTCGGCATCGGGTTCGGAAGCTCGCTTTATCACGACGGCGCCTCGTGCACGTTGATCGTGCGCTGGGGACAAACAGAACAGATATACAAGTTCGACCACCCGATCGATGTCGTGCTGGCAGGCGTAGGCCAAGGGATGCCGGAGGGCGCCACCCTTCGGATTACGAAGAATGAACGAACCGGCGACTCAATCTTGCTGCAGATTTCTGGCAGCCCTGGCGACGCATACTATCGCCGCCTGTTGAGTGAACAGGTGTGGTTTGTCCATCAGGTCGACTTTGACCGGCCTGGATGGCTTGGCGCGCGAGTTAGGGGGCACTCAATATTTTCTATCGAGATGCTGGTCGAGAAGGTATCGGCGGACAATGCGAGTGCACTCTGCAGGGTGGTCCAGATTCGCCGCTACTGGGAGGGTAACTGGGGAACCACCGGGATTCGCGAGAACGATATTCTAAGTCTCCCTTACCCCGACGACCGCGACAGCCAGTTCGAATGGGAAGCTCCCACGGAATTCGGCGGTACGGTTCGCAAGGGTGCCAGCTACTGGATTCCCACTGACAAACTGCAATCAACCTCGCCATTCTAACCCATGGCCGCGCTATTCTATTCAGGTTTTGCGGTGCTGATGGCCGCGCTTGAAGTCGAAATCGAAGGCCCTTTCGGATGGGCAGAGCGGCTTCCAACCTGGTACCGATGCCGAGGAGCCGCTGCTCGCATCTACGGCATGTTCATGGGGGGCAGACCTCTAACTGGTTACCACTGCTGGGTCTTCCTGCTTTCGTTGTACTTCGTTCATGCGGGGCTATTGCGGCCGCCGCGATGGACCTTGATTGACGAGGTCACGGCGCTTTCCCGGTACTTTGTTCTAGCAGTACAATGGGACTTCCTCTGGTTCGTGCTCAACCCGGTATTTGGTTGGAAAGGATTTCGGCGGGAACGAATCTGGTGGCACTGCGGCCGCTGGTGGGGAAGGTTTCCCCGTGACTACTACCTGGCCGTGTTTATTGCAGTCTCTCTCTCAGGTGTGGAAGCATTTCTTCAGAGCTCGCTGGTGCCACTATGCCGGTATCTGATTTACCTTGCAGAAACACTGTTCATCACTCTTTGCTTCGTCTTGGTGGCGAGGTGGTATAGACGGTGGCACCGATGGATGAGGCGGCCCGGAGCGTGTTGCGCAGGGCTGGTTTGGCAGAGGCTTTTA
>CAZBIU010000253.1:0-10190 GCA_964491625.1 uncultured Myxococcales bacterium
AAATGGGATCGAAGCCTCGGTGACATGGCCGGGCGCGTACAGCAACTTCTCGACGACCTGTCCGCCCAAGATGTGCTTCTCGATGATCTCGGGGACGTCGGTGGGCTTGACCCGGCAGTAGAACGCCTCCAGGGGCAGCAGCTGAACGATCGGCCCGACCTCGCAAAGGCCTTGGCAACCGGTCTCGATGAAATCGACCTTGCCGGAAAGACCGCGCTTCTTCAGCTCGGAAAGGAACGCCTTGTACACCGACGGCTCGTCGCTGGCGTCGCAGGTCAGCCCCTTGCACAGGAACGCGGTGGCTAGGAACTGCGGCGACTTGTGCTCAGCCAGGTTGTGCAGCTCCTCGCGGAACTTCGCGCACTGCTCGTCGTCGTGACAGGACAAGCCCTCCATGCGACAGAGCAGGAAATTCGGACACGGCGTTCCCGGGCGCGTCTGGCATTTATCGCAGCAGCGTTCGAGAAAGGTGCGACCCAGCGCTTTGTCCGACGTCGCAGACTTGCGCACCACGGGAGGCCTGGGCGTGGTCAAGAGCTTGCGGGCCAGCTTCCCGACCGCCTTGGGGGTCATTCGGCCGTGAACCTCACCATCGACAACAATGGCAGGCGCCACGCCGCAGGCCCCGACGCAGTTCACCTTCTCCAAAGTGACCTTCCCGTCGGGCGTCGTGTCTCCCGCGTGGATACCGAGGACGGCCACCAACTCGCCCAGTAGCTCCTCGGAGCCCTTCACGTTGCAGGCGGTGCCGTTGCACACCTGAATCACGTGCTCGCCTTGCGCCTTGAGGCGGAACTGCGAGTAGAAGGTGGCGACGCCGTACACACGCGCCTCAGCGATGCGCATCGCGTCCGCGATGTGGTCAAGGGCATCGGTGGGCAAGTAGCCGTAGAGCTCTTGTGCCCTTTGCAGGACGGCGATCAGGTTGCGCGGCTTCAGGTCGACCCAATTGGCCAGCAGATCGCGAAGAGGCCCGAGGTCGGTTGCAGTCGGTGCGGCGGTGATTTGTGTCATGGTTGCACGAGGGTGGAAGAAGCGAGGCAGCGTCTATCTCAACCGTTCCACCGTCGCAAGTAGGTATCTGGCCTACGCGCGCGAAGGATCGCCGAGCAGCGACAGGTGCCTCGATCAAGAAGCAGGTTCATTATCGGTTGGAAGTGCACAGACTCTAACGACGCCACGCAGTGATCCGGCCCGGCGTCCCCTGATCTGCGCGACGACAGGCCTCGATTTTTCGCAAAAACGAGCTATGTAGTCGGTTAGACCAACAACGCTGGAGGCTTTCTCATGATGCGCGTTGGATTGTTCGTACGGCTCGAAGCAAAACCGGGCAAGGCACGAGAGGTCGAGCAGTTCCTGCAGCAGGGATTGCCGCTGGTCGAGGCCGAGCCCGACACCAAGGCCTGGTTCGGGATCCGGATGGGGCCGAGCACCTTTGGCATCTTCGACGCATTTCTGGATGAAACGGGCCGCAAGGCCCATCTCTCCGGGCGGGTGGCCGAGGCCCTGATGGCGAGGGCGGGGGACCTGCTCACACAGCCGCCTTCCATCGAGAAGGTCGACGTGATCGCCGCCAAGATACCGGGCTGAGATCAGCGGGTCGACGTGGGCATGTAAATCCCTACGCAAGGGGAAGCCATACCCGGAAGAGCGAGCCCGTGCCCGCGGTGCTTTCCACTTCGATCGTGCCACCCGCGCGTTCGACCAGCCGTTTGACGATCGCCAGGCCCAGGCCGTTGCCGTCGATGTCGCGGGTCTCAGCGCGCTTTTCGCGAAAGAACTCCTCGAAAAGCCGCGGCAGGTTGTCCGGCTTGATGCCGATGCCGGTGTCGGCAACTTCGATACGAATCCGGCCATCGATCACTTTGCAAGCGATGCGCAGGCTGCCGCCGTCGCGGCCATACTTGATCGCATTGCCGACAAGATTGCCAAGGATCGTCTTCAGGTCGTCCTCGCCGATCCGCGCGCGAGGCAGATTCGCCTCGACGTCGATGCTGGCCTCCATGGTGCGGGCCACGATCCTCGGGCGATGCAAGTCCACCGTCGCTGTGGTCACCGCGGCGACGTCCGACGGGGCGTGGGGCTCGCCCGCCGTGCGTTCCAAATCGATACGCGAGAGCGAAAGCAGCTCGCCGATCAGCTCGGCCAGGCGATCGATGCGATGGTTGGCCCGTTCCAGATAGGGCTGATACGAATCGATCTTGTCGCCCAGGCTCTTTTCCGTGGCGACCTCGATCAGGCTACGAATCGCCCCCAGCGGCGAACGGAACTCGTGCACCATGGTGCGGATGAAGCGCGGCTTCTCCATCGCCATCTTGCGCAGCAGGGTAACGTCGGCGAGGGTCAGGATGCGTCCCAGTGCATCGCCGTCGGCGCCATGAAAAGTGACCACGCTGGCGAAGAAGATCTTGTCGCCAATGGTCAGCTCGGCGACGTTCTGTTCGCGTCCGTCTTGCGTCGCGAGCAGAGCGGCCAGGCCCGCCAGCGCCTCGCCCGCCAGCGCTTGGTCGACGGGCATGCGCAGAAGCTCGCCCGGCTCGCGTCCCAGCAAAGCCGCCATGACTTGATTCGCCAGCACCACCTCGCGCTCGCGGTTCACCACCAGGACCGCGTCGTGCAGCGAAGCCACCAGCGAGGCGGTCTGGCTCTTTTCCGTCGCGAGCGCGAGCAGGTTGGCTTCGTTCTCGCGGCGCAGCTTTTCCGCCTCCTCCTTGACCTGTTTATGACGGGTCAAGGTCTCGACCACGCCCAGCAAGTCGTCCGGTGAGAAGGGCTTGGGCAGAAAGAAATCGATGCCCTGGCGGGTCGCCGCGATGGCCGTGTCGATGTTGGCGTACGCGGTGATCATGCAAGTCATGGTGGGCAGCTTGCGGTTTCGGATCGACGCCAGCAGGGTCAGCCCGTCGACGTCAGGCAACTGGTAATCGATGAGCGCGACGTCGAACGTGCGCTGGTCGAGCAGCTCCAAGGCCTGGCGTCCGGTCTCCGCAACGTCGACGGAATAGCCTTCCAATTCGAGGATCTGTCGAATCCCCGAACGGACGCCGTACTCGTCGTCGATGACCAGGATGGTTGGCACGCCCTACCCCGCGGCGACGGCTTTGTCGGCTCCGAGCTTTTCTTCGATCACCTTGAGTAGCTGCCGGCCGGTGACCGGCTTGTCGAGGAAGGCGTCGAGCTTGATCCAGTCCTTGAGCGCAGCCACGTCGCCCCCGAACTTATGACCGGTGGCCGAGGCGACGCCCGAGAGCATGAGAATCGGTACGCCGGCCATGGACGGATCCTGCCGAATCTTTCGACTGAGCATGAAGCCCGAGTCGTAGTGTTCCATCATCAAGTCCAGCACGATGACGTCGGGCTTTTCCTGCCCGATGCGCTCAAGCGCACCTTCCGCACGATCGACGGTCACGACCTCGAAGCCGCGCCCGCCGAAGAACGCGGCCTGCGCGGCAAGGAAGTCGCGGTCGTCATCGACAAACAGAATCTTGAGGCTTTTCGCCATAGAGCGTACTCCTTCTTAACGATTGGGTTTTGGGTAACTCGATATGGAAGGTGGTGCCCGCGCCCGGATTGGAATCGAACCAGATACGGCCGTTGTGCATCTTCACGATGCCGTAGGCGATGGGCAGGCCAAGGCCGGTGCCGCGGCCCAGGCTCTTGGTGGTGAAGAAAGGCTGAAATACCTTGTCGCGCGCCTCGGGCGCAATGCCGCGGCCCTCGTCGCTGACCGCCAGGCGCACACGCCCGCCCGGCTCTTCCGCAGCAAACAGGCGAATCGTGCCCGCCTTTCCTTCCATGGCTTCGATGCCGTTCTTCACCAGGTTGATCAGCACCTGTCCGATCTGGTCCTTGTCCAGGTCGACGCTCAGCTCCGGCGGCGCCTCGCAGGTGATGCGGAGCCCCGGCTCCGTGTCGCGCAGGGCGAACAGCGATTCCTCGACCACGCGCTGGAACATCTCCGCCACGTTGGTTTGCTCGAGCTGCACTCGATTCTGCCGGGCAAAATCCAGTAAGTTGCCGATGATCTTCTTGCAACGATTGGCCTCGTCGACCAGGAGCTTGAGGTCGTGATCGAGGTCCGGCCGTTCCTTTAGCTTGCGCGCCAAGAGATTGGTGTAGAGCAGAATCGTGCCGAGCGGATTATTCAGCTCGTGCGCGACGCCCGCTGCCATCTGCCCCATCGACGCTAGCTTCTCCGTGTTGATCAAATGGCGATGGATGTCCTTGAGGTTCGGCCACGGCACATTCAGCTCGTGACACACGCGTTCGGCCTGCTCGATCATGAACGGCAGACACATGGCTTCCTCGGCAAGGCCCCGATACACGGCGATCGCCTTGGCCCGGCAGCTTTCGTAGCCGCACGCGCCGCAGTTGAGCTCGTCCTCGACGGTGAACTTGTTAGTGCGCGCGAGGATCACGCGGATCTCTTGCTCGGTCGGCTCTTGCAGGCGCTGGTCGTCGACGGTGAACTTGCGGCGGAGGTCCAGCGCCGGCAACGCGCTCGCCGCTTCCGTGGGCTCTTCCATGCGCGCCCTAACGTAGTCGGCCACCCGGCGCTTGCGCTGCGGCCGCCGTTTGTCCCCGCGCGTGGCCGGCCCGTTGTAGCAGCCGCGGCACATGAGCGGCTCGATGAAGAGCGGCTCGGGATCGTCGGGATGCAAGTCGGCGAGCGCGTCGAGGATCTCGGAAGCCCCCGACAACACCATCACCTCGGCATTGAGCGAGCCACGTTCCAGCCCGGCGCCCTTGAGCAAGCCTCCCACCAGCGGGTACAAGCGGCCGCTGCCGGCGCGCGGCGGATCGAAGTCACTCGGGGTTGCACTTTCGGGCGCAATACCGCGCTCGACGAAAAGCCGTCGCATCTCGTCGAAGGTCAGCACGGCGTCGACCACTGCAGGCACCTCCGGGTCGCGCATTTCCTGCTTCTTCGACACGCACGGCCCGATGAACACGCACGCGTGGTCCTGTCCGTAGAGAGCCTTCACCGCCATGGCCGTGGCGATCATGGGCGACACAATGGGAACCAGGCAGCCCACCAGATCCGGCAGATACTTGCGCACGTACTCGACCACCGCCGGGCACGCCGTGGCCAGCCGCGTGCCCGTCGGGTGTTCCTTGATGTACGCCCGGTACGCTTGGTTGGTCAGGTCGGCACCGAAGGCGACCTCGACGACCTTGGCAAAACCGAGGGCGCGAAGGGCACCGACCAGCCGTCCAGGATCGTGGCCCGAATCGTCGGCAGGGAACGAAGGCGCGACCATCGCCACCACCGGCTTTCCCCGCGCAATCAGCTCGACTGTCTTCTCGGTTCCGCTCTGGTAGGCCTTGGCACTTTGCGAACAGACCACAGTGCAGTTGCCGCACGCGATGCAACGCTCTTTCACGACCGAGGCCTGTCCAAGGACGATCTTGATCGCCTTGGCCGGGCACTCGCGCACGCAAGAGTAGCAGCGGCGGCAGTTCTGCAGAATGGTCTCGATGACACCCATGGCCTAGGCCCTTCGTCTACTCTCGGGCGGACGGATCCTCGTGCTTGCGGTCCACGTAGTGGCGGTGAAGCAAGTGGTGACTGATCTCGCCGAGGGGTTTGCCGAGCATGGTGCTGTACAGCTCCTGGACTTCGTCATTGTCGTGCGAAACCTTCACCGTCGCACGACGGTCAGCGTCGTAGATACGCTCCAGCCGCACACGAATGCTTTCGGGATCAGTGTCGTACGGCTGACCGCCGCCGCCGATGCAGCCGCCGGGGCAGGTCATTACTTCGATGAAGTGCAAGTTCGACGCCCCCTTTTTCAGAGGATCGAGCATCGGTTGCAGACGGCCGATGCCATTCACGATGCCGAAGTTGAGCGTGGTGCCGCCCACGTCGAGCGAGAAGCTCTTGATGCCTTCGAGCCCGCGCGCCTCTTCGATCTTGAAGCCACCTTTGAGCTCGTTGCCGGTCAGCATCTTGTGCGCAGTTCGGATGGCCGCCTCCATCACGCCGCCCGTGCCGCCGAACAGACGGCCGGCGCCGGTGGCCGACGAGAACGGCGGGTCGAGCGTGCCCTGTAGGGTCATGGTGTCGATGTCGATACCGAAGCGCTGCAGGAGATGCTCGATTTCACGCGTGGTGAGGACGAAATCCACATCCCCGAGCGTGCTGGCTTCCACCTTCTTCGCGGTGCACGGCATGAAAGACACGCAGACCAGGCGCTTGCCCGCGAGGTCGACGTGCTTCGGATATACCTCCTTGATGAGCGCCGCCGCCATCTGCTGCGGCGATTTGCAGGTGGACAGGTGCGGAATGAGGTCCGGCCGGTGCTTCTCGACGAATTCGATCCAGCCGGGCGAGCAGCTTGTGAACATAGGCAACGGGCCGCCCGTCTCGACCCGCTTGATGAGCTCGGACACCTCTTCCATGATGGTGAGGTCGGCGGCGAAGCCGGTATCGAACACGGCATCAAAGCCGATCCTCTTCAAGGCCGCAGCGAGCCTGAGCAGCATGGTCTTGACCGAGCTCGCTTGCGCCTTCTCCATCAGGGTCGCCGGAACCGCCGGCGCGATTTGCGCCACCACCACGGCGTTGGGATCGCCGAGCGCCCTCACCACGGCCTCGACCTGGCTCCGTTCCATCAGGGCCGCAGTCGGGCACACGCGCGTGCACTGGCCGCAGAAGATGCAGCTCGACACGTTGATGCCGTCGTGGAAGCCGGGCCCCACGTGGGTCTTGATACCGCGCTCGATGAAGTCGATGGCGCCCACGCCCTGCACCTGGTGACAGACCGCCACGCAGCGGCCGCATAGGACGCATTTGTTCGGGTCGCGTACCAGGGCGGGCGACGAGATGTCGATGGGATGGTTCTTCTTGAGGCCCCGGTAGCGCCGCTCGCGCACGCCGAGCTCGCTTGCCACCTTGGCAAGCTCACAGTTCTGGTTGCGCTCGCACACCAAGCAGTCGTTCGGATGATTCGCGATGAGAAGCTCGACGATGTTGCGACGAACAGCCTGCACGCGCGGCGATCGGGTCTTGACCTTCTGGCCATCCTTAGCTTCCAGGGTGCAGCTCGTCTGAAGCCGCGGCATACCATCCACCTCGACCAGACACATGCGGCAGGCCGCATCCGACTTGCAAGCCCAGTCGAGGGCGCACAGGTGCGGAATCGAGATACCTGCCCGGCCGGCCGCCGAGAGCACCGTCTCGCCAGGGGAGAATTCAACTTCTTTGCTGTCAATGGTGAGACTCACAGGCTGGCCCTTTCTTCTTCTCGCTGCTCGACGAGGTGGATGGAATGCTTGGGGCACGCGGTGACGCAGGTGCCGCAGCCGATGCAACGATCGACGATGATGTAGTGCGCTTGCTTGCGCTCGCCAACGATGGCGTTGCTGGGGCAAGACTTCTTGCAGATGAGGCAGCCGATGCAGGTCGCGTTGTCGACCTCATACACCGCCAGCCCTTGGCACTGTCCAGCCGGGCAGCGCTGGTCGATCACATGCGCTTCGTATTCGTGGCGGAAGTAGCGCAAGGTCGACAACACCGGGTTGGCCGCGGTTTGTCCGAGGCCGCACAGCGAGGCTTCCTTCACCGTCGAGGCCAGCTCTTCCATGTGCAGGACGCCGCGAATGCGCTCAAGGCGCCGATCCTCGTCGCCCACCGGACGCTCGGTGATCGAGGTCAGGATCTCCAGCATGCGCGTGGTGCCCTCGCGGCAGGGCGTGCACTTGCCGCACGATTCGTTGCGAATGAATTCCATGAAGAAGCGGGCCACGTCGACCATGCAGGTGCGCTCGTCCATCACCACCATGCCGCCCGACCCCATCATCGCGCCCAGCTCGATCAGCGCGCCGTAATCGGTCGGCGTGTCGAGATGGGCCTCGGGAATGCAGCCGCCCGACGGGCCGCCCATCTGCACCGCCTTGATCCTGTGGCCGGGCAGCGCGCCGCCGCCGATGTCTTCGATGATGGTGCGCAGCTTGATGCCGACGGGAACCTCGACCAGGCCCGTGTTTTGGATGGTGCCCGACAGGGCGAACACCTTGGTGCCGGCTGCCTTGCCGAGGCCCAGGTCCTGGAAATACTGCGCGCCCCGATCGATGATCACCGGAACGTTGGCCAAGGTTTCCACGTTGTTGAGCACCGTCGGCTTACCGTGGAGACCGGCGATGGCGGGGTACGGCGGACGCGGTCGCGGCATGCCCCGGCCGCCTTCGATGCTGGCCAGAATCGCGGTCTCTTCACCGCAAACGAAGGCGCCGGCGCCTTGCTTGATGGTGATGTCGAAGGAGAACAGGCTGCCGAGGATGTTGTTGCCAAGCAGCCCCACGCGCCGACACTGGGCGATGGCCTGAGTGAGACGCTCGATGGCGAGCGGGTATTCGGCGCGACAGTAGATGTAGCCCTTGCTGGCGCCGATGGCGTAAGCGGCGATCAGCATGCCTTCGATGACGAAGAAGGGGTCGCTCTCCAGAACCGCGCGGTCCATGAATGCGCCGGGATCGCCCTCGTCGGCGTTGCAGATGAGGTACTTCTGGGCACGCGGGGTCTGCCGGGCGATATTCCACTTCTGCCCGGTGGGGAAGCCCGCGCCACCGCGTCCACGCAAACCTGACGCCAGCACGTCGTTGCAGACCTCTTCCGGGGTCATGGTGCACAGGGCTCGTGCGGCCGATTTGAACGCGCCCGCGGCCAGCGCCGAGTCCAGCTTGCCCGGATCGATGATGCCGGCGTTGCGCAGCACCACCTTCACCTGCCGCTTGAAAAAATCGGTCGAGTTGATCTCGGGAACGTCCGACCAGCTCGGCCCTGCCTCGCCATGGCGCCCGTAGAGGAACCCGTTGCGCAGGTTGCTTCTCAAGAATACTTCGCCCAGCAGCTGGTCGATGTTGCCAGGATTGATATCCGCGTAAGCGAGACGCGGGCCGCCGTCCATCTGCACGTCGACGAACAGCTCGCGCTGGCAGTAGCCGATGCAGCCGGTCTCGACGATGTGGGCGGCGATGTTGTGCTCTTTCAGGAAGTCACCGATGCGAGCGATGACCTTGGTCGATCCGTTGGCGCGCCCGCAGGTGCCGGCACCCACGAAGACGAGCGTGCCCTCGCCGCCGCGGCGAACTTTAGCGAGCAGGGCCTGGCGCGACGTCGCGCAGGCTTCGTCCTTGTGGCAGATGGGACCTTCCGACAGACAGCGAATCAAATCGCGGCACGGGCTGCCGGGCCGGTGCGTGCAGCGGTCGCAGCAAGGCGCAATCAGGCTACTTGTTCGCATCGCCCTCTCCTTTCGCCGCGTCGTCGAGCAGCCGGTCGAGCTTTTCCACGTCGAGATGGCCGTAGAACTCGCCGTCCATCTTGAGCACCGGCGCGATCGAGCAAGCCCCGAGGCAAGCAACGGTGATGACGGTGAATTTGTCGTCGGGCGAATTCCCGTTGGGCTTCAAGGCGAGCCTGCGCTGCAGGTGTTGCGCGAGCTTCAGGCTTTGTTTCACGTGACAGGCGGTGCCCCGGCACACCTCGATGACGTGCGCGCCTTTCGGGGCGAAGCGGAACTGGTTGTAGAAGGTCGCCACGCCATACACCCGGCTTTCCGGGATGCCGATGGCGTCGGCCACTTTGGTCATCGCGGTTCGCGAGACGTAGCCTTCCTTCGCCTGAATCTCCTGCAGAAGTGGGATGAGGTGCTCTTTGCAAAGCTCCTCGTGTCCCGCAATGATTTGGTCCACGTGACACATACGGCTTACCTCGGGTGCTGCTCGATGAATGGAGGGAAAGTGGGGGAAGAATCGGTTGGGCTAGGCGACCGCGACCTTGAGCGCCTGGGCCTCGGCCAGAAGCTGGCGAATCGCCGTGACCAGCTCTGGCATCGGCACCGGCTTCTGCATCAGCTTCGCAGCCGGCCAATCGCGCCCATTGATGAAGTCGAAGGAATCACGCTTGGCTGCCATGTGATCCATGAAGCCGGTCATCAGGATGATCGGGATCCGCCTGGTCGCGGGATCGCCCTCCAACTTGTAAGCGACCGTGAAACCCTCGGCGTCGCTGTCCATCATGACGTCCAGCACAATCAGATCCGGACGACTGTCGGCGACGGCCGCCAACGCATCGGTGCCGTTGTGCGCTGTCGCCACCTCGAATCCGTTGGATTCGAGCACGGCCTTGGTTGACGCAACGAGATCCTTGTCATCGTCGACGAGCAGAACGCGCTTCTTCATGGGGT